>NZ_JBALHR010000004.1:0-414472 GCF_036964905.1 Gemmobacter denitrificans
TCGAACCTCCACGCCTTGCGGCACTGGTACCTGAAACCAGCGCGTCTACCAATTCCGCCATCTGGGCGATGTCGTGAAGCGGCTTCTATGCGGGGCGGGCAGGGGTGTCAACAGGCTGTCGTGAAAATTCTTGGCAAGGATTTGCAGCTTGTTTGGAAAACGCCTAATAGCTATGGAGACAGGGAATTTTGCACCAATACCTGACGGGAAGGGCTCGCGGAACATGAGCAAGCTGGTCACGATCTTTGGCGGTTCGGGGTTTGTCGGGCGCTACATCGCACGGCGCATGGCAAAGGAAGGCTGGCGCGTCCGCGTGGCCACCCGCCGCCCGAACGAGGCGCTTTTCGTGCGCCCTTATGGCGTCGTGGGGCAGGTGGAGCCCGTCCTGTGCAACATCCGGGATGAAGCCAGCGTCGCAGCGGCCCTGCGTGGGGCAGATGCGGTGGTCAACTGCGTGGGCATCCTGAACGCGGTGGGCAAGAACCGGTTCGATGCGGTGCAGGCAGAAGGGGCTGGTCGCGTGGCCCGTCTGGCTGCCGCGGAAGGTGTTGGCCATCTGGTGCATGTTTCGGCCATTGGTGCAGATGCCTCATCGCCCAGCGATTACGCCGTAACCAAGGCCGAAGGTGAGGCTGCCGTTCTGGCGGCGTTCCCCACGGCCATGATCCTGCGGCCTTCGGTGATCTTTGGCAATGAAGACCAATTCTTCAACCGTTTTGCCAGCATGGCGCGCATGTCGCCGATCCTGCCGATCTTTGGCGCAAAGACCCGGTTCCAGCCGGTGCATGTCGAAGACGTGGCGGCAGCCGCAGTGCAAGGCGCGCTGGGGCAGGCACAGCCCGGCATCTACGAATTGGGCGGGCCGGATGTCGATACCTTCGCCGGGCTGATGCACACCATGCTCAAGGCCATCAACCGCCGTCGGCTGGTGCTGCCGCTGCCGCGTTTTGTCGGGCGGGTCATGGCTTTCGGGTTTGACGCGGTGCAGGCCTGCACGCTGGGGCTGATCGAAAACAAGGTGCTGACCGGCGATCAACTGAAGAACCTTTATCGCGACAACGTGGTCAGTGCCGATGCCAAGGGCTTTGCCGATCTTGGGATCGCGCCTTCGGCCATCGCCGCTGTGCTGCCCGATTATCTGTGGCCCTATCGTCCCTCGGGGCAGTATGACGCCATCAAGGCTTCGGCCAAGAACCTGCGCAAAGCCTGATCATGGCGGACAATCTGCTCGTCGCGGCCTTTCTGGGGGTACTGGAAGGGCTGACCGAGTTCATCCCGGTTTCCTCGACGGGCCATATCCTGCTGGCTGGGCATTTTCTGGGCTTTGAGAGTGCCGGAAATGCCTTTGAGGTGGTGATCCAGCTTGGCGCGGTGCTGGCGGTGCTGTCAGTCTATGCGGCGCGGCTGATCCACCTGTTTTCCAGCGCCCCACATGATCCTGCCGCGCGGCGTTTCATTGCCGCAGTGGCGCTGGCCTTCTTTCCTGCAGTGGTCGTCGGCGTATTGGCGCATGACTTCATCAAGACGGTCCTGTTCGAAACGCCGATGCTAATCGTGGTAAACCTGATCCTGGGTGGTATCGTACTTCTGGTGGTTGATCGCATGGCGCTTACACCCCGCTATGAAGATGCGCAGGATGTGCCGCTGGGCGTGGCGCTGAAGATCGGCCTGATCCAGTGCCTTGCCATGATTCCTGGCGTCAGCCGGTCGGGATCGACCATTGTCGGGGCGCTCTTGCTGGGGGTCTCGCGTCGGGGGGCGGCCGAATTTTCGTTCTTCCTGTCGATGCCGACCATGGCGGGTGCCTTCGCCTATGATCTCTGGAAGAACCGCGATGCCCTGGACAGTGCTGCCCTGACGGAAATCGGCGTCGGCTTTGCCACGGCCTTCATCGCAGCGGTCTTTGTGGTGAAATGGCTGCTCGGCTATGTCGCGCGCAATGGCTATGGGCTGTTCGGCTGGTGGCGAATCATCGTTGGGGTTGTGGCGCTGTGCGCTCTTTTGACGTGGCCATAGGAATATAGGTAAGTCGTGCTGACATAAAAAATGAAAATTATGTCAGAAAAGCGGACCTAAATTGCAAAAAACCTGAAATAAGGTCAGCATTGCTGACTTTTATTCGGAAATATCCCGGTTTATCAAGGCGCACCCACCTTTTTGCCGCAGGGAGGCGCCACCATGGCCAAGGATCGCATGCTTCAGTTCGTCAGCGTGAAGCGGGAGATGCCCGAAAAGCGTCCGGCAGACCTGCGGGCACAGGATTTCCATGAAATCTATCGGGAATTTGCCGCGCAAAAGGCGGCGGAACAGGCCAGCCGCTGCAGCCAGTGCGGCGTGCCCTATTGCCAATCGCATTGCCCGCTGCACAACAATATCCCCGATTGGCTGCGCATGACCGCCGAGGGGCGGCTGGAAGAGGCCTATGCCCTGAGCCAGGCAACCAATACCTTCCCCGAAATCTGTGGCCGCATCTGCCCCCAGGATCGGCTTTGCGAAGGCAATTGCGTGATCGAACAATCGGGCCATGGCACGGTGACCATCGGGTCGGTCGAGAAATACATCACAGATACTGCCTGGGAAAATGGTTGGGTTCTGCCCAATCTCCCCGCGATGGAGCGCAGCGAAAGCGTCGGCATCATTGGCGCGGGCCCGGGTGGTCTTGCTGCCGCCGACATGCTGCGCCGCAAGGGCTTTCAGGTCACGGTCTATGATCGCTACGATCGGGCGGGTGGGTTGCTGACCTATGGCATCCCGGGCTTCAAGCTGGAAAAGCCGGTCGTCATGCGTCGTGTGGAACAACTGGAACAGGCTGGGGTCCATTTCGTGCTGAATTGCCGCGTGGGTGAGGATCTGAGCTTTGATGCCATCCGGGGCCAGCATGATGCCGTGCTGATCGCCACGGGCGTTTACAAGATGCGCGACACCGGCGGGCCGGGGGTAGGCCAGAAAGGCATCGTTCAGGCGTTGGACTACCTGACCTCATCCAACCGCAAAAGCTTTGGCGATGATGTCGAGGCCTTCGACAATGGCACCCTGAATGCCGAGGGCAAGCGGGTGGTGGTCATCGGTGGCGGCGACACGGCGATGGATTGCGTGCGCACGGCGATCCGGCAGGGTGCGACCAGCGTAAAATGCCTGTATCGCCGCGATCGGGCCAATATGCCCGGCAGTCAGCGCGAAACCCAGAACGCCGAAGAAGAAGGCGTGGAATTCGTCTGGCTGGCGGCGCCCAAGGGCTTTACCGGCAATGGAACTGTCGAGGGTGTGATGGTGCAGAAGATGCGCCTTGGTGCCCCCGATGCCAGCGGCCGCCAAAGCCCCGAGATCATCGAAGGTGCCGATTACATCGAACCGGCCGATCTGGTGATCACCGCGCTTGGCTTTGAACCGGAAGACCTGCCCAAGCTTTGGGGCGTGCCGGAACTTGCAATCACCCGTTGGGGCACCATCAAGGCCGATTTCCGCACCCATGAGACGGCCCTGCCGGGCGTCTTTGCGGTGGGGGATATCGTGCGCGGGGCCTCGCTGGTGGTCTGGGCCATCCGCGACGGGCGCGAGGCCGCCGAGGCGATCGCGGATTTCCTGGCCCAACCGGCCAGCGTGGCCGCCGAGTAATCGCGATACTTTTACGCTGCCCCGGATGGATGGGGCAGCAAGGCTGACCTGAACGAAAGGGCCATGGGCCATGACGAAGGGAAAAGGCATTACCGCCGCATTGGTTGCGCTGCTGCTGAGTGCCGCGGCGCCGGTTGGTGCGGGCAGTTTCAAGGCCCCGGAGGGCTGCGAAACCTGGCTGACCGTGCAATCGCGCGGCTGTCGGGTCTCCAACCATTACCGCTGCAGCGCCGATCAGCCGGGTGATCAGTGGCGTGCCGATTTCGATCTGGAGGGCATTTTCTTCCTGTCGCGCATTGATGCCGAGGCGCAATGGGTGGAAAGCTACGAATTCAATCCGCGCGTCAAGCAGGTGCTGGACGGGGCCGATGATCCGGCCAGCTTTTCTGACCTGCTGCAGGGGCGCGACGATTTCGATTTCCGGCTTAGCCGCGACAATGGCGAGAAAACGCATGTCACGGGGCATGACGCCCTGACTGGACAGCGTATTGCCATTGACGGGATTGAACTGCTGCAGACCGAATTCGATTTCACCGAAGTCGATGCCGAAGGCAACCAACTGCGCCGTGCGCGCGGCCGGGAATATGTGCATCCCGAATGGCGGCTGTTCTTTGCCGGACCTTCGGAATGGCATGATGGCAGCGACTGGTTGCCCAGCGATGGCAGCCCGGTGCAGTTCATCCTGCCCGGCGAAAAGGGCTTTGCCGCCACCCAGCCGATCTTTGAATGTGGGGCAATGATGTCCGAGGCCCCGGGGACCTTGCTACCGCAACAGGTGCGCCATGACCGCTGAACGCCAGGGCGGCTGTCTGTGTGGCGCGGTGCGCTATGTTGCGGCGGACCTTCCCGACCACATGCATGCCTGCCATTGCAGCATGTGCCGCCGCATTACCGGGGCGATGTCGCTGAGTGTTGTGGTGCCCTATGCCGCCATGCAGATCGAAGGGGCGGAGCATATCAGCACCTATGTCTCGTCGCCCTGGGCCGCGCGATCCTTCTGCGCCTGCTGTGGCGCGGGGCTATGGTATCGGCTGACCCAACCCGATGCCGCCACTGCCGATTATTACCTGTCGGTGGGCACTTTGGATGATCCCAACGGCCTGCCGCTGACCCGCGAAATCTATGTCGATGGAAGGCCGGATGGCTATGCGCTCGCGGGCACCCATTCACGACTGACCGGGGCCGAATTCGAGGCCTCGCTGCAAGCCAACCCAGAGGAGTGAGCCATGACGATCTATGATGAAGCCTGGGTGAAGGCCGAGGAAACCAAGCGCGCCTGGATGCATGAGCACGGGCTTTACAAGGAGGATGACGAACATTCCTCTTGTGGCGTCGGTCTGGTGGCGTCGATCAGCGGCAAGCCCACCCGCAAAGTGGTGGAGGCGGGTCTTGATGCGCTGCGCGCCATCTGGCACCGCGGCGCCGTGGATGCGGATGGCAAGACCGGTGACGGCGCGGGCATCCATATCCAGATCCCGGTGAAGTTCTTCTATGATGTCGTGCGCCGCACCGGGCACGAGCCTGATCCGGCCAAGCTGATCGCCGTCGGTCAGGTTTTCCTGCCGCGCACCGATTTCGCCGCTCAGGAACGCTGCCGCACGATCGTGGAAACCGAAGTGCTGCGCATGGGCCATTACATCTATGGCTGGCGTCATGTGCCAGTGGATACATCGGTGCTGGGTGAAAAGGCCAATGCCACCCGCCCCGAAATCGAACAGATCCTCATCCGCTGCGAAAAGGACGTGGATCAGGAACAGTTCGAGCGCGAGCTGTATATCATCCGCCGTCGCATCGAAAAGGCGGTGACTGCTGCTGGCATCGCGGGCTGCTACCTGTGTTCGCTGTCCTGCCGCTCGATCATCTACAAGGGCATGATGCTGGCCGAGCAGGTTTCGGTCTTCTACCCCGACCTGCAGGATGAGCGGTTCGAATCCACCTTCGCCATCTACCATCAGCGCTATTCCACCAATACTTTCCCGCAATGGTGGCTGGCGCAGCCCTTCCGCATGCTGGCCCATAACGGCGAGATCAACACGCTGAAAGGCAACGTGAACTGGATGCGCAGCCATGAGATCCGCATGGCCTCCAGCGCCTTTGGTGAAATGGCCGAAGACATCAAGCCGATCATCCCGGGCGGCACATCGGATTCGGGCGCGCTGGATGCGGTGTTCGAAGTTCTGGTGCGGTCAGGCCGGTCTGCCCCCATGGCCAAAACCATGCTGGTGCCAGAAGCCTGGAGCAAGACCACCACAGACATGCCGAAGGCATGGGCGGATATGTATGCCTATTGCAACGCCGTCATGGAGCCATGGGACGGCCCCGCCGCGCTGGCCATGACCGATGGCCGCTGGGTTTGTGGGGGCCTTGACCGCAACGGCTTGCGCCCGATGCGCTATGTCGTCACCGGCGACGGCTTGCTGATCGCGGGGTCCGAGGCGGGCATGGTGCCGGTGGATGAAACCACCATCCGTGAAAAGGGCGCGCTTGGGCCGGGGCAGATGATTGCCGTCGATACCAAAGAGGGCAAGCTGTACCACGACGCCGAGATGAAGGACCGTCTGGCCGCCAGCCAGCCCTATGGCGAATGGATCGAAAAGGTCGTCGATCTGAACAGCATGCTGCGCGATGTGCCCGAAGTGCAGACCTATCAGGGCGCCGATCTGCGCAAGCGCCAGATCGCGGCGGGCTATAGCGTCGAGGAACTGGAACAGGTTCTGGCGCCCATGGCCGAAGACGGCAAGGAAATGGTCGCCTCGATGGGCGATGATACGCCGGTTGCGGTGCTGTCCAAGCAGTACCGCCCGCTGTCGCACTATTTCCGTCAGAACTTCAGCCAGGTCACCAACCCGCCGATCGACAGTCTGCGTGAAACCCGGGTGATGAGCCTGAAGACGCGGTTTGGCAATCTGAAGAACGTGCTGGACGAAAGCTCGGCCCAGACTGAAATCCTTGTGCTGGAAAGCCCGTTCATCGCCAATGTGGAATATCAGGTGATGCTGCGCCAGTTCGGGGCGCAGGTGGCGATCATCGACTGCACCTTCCCCGCAGGCAGCGATCAGGACGCGCTGCGGATGGGGCTGGAGCGCATCCGTGCCGAGGCCGAAGATGCCGTGCGGTCGGGCGCGGCGCATCTGGTGCTGACCGATGAACATCAGGGCGCGACCAAGGTGGCGATGCCGATGATCCTTGCCACCAGCGCGGTGCATAGCTGGCTGACGCGCAAGGGGCTGCGCACCTTCACCAGCCTGAACGTCCGGTCGGCCGAATGTATCGACCCGCATTACTTTGCGGTGCTGATCGGCTGCGGGGCCACGACGGTGAACGCCTATCTGGCGCAGGACAGCATCGCCGACCGGATCGCCCGTGGCCTGCTGGAAGGCAGCCTGACCGATGCGATGCGCCGCTACCGCGATGCCATTGATGCGGGTCTGTTGAAGATCATGGCGAAGATGGGCATTTCGGTTGTGTCTTCGTATCGGGGTGGGCTGAACTTCGAGGCGGTGGGCCTGTCGCGGGCCATGGTGGCGGAGTATTTCCCCGGCATGCACAGCCGCATTTCCGGCATCGGTCTGCATGGTATCCAGATGAAGCTGGAGGAAATCCATGCCCGTGGCTGGAAGGGGGGCAGCGATGTGCTGCCCATCGGCGGGTTCTACAAGGCGCGGCGTTCGGGCGAAAAGCACGCCTGGGAAGCCCAGACCATGCATATGCTCCAGGCAGCCTGCGACCGGGCGTCTTATGACATCTGGAAGCAGTATTCGGCGGCGATGCGGGCGAACCCGCCCATCCATATCCGCGACCTGCTGGATATCAAGCCGCTGGGCAAGCCGGTGCCGATTGACGAGGTGGAGAGCATCACCTCGATCCGCAAGCGGTTCGTGACGCCGGGCATGTCGCTTGGGGCGCTTGGCCCCGAGGCGCATATGACACTGAACATCGCCATGAACCGCATCGGCGCGAAATCCGACAGCGGCGAAGGCGGCGAAGACCCGGCGCATCAGCACCCCTTCCCGAATGGCGATAACCCCTGTGCCAAGATCAAGCAGGTGGCTTCGGGCCGGTTCGGTGTGACCGCCGAATACCTGAACGCCTGCGAAGAGCTGGAAATCAAGGTCGCCCAGGGTGCCAAGCCTGGCGAGGGTGGCCAGTTGCCCGGCATGAAGGTCACCGACCTGATCGCCCGTCTGCGCCATTCGACCAAGGGCGTGACGCTGATCAGCCCGCCGCCGCATCACGACATCTATTCGATCGAGGATCTGGCGCAGCTGATCTACGATCTCAAGCAGATCAATCCGCGTTGCAAGGTGACGGTGAAGCTGGTGTCGGCCTCCGGTGTGGGCACGATTGCCGCCGGTGTGGCCAAGGCCAAGGCCGATATCATCCTGATTTCCGGCCATAATGGCGGCACGGGTGCCAGCCCTGGCACCTCGATCAAATATGCCGGCCTGCCATGGGAAATGGGTCTGACCGAGGCTAACCAGGTTCTGACCATGAACAACCTGCGCGAGCGGGTGACGCTGCGCACCGATGGTGGTCTGCGCACCGGTCGCGATGTGGTCATGGCGGCAATGCTGGGGGCCGAGGAATATGGCATCGGCACGGCGGCCCTGATCGCCATGGGCTGCATCATGGTGCGTCAGTGCCAGTCGAACACCTGCCCGGTGGGCGTCTGCACCCAGAACCCCGATCTGCGCGCCAAGTTCACCGGCACGGCGGACAAGGTGGTGAACCTCATCACCTTCTATGCCCAGGAAGTGCGGGAAATCCTTGCCTCCATCGGCGCACGGTCGATGGATGAAATCATCGGTCGGGCCGATCTGCTGAGCCAGGTCAGCCGTGGGTCGGCGCATCTGGATGATCTGGACCTCAATCCGCTGCTCATCACGGTGGATGGGGCCAACAAGATCACCTATGACCGGTCGAAGCCGCGCAATGCGGTGCCCGATACGCTGGATGCCGAAATCGTCAAGGACGGCGCGCGCTTCTTTGAAGATGGCGAAAAGATGCAGTTGTCCTATGCCGTGCGCAACACGCTGCGCACCATCGGCACCCGCTCGTCGAGCCATATCGTGAAGAAGTTCGGCATGCGCAACAGTCTGCAGCCCGATCACCTGACGGTGAAGCTGACCGGTAACGCCGGGCAATCGCTGGGCGCTTTCGCGGTGAACGGGCTGAAGATCGAAGTGCAGGGCGATGCCAACGACTATGTCGGCAAGGGCCTGTCAGGTGGTCTGATTGTGGTCCGGCCGCAGATGTCATCGCCGCTGGTTGCGGATCAGAACACAATAATCGGCAACACAGTTCTGTATGGGGCGACGGCGGGCTATCTGTTCGCCGCTGGCAAGGCGGGTGAACGGTTCGCGGTGCGCAACTCGGGTGCATCGGTGGTGATCGAGGGCTGCGGATCGAACGGCTGTGAATACATGACCGGTGGTGTGGCGGTGATTCTGGGCAAGATCGGGGCCAACTTCGGCGCCGGCATGACCGGGGGCATGGCATATCTTTACGATCCCGATGGGGTCGCGGAAGAGTTCATGAACCTGGAAAGCCTTGTCACCTGTGCTGTCAGCCATCCGCATTGGGAGGCACAGCTCAAGGGGCTGGTCGAACGGCATGCCGCGGAAACCGGCAGCCAGAAGGCGCAGCGCATCCTGGCCAACTGGGAGGCCGAGCGGGCGAATTTCCTGCAGGTCTGCCCGAAGGAAATGCTGGTGCATCTGCCCCATCCGCTCAGCGATGAGGCGGCGCGGGTTCCGGCAGAGTGACGCCGTAAACCCATCAGGCCAAGGGCGGGGGAAACCCCGCCCTTTGTCATTGTCAGGCCCGTCAGCGGCGCATTCCTGATTTAAAAGGTTAACTATTTGAAATTGCAGAATAAAATTGACATGCGCCGGTTCCCTGGCTAAGTCTGGGATATAGGCAGGATACGCAGCCAGCTTTAGCCAGCCCCGCATCCCACCGCAAATTCCCCGGCAGACAGGTCAGGCAGCCCGCATTTCGCCAGCCACCCGCCCATCCCCCAATGCCAGACCCGCATCGGGCGCAGCCGCGACAGGTTCGGTGTTTGTGGCTGCCCGACAGGGCCTTGCTTGACCCTGCACAGCGCTTTGTGGTTTCTGGGCCGCATGGCGAAAACCACCCGCAAGAAACCTGCACCACCGCCGGAACCCGAAATCATCGAGGTGCCGCCCGTGCCCTTGCGGCGTCGGCTGTTTCTGTGGGTTCGGCGTGGTGTGGTCGGTGTTGTGGCGTTATTCGCGGGACTGATCCTGATCTATGCCGTCCTGCCGGTGCCAACCAATATCTACCAGATGCAGGAAAGCTGGCGCCTTGGCGGGTTGCAAAAGGACTGGGTCGGCTGGGATGATATTGCGCCGGTCATGGCGCGATCGGTTGTTGCGGCCGAAGATGCCAATTTCTGCCTGCATTGGGGGTTTGACATGGTCGCCATTCGCGCGGCCCTGGCCGAAGGTCGGGGCAGGGGGGCTTCGACCCTGTCGCAGCAGGTGGTGAAGAATGTCTTTCTCTGGCATGGTCGGACATGGGCCCGCAAAGCCGCCGAAGGCGCGATCACACCGCTGGTCGAACTGGTCTGGACCAAGAAGCGCATCCTGCATGTCTATCTGAACGTGGCCGAATTCGGCGAAGGTGTCTTTGGCGTCGAGGCTGCCGCCCAGCATTGGTTCGGGGTGTCGGCCCGCGATCTGACGCCTACGCAGGCTGCGCGGCTGGCGGCGGTGCTGCCGGATCCGAAGGGCCGCAATCCGGCCCGCCCCGGCCCGGTGGTGCGGCGGCGGACCGCGCAGATCATCTCGGGGGCCGAGACGATTCTGGCCGATGGCCGGGCCGCCTGTTTCGAGAACTGACGCCGCAACCATTGATCCCTCTGCCCTGCGGGGCTATCACGGGTCATTCCCATCCGGATAGACCCATGAACCGACTGTATCACGTTCCCCTTTCCCCCTTTTGCCGCAAGGTCCGCCTGACATTGGCCGAAAAGCGGATCGAGGTGGAACTGATCGAAGAACGGTATTGGGAAGGCACGCCGGATTTCCTGCGCCGCAACCCTGCGGGCAAGGTGCCGGTGTTGCGGATCGAAGGCCGGATGATGAGCGAAAGTCAGGCGATTTGCGAATGGCTGGATGAAGCCTATCCTGCGCCTGCCCTGATGCCGCGCGATGTGGATGCCCGCTATGAGGTGCGGCGGCTGTGCAGCTGGTTCGATGACAAGTTCCACAACGAGGTCACGTCCAAACTGTTGTACGAACGGGTGAACCGCAAGGTGCAGGGCACCGGCTATCCCGACAGCCGCAATGTGAAATTCGGCGCGACCCGGATCAAATACCATCTGGATTATCTGGCCTGGCTGCTGGACCAGCGCCGCTGGCTGGCGGGTGACAGCATGACACTGGCGGATTTTGCCGCCGCCGCGCATCTGTCCTGTCTGGACTACATCAGCGATGTGGACTGGAACCGCCATGCGGCGGTGAAGGACTGGTATGTGAAGCTGAAATCGCGCCCCAGTTTCCGCACCTTGCTCGCCGATCAGATTCCGGGCTTCCCGCCGCCCGCGCATTATGCCGATCTCGATTTCTGATGGCGACCCGGGGGGCCTTTCCCCCCCGGGATCTGGCGGGGATCGCTGGACGGCAGAACAGCTTGCCGGATTGAAGGATCGGCTGCGCCAAAGGGCGCAGGAAGAGGGCTTCGCCGGGATGGGCATTTGCGCCCCCGATGCCGTGCCCGAAGCTGCCGGGCGGCTTGCCGCCTTTCTGGCAGAAGGGCATCATGGTCAGATGGGCTGGATGGCCGAGCGGGTGGAATGGCGCGGCAATCCGGCGGCCCTGTGGCCCGAGGCGCGGTCGGTCATCATGCTGGCCGAGGTCTATACGCCACAGGACGATCCGCGTGCCGTGCTGGCCATGCCGGATCGTGCCGCGATCAGTGTTTATGCCCAGGGCAAGGACTACCACGATCTGGTAAAGCGGCGACTGAAGCGTCTGGGGCGCTGGCTGCTGGATCAGGGCCCGGCAGAGGCGGGGATCAAGGTCTTTGTCGATACGGCCCCGGTGATGGAAAAGCCGCTGGCGCAGGCGGCGGGGTTGGGCTGGCAGGGCAAGCACACCAATCTTCTTTCACGCGATCTGGGCAACTGGTTCTTTCTGGGCGCGATCTTCACCACGATCGACCTGCCGAATGACACCGCCGAAACCAGCCATTGCGGCACTTGCCGGGCCTGTCTGGACATCTGCCCGACGCAGGCCTTTCCGGCCCCTTACCGGCTGGATGCCCGGCGCTGCATTTCCTACCTGACCATCGAACACAAAGGGCCGGTGGACCCTGATTTGCGGGCGATGCTGGGCAACCGGATTTATGGCTGCGACGATTGTCTGGCGGCCTGTCCGTGGAACAAGTTCGCTGTTGCTGCGCAGGAGATCGGCTATCAACCCCGCGTCGGGGCGCCGGAACTGGCCGAATTGGCCGGGTTGGACGATACCGGTTTCCGCGCGCGCTTTGCCGGTAGCCCGATCAAGCGGATCGGGCGCGACCGGTTTCTGCGCAATGTGCTCTATGCCATCGGCAATTCGGGCCTTCCTTCGTTGATTGATGTGGCAAGGCCCCATCTGTCAGACCCCGATCCGGCAGTGGCTGATGCCGCCCTTTGGGCCATTTCCCGCCTGCACGGTTTGGGATCGGGCGAAATCCGTGATACTGTGCCCCCAGATCGGAGGGAGTGACCCATGACCAAACATCTGGCCGACAAGCGCAGCCCCGCCACGGGTACCAGGGTGGCACAATTCCTGCGGATCGCCCGCGAAGGCAGTGAAAGACTGTGGCAGGATCTGCGGCGGCGCCCTGTGCCCGTGCCTGCAGACAACCGTCGCGCGGCGGAATTCCTGCGGATTGATCGCGGCCGTCAGGTCTGATCGGCGCTGCAGGCCGCGCGCAGCGCCCGGATCACCCGGGCGTCGGTGCGGCGGCTGCCCGCTTGCGCAAAGCCGAACGCCTGTACCTTTTCTGAGCTTGCCGCAACCGCGCTGCAAGAGGCATGAACTTCGCCAAACCCTGCTGCACGGAACAAGCCTGCATTTTCCGGGGTGATCCCTGATCCGGGCATCAGCGTGATCCGGTCTGCCGCCTGCCGCTGCAAGGCCTGCAACAGCGGCAACCCGGCTTCGGCACGCAGCGCCTGACCGGAACTGAGGATGCGCGAAAAGCCGAGCGTTATGGCGGTTTCCATCGCGGCAAAGGGATCGGGGGTTAGATCGAAGGCGCGGTGCAGCGTCAGGTCCAGACCGTCAGCCGCCGCGACCATCCGGGCCAAGGTCGGTTCATCCAGCCGCCCATCCGGCAGGCTGGCCCCCAGCACCACACCGGACAGACCGGCGGCCCGTGCGCTTGCGATGTCGTTCAGGATGATTTCCACCTCGGTCGCGGACCAGTGGAAATCCCCATCCCGGGGCCGCATCATCGCCAGAACCGGCAAATCGCAACTGGCGGCATGGGCCATGAAACCGTGGGAAGGTGTCAGGCCGCCAAGCGCCAGGGCAGAGCAAAGCTCGATCCTGTCGGCCCCTCCGGCCACGGCCTCGGCCAGACCGGCAGCGCTATCGACGCAAATCTCGATCAGCATGGCGCCGCACCCCCGTCCATGGCCCAGCCCGCAAGCGTGGCCCCGATCAGCCCTGGTTCCCCTGGCACCTCTGCCGGAACCAGCAGGGCCCCTGGGGATTGCCAAAGCCTGCGGGCCCGCACCGCCGCATCCAGCGCGGCGACCAGCGCCGGAACCTGCGCCAGCCCGCCACCCACCGGCACGATGCTGGCCCCGATCACGTTCAGCACCATCGCCAGCGGCCCGGCCATGATCTCGGTCCAGACGGCGATCGTGTCGGTGGCCTGCGCATTGTCTTGCTGCCAAAGCTCCAGCAGCGCGCGGGCCGAGAGGTCCATGCCGTGCAGATGGCGGTGCAACCGTTCGATCCCGCGCGCCGATCCGATCGCATCAAGACAGCCGGCCTGTCCACAGCCACAGGCCATGCGGGGCACGTCACGGCCCAGCGGTCGGCTGTCCTGTACCGGACCATGGCCCCATTCCCCGGCAAATCCGCCCGCGCCGGTGATGATCTTGCCATCGATCACCAGCCCGCCGCCAACGCCGGTGCCGAGAATCACCCCGAAGACCGACCGATGGCCACGGCCAGAGCCCTGAAGGGCTTCGGCCAGGGCGAAGCAATCGGCATCATTGCCGATCCAGACCGGACGACCAAGCGCCTGCGACAGGTCATTGGCAGCGCTGCGGCCATCGAGACAGGGAATATTGGCCACCTTCATGCGGCCCGTCAGCGGATCGCAGCAACCCGCGACCGAGATGGCAAGACGATCCGCGTCTTCGGACAACTCGGCCAGACAGGCGACGAAATCCCCGAAATTCCCGGTCGGGGTCGCCACGCGCCGGATCGGGCCAATGGCACCGGGTTCGCTGGACAGGGCAGCCCGAATATGGGTGCCGCCTATATCGAATGCCGCGATCATCACTGTTCCTGTGCTTGCCATGGCCACGGGGGCCAAAAGGGCGTTGGGCCATCTTGCGATGCTTGCGCGGCAGAGGCAAATCGGGCATCACAACAACCATGACAGTCCTGTCGTCCCTGTTTGCCCGTTGGGCCACCGTTCTGGTGCTGGTGCTTGCCTTTGTGGCCAGCGCCGCAGGGCATCGTGCGCCTGACGCAGATCGACTTGCCTATGAACTGGCGGGTGGTGCGCTCAGCGACCTTTGCGGTGATGACGGCGAGATGCTGCCCGGCGATGCTTGCCCGGTTTGCACGCTGTCCGCGTCCTTGCTGTTGCCCAAGCCGCCGACTCTGCCATTGCCTGCCGGGCATTGGCAGCCTGCCGATCTGGCCCAAACGGACAGCTTCCCCGTTCTGCCCCATGGCCGCGATCCGGCGCATGGGGTGCGCGCGCCACCGCGCGCCTGACCTGCCCGCCTGTCCTTTGCGGACAGGTTGCAGCCGACCAGTCCTGATTCTTCATCTGTGTGACATCACGCGCCCGGCTGCGTTGCAGTTGTGGCGGCCTTGCGGGGGAGGCGTCCCATGATCCGCAAGGCCGTCCGGTTCTGCCCCTCTTATCCCGTGGGGCGAGCCTTCACTGACCCGTCCGATCCTGCGGCAGTCTCAGGCAGCGGATCGGACGGGGCTTTTCCTTTCTGCGGCAGTTGTGCCGCCTTGTCCACGTCTGGCTTTGCCAGCCCTTCTCGGAGATCCGACATGAAACCTGTTCTGACCCTGATGGCCGCGCTTGTGCTGTCTGCGACCCCGCTTCTGGCCCATGGGGTCAAGAAGGACGGGCTGGAGATCATCCATCCCAATATCCCCGCGCCAGCAGCCAGCGCCAAATCGGCGGCGGGTTACATGGCCATCGCCAATGATGGTGCCACGCCGGACCGTCTGATCGCGGTGGAAATGGAGGTTGCACAATCGGTGATGCTGCATACCACGGAGCATGGGGCCGATGGCGTGGCGCGGATGAAACATCTGGAGTCGGTCGATATTCCGGCGGGCGAGACTGTCGTTCTGGAACCGGGCGGGATGCATGTGATGCTGATGGGCCTGACGGCAACACTGTCCGAAGGTGACATGGTGCCGGGCACGCTGGTCTTTGAACAGGCGGGGCGTGTGGCCGTGGAATTCATGGTTGATCCGCCCGGTGCTGCGGCGCATGACCATGCGGCGATGGGCCATGGCGCGGCTGGCCATGATGCCGCACCGGCAGCAGAGGGCAGCGCAGGCAACTGAACCGCATTGGCATCAGGTCGGCGGTGGCACTGAACGCATTGTCACCGCGACCAATGCCGGCATCCCCGGGGCTTGACAGGTCGCGCCTGTCAGCCCAAACCGCGCCGAAACCGGCACAAGGGGTGGGCGCATGTCCGATGACCGTCTGATCGTGGCACTGGATGTGCCGAATGTGGTGCAGGGTCTGGCGCTGGCCGACCGGATCGGGGATGCCGCCAGCTTCTACAAGGTCGGGTTGGGCATGCTGACCGGCGGCGGCTTTGCGCTAGCGAACGAACTGAAGCAGGAGCGCGGCAAGCGGGTCTTTCTGGACCTGAAGCTGTTTGACATCGGCGCCACCATCGAGGCGGCGGTCCGGGGCATCGCGCAATACAATCTGGATTTCCTGACGGTGCATGGCGATCCACAGGTGGTGCGCGCCGCCGCGCAGGGCCGCGCGGGATCAGACCTGAAAATCCTTGCGGTCACCGTTCTGACCTCGCTCGACCGGGCCGATCTGGACGCAAATCTCTTCAAGCCCGGCGATATCCATGACATCACGCTGGAGCGTGCAGCGCGGGCGCTGGAGGCCGGGGCCGATGGTGTGATCGCCAGCCCGCAAGAGGCTGCGATGATCCGCGCCTTGCCGCAGGCGGTGGGCAAGCTGATTGTCACCCCGGGCGTGCGGCCTGCAGGCGCGGCCCTGGGCGATCAGAAGCGGGTGGCAACACCGGCGCAGGCCATTGCCGACGGAGCCGATCACATCGTGGTGGGCCGCCCGATCTGGCAACATGCGGATCCTGCCGCTGCCGCCCGTGCGGTGATTGCCGAACTGCCCTGAGGCTGTTCGGGGCGCAATCATTATCTGCGCCCCGATCCTGCTGGCCGATTGCGGCCAGGTCATTTCGCCGGTGAACACCTTTGCGCTGATTTCCAGCCCGGCACTTGCGGCGAAGGCCGGGTAGCGCCCCTGCATCGCGGCAATCAAGGCAGCGGACCCCGCGGCAGTGGCTGCCTCGGTCTCGAAGGCCACGATGTAATCTGCAGTAAAGCGGATGATATCAGGGGCCTCGCTGCTATTGCCCAGCGTGTGACCAGGAATGACCCTTTCCGGGTTCAAGGCCAGCATGGCCGCCAGCGTATCCTGCCAGCCCTGCCGTGCGGCCTTGGTCTGGGTATCGGCCATCCAGACATGCTGGTTTTCAAACAGGGCGACGCTGCCAAGTATGGTTTGTTCGGATGGAACCCAAAGAAACTGATGGGCGCTCTCCGGGCCGGTGATCTGCAGCGGAATGCCATCCACGGTCAGGCGATCGGTGGCGATGACCTCAGGTTGGATCAGCCGGGTCGGGGCATTGGCGCCAAGGATCGGGCCCCAATAGGCAAGTTTGCCTTCTGCTGTCTTGCTGATGTGTTCGGCGGTTGCTGCGGTCGCCAGAACCTTCGCGTCAGGATAGGCCTCCGTGATCACATCCAGCCCGAAATAGAAATCGGGATCGCCTGCGCTGATATAGATCGTGGTCAGGGGTTTGCCTGTGGCGCGGATACGGTCAAGCAGCACCTGTGCATCATCCCTTTCGAACTGCGCATCGACCAGAAGCACTTCGGTCGGGCCTTCGACAAGGGTGGAGGTGACCGGAAACATGCCATCAGGCCCAGGATTGTACGGGGTCAGCGTCAGGTCGGCCGCATGGGCCGGGGCGGTCAGCAACAGGCCCGCAAGGCCTGCGACAAGGATCGATTTCATGTTGCACCATCTGTATCAAGTCACGAGTAATAACCATATGGTCCACAACGGCTGCCGCCGGGATAGGCACGCATATGGCTTATGGTAACAGGGAGGGAACCTCGGGTGCCACCGCGCGATTCAGTCAACCATGCCTGCCCCGTCCGCGATGTGCTGGATCGGATCGGGGATGCCTGGTCGGTTCTGGTGATGCTGGAATTGCGCAAGGGTCCGTGCCGGTTCAATGCGCTGCGCCGGGTGATCGATGGTGTTTCGCAACGGATGCTGTCCGTCACCTTGCGGCATCTGGAGCGTGACGGTCTGGTCAGCCGCAGGGTTCTGCCGCTGGCCCCGCCGCAGGTGGAATATGCGCTGACCCCGATGGCGCTTGGGCTGGTGGAGCGGCTGGCGCAATTGCGCGATTGGGCAGATACCCATCAACCTTTGGTCCGTCAGGCCCGCGACCGCTATGATGCCGCGCTATCCGGATCGCCCGAGATCACTCGTTGATATCGCGTGTCCAGCGTTTGACCTGACCGCGCTGCAGCGGGAAGGCGCGGCTCAGGCCAAGCCACGCCAGAACCGAGATCACCGCGAAGGCGGCAATCTGGAATGCAAGCCCGCTGGCCATCAGCCCAGCCCAATGCAGCAGGCCCACCGCCACCGCACCGATGGCAAAGCCCAGAAAGATATAGCCAGGCGCAAGGATTTCGATGATCCCGACGGCCAACCCGGCAACAACCCAGACCCACCAGCTCATGACCGCCCTTTCAGCATGGTAAAGGCATTGGCAAAGGCATCCAGCGCATGGGCCGGCACAAGGATCGTCTGCTTGCCGGCGCCCTTGGCAACCTCGGACAGGGCTTCCACCTGTTTCAGCGCGACCTGATATTGCGCGGCTTCGATCCCGTTCATCTTGATCGCCTCGGCAATCACACCCGTTGCATAGGCTTCGGCATCGGCCAGCACGCGCCGGGCCTTGGCCTGCTGTTCGGCGGCGTAGAGTTCGGCTTCGGCGTTCAGTTCAACGGCACGTTTCTTGCCCTCGGCCTCGGTCACCTGTGCGCGGCGTGCCCGTTCGGCGTTCAACTGTTGCAGCATGGCGGCGCGGGTCGCGTCATCCAGGTTCACATCCAGCACCTCGGCGCGGGTGACCTCGATCCCCCAGTCATCCACCATCGCGGCAACCTGTTCGCGCACCTTGCCGATCAGATCCGCCCGGTTGGATTGCACCTGATCCAGTTCCAGCTTGCCGATTTCCGACCGAACGATCCCCGCGACCGTCGTGGCAATCGCGCCATCGACATCGCGGATGCGATAGACGGTCTTTTCCGGTTCGATGATGCGGTAGAAGACCGAAGTTTCCACCTTCACCAGCACGTTGTCGGCAGTAATCGCATCCTGCGAGGCAGTGGGCAATTGCCGCTCCAGCACCGAAACCTTGTGGGCGATCCGATCCAGGAAAGGGACGACGAAATTGATCCCGGGCCCCAGCACGGCGCGCAGCCTGCCGAACCGTTCGACGACATGTTTCTGGCTTTGCGGCACGATGCGCACGCCCAGAAAAACGCAGAGGATGAGAAAGGCAGCAAGCGCGAGAAAAATCGCATTGCCCCCCAGAAATTCCTGACCGTTCATGGATGCCTCGGAAATTGAACCTGTAAAGGATGGGTTCAAGATGGTCTTCGCAGACTGCACAAGCAATAGGCAAATGATTCTGTTGTCTTCTGCAGTAATCGCCGTTGTATCTTGCTTCATGTAGAATATATGCCGATCATTATTCGTTTATAGTGTAAAAATGCGAAGATTTCTTCGATTGAAGGGGGCTTTCCGGGGCGTGATCAGGGAAAGATTTCCGGCAGATGCTGTATTCTGTCGCCATCCCAAAAAGATGCGGAGTACCCCATGAAGATCGTCATCCTTGGCGCCGGCGTGATCGGTGTGACCTCGGCCTGGTATCTGGCCCGGCAGGGGCATGAGGTGACGGTGATCGACCGCCAGCCCGGCCCGGCGCTGGAAACCAGCTTTGCCAATGCAGGCGAGGTGAGCCCGGGGTATTCCGCGCCCTGGGCGGCACCGGGGGTGCCGGTCAAGGCGCTGAAATGGATGTTCATGCAGCATGCGCCGCTGATCCTGAACCCGCGCCCTGACATGGCGAAACTGGCCTGGATGGCGCGGATGCTGATGAACTGCACCACCGCAGCCTATCAGGTGAACAAGGCGCGCATGGTGCGGCTGGCCGAATATTCGCGCGATTGCCTGATCGACCTGCGGGCCGAGACCGGCATCGAATATGACCAGCGGATGCAGGGCACTTTGCAGCTGTTCCGCACCCAGAAACAGGTGGATGGCGCGGCCAAGGATATCGCCGTGCTGCGCGACAGCGGTGTGCCGTTCGAAGTGCTGGATCGCGCGGGCTGCGTGGCGGCGGAACCGGGATTGGCGGCCTCGGCCGACAAGATCGCGGGCGGTCTGCGCCTGCCCAATGATGAAACCGGCGATTGTTTCAAATTCACCAAGGCACTGGCCGACCGGGCCGAAGGGCTGGGCGTGACCTTCCGCTGGGGCGTGAAGGTGCTGCGGCTCAACCGCTCGGGCGACCGGATCGTTTCGGTCGATACGTCCGAAGGCCGGATGGAAGCGCATGCCTTCGTGGTGGCCATGGGCAGCTATTCGCCCTTCCTGACCGCCGAACATGGCATCAAGCTGCCGGTCTATCCGGTGAAGGGCTATTCGATCACGGTTCCGGTGGTGGATGAAAGCCGTGCCCCGGTTTCCACGGTCATGGATGAAACCCACAAGATCGCGATCACCCGGCTGGGCGACCGTATCCGGGTGGGCGGCATGGCGGAGATCGCGGGCTTTGATACATCCCTGTCGCCCAAGCGGCAGGCCACGCTGACCCATTCGGTCGAAGACCTGTTTGGCGGCGCGGGCGATCAGTCGCGGGCCAGCTTCTGGTGCGGCCATCGACCGATGACACCGGATGGCACCCCTATCGTGGGGCGCAGCGCCATCGGCAACCTGTTCCTGAACACCGGCCACGGTACGCTGGGCTGGACCATGGCTTGCGGATCGGGCCGGGTTCTGGCCGATCTGATGTCAGGCCGCGTGCCCGAGATCGAGGCGGGTGATCTGGGTCATGCCCGCTATCTGCGTGAAGGTGCGCCGCAGACGGGGGCCTTGCGCCCGGTTGCGGCAGAGTAGTCGCCTTTCGCGAAGGCGCCGCAGGGTGACGCGCCCCTGCGGCCGTGCTAAACCGAAGGCATGCCTGCGCTGTGCCGATCCTGCCTGACCAGTTTTGACAGCGGGCCGCGCTGCCCGGCCTGCCGCAGCCCGCGCGTGATCGCACATCCCGAACTGTTTGATCTGTCCATTGCCCATATGGATTGCGATGCCTTCTACGCCTCGGTCGAAAAGCGCGACAATCCCGATCTGGCTGCCCTTCCGGTGATTGTGGGGGGCGGCACGCGCGGCGTGGTTTCAACCTGCTGCTATGTTGCACGCATTGCCGGTGTGCGGTCGGCCATGCCGATGTTTCAGGCGCTGAAGCTCTGCCCCGAGGCGGTGGTCATCAAGCCGCGCATGCAGGCCTATGTGGCGGTGTCGCGCCAGATCCGCGCATTGATGGAAGACCTGACCCCGGCCATCGAACCCCTCAGTCTGGACGAGGCCTTTCTGGACCTGACCGGAACCGCCCGCCTGCATGGTGCGCCGCCTGCGGTCATGCTGGCCCGGTTGGTCAAGCGGATGGAAGACGAATTGGGCATCTCCGGGTCGATCGGGCTGTCGCATAACAAGTTTCTGGCCAAGATCGCCTCGGATCTCGACAAGCCGCGCGGGTTTTCGGTCATTGGCCGGGCCGAGACGGCGGCATTTCTGGCCCCCAAATCCGTGCGGGTGATCTGGGGGGTGGGCACGGCGACCCAGACGGCACTGGAACGCGCCGGCATTCGCACCATAACCGATCTGTTGCGATGGGAACGTGGCGATCTGGTCGCCCGTTTCGGCCATATGGGTGACCGGCTCTGGCATCTGGCGCGGGGGCAGGATGACCGACGGGTCAGCCGGGATGCGAAGGTCAAGTCGATTTCCAAGGAAACCACCTTTCACGAAGATACCGCCGATCCCGATCTGCTGGATGGTCACCTGTGGCGGCTGGCGGTCGGGGTGGCGGACCGGGCAAAGGCCAAGGATCTGGCAGGCCGCACGGTGACGCTGAAGCTCAAGCGCGTGGATTTCAGCCAGATCACCCGTCGCCATGCGCTGTCCAGCCCGACGCAGCTGGCCGATTGCATCTATCGCGAGGCGCGGGCCATGTTCGATCAGGTGCCGCCCGGAGCGGCCTACCGGCTGATCGGCACAGGGCTTGCCGATCTGTGCGCCGGGTCACTGGCTGATGTGACGCAGGATCTGCTTGATCCCGGCGCCAGCCGTCGCGCCCGGGCGGAACAGGCAACGGATGCGATCCGCAACAGGTTCGGCCAAGACGCGATCATCAAGGGCCGGGCGCTGCGCTGATCGCAGGTTCTGGCAGGGTTATTCTGCGGCCAGTCGCCGGTCGGGGGCGAAGCTTTCGGCCAGATCGGCGACCACCTCGGCCATCAGGGCCTGAAAGGCCGGGAAATCCGGTCGGGGTTCGATCCGCGCCTCATCCATGTACAGCGCGCGGTCAATTTCCACCTGAACCGCATGATGCCCGCGAGAGGGGCGCCCATAGGTCTGGGCGATATAGGCCCCGGCAAAAGGCGCGTTGCGTGCGACGCGCAGGCCCGCCCTTCGGAAAGCGGTCTCGATCCGGTCCATCACCACACGGCCTGCCGCCGCCCCGAAACGATCGCCCAACACCACCTCGGGGTGGCTATTGCCCGGCCTGGCATGGGTTTCGATCGCCTCATGCGGCATGGAATGGCAGTCGATCAGCACGGCTTCGCCGAATCGGCTTTCCGTTTCGGTCATCAGGTTGCGCAGCCGGTCATGGTAGGGGTGCCAATGGGCGCGCAGCCGCGCTTCGGCCTCGGACCGGGGGAGTTTGCCGCGATAGATGGGCCGACCTTGCGCAACCACGCGCGGAATCACGCCCAGGCCCGAACTGATGCGCGGGTTGTGGGGCGCGCGGCTGACCCCTTCGATCAGCGCCGGATCAAGCTCGTCGCAGGCGCGGTTTAGATCGAGCCAGGCGCGCGGCGCGCGCGCGGCCAGCAGGGGCATGCCATGATGGGGGGCCGCCGCAAAGAGCTTGTCCACAAAGGCATCTTCCGACGACCGGATCAGCCGCGAATCAAGCACCGTGGCGTCCAGAAAGGCCGAAGGGTAATCCCGGCCGCTATGCGGCGACGAAAAGACCAGCGGCGCGAAGGTCGCCATCGGGCGCAGCAGGACATAGGCCTCGGTCTGGGTGCGGTGGATCATGACAAAACATATAGCGCGAATTTTTCTGTGACCAAAACCCCTTGAACACCCCTGCGACTCTCTTTATAGACCCCTTCACCGACGCGGTTCAGCCCGCGTCCTTTGTTTTTCGGCGAAGGGCGGCAGGCAGGATCACCCGGCGTGTGGGCGGTTAGCTCAGCGGTAGAGCACTACGTTGACATCGTAGTGGCCACTGGTTCGATCCCAGTACCGCCCACCATTTCACCGCTTTCGCAAGAAGGCACGAGTTTCAAGGCGCACGCGCGCCGCGATATGGAGAGATGGCCATGAAGGTCAAGAACTCGCTGCGCTCGCTGAAGACGCGTCACCGCGACTGTCAGGTTGTGCGTCGTAAAGGCCGGGTCTATGTGATCAACAAGACCCAGAAGCGCTACAAGGCCCGTCAGGGCTGATTAGCGTAACGCCGATGCATTGAAAGACCGCTGTGGGAAACCGCAGCGGTTTTTTCATTTCGGGGGGCTGTTCGCTTCCGGGTCGCATTCTTGCGCGTGACTTTCTGCCCGATACAGACCCAGACCAAATCAAAGCAGCAAGACGGATCTGCCCTTCACGCTGAAAAACGCAGAAGCCTGGCAAGTGCGAAGCGACTACGCGGAACGATCCCGCCAGTGCCAGCAGCCTGCGCGATCCTGAACTTGTTTCCGGGCGAAATACACCTTTAAAGTGAGAGAGCGCGGGCAAATCTACCTAAAGTTTGCGCGCCACTTAGGGAATGTCGGCAAAGGAGATGCCATGAGAATCGCTGTAACATTGGCTGCGGCCGGTCTTTTACTTCTATCCGCATGTGGAGGCGGTCCCATCCAGCCGAATGTTGCTTCCATGAATGTTTCCAAAGACGGACACATGGTCTCTGGTCGGTACAACGCCCAAGGCTTTTCAGAGAGCGAAATCAAAACACTTGCCGCAAAAATGTGCGGAGGCTCGATCACTTCGTTCGGGTTGAAAGACAGCGATGATGGTATTGGCTTCGCTGCAAAGTGCGCAGGACAAAGCCCCTACGGTGGATTTGCAGGCAGCACTTTCTACCGCAAAGAAAATGGCACCGCTGAAGGATACATAACCTACTCCAACAACGGTAATCTTGCTCAGGAAAAGACGGTCATCAAGCTATAGGCAAGGGCCGGAGAGTTCGCTTCACCCGTATCCACGATACGGATGAAGCGCACCAGCGAACCCCGCGCCATAAGGCTCGGGGTTCCTTTTGTTTCTGCGGTCTGGAGCCTGGAGACCGGATCACTCAGAAGATTCCCCAGATTGCTTGCTCGCTTCACCGTGCCATCCCATGATACTCCGGGTTCGGGCGCATCTCGACCGCTGCGGCCACGCGGTTTGACATGTTGTAGAATGCCGCCACCGCCGCGATGTCCCAGATATCGGCATCGCTGAACCCCGCAGCGCGCAAGGCGGCGCGATCATCTTCGCCCATGTCGGCGGGGGCGTTGGTCAGCTTTACCGCAAAGGCCAGCATGGCCCGCTGGCGGGGGGTGATGTCCGCCACCCGCCAATTCTGGGCGATGGTTTCGGCAAGTGCGGGATTGCCGGTCAACTGCCGCAGGGCTGCGCCATGCGCGGTCAGACAATAGACGCAGGCATTCTGGGCCGACACGGCCACCGCGATCATTTCGCGCTCGGCCTTGGTCAGGCCGGACGGGGCCAGCATCAGATCGTTGTACATCGCCGAAAAGGCCCACAGCTTTTCGGCATCAAAGGCATAGGCCAGCAGCACATTGGGGATCAGCCCCAGCTTTTCGCGGCACTTGTCGAAATAGGTCGCCACATCTTCGGGCAGCGGGGCTTCAGGTTCCAGATCCAGCGCGGTTACTTTGTCGGTCATGTCAGTCCTCCCTGCGTCGCAGGGTGCAACGGGCCGCGCCGGGTTCCAACCCGGAAATTCCGCGCCTATCCTGCGGCCAGCCCTGACCCGAATCGTGGAGCCCGATCATGCGCCTGTATCACTCGCCGACCTCGCCCTATGTGCGCAAGGTTGTGGTCACCCTGTCCGAAACGGGGCTGCTGGAGAAGGTGGCGCTGGTGCCGGTGCAGACAACACCCATCGCCCCCGATGACCTGATCCTGGCGCAGAACCCGCTAGGCAAGATCCCGGCGCTGGAGCTGGACACGGGCGAGGTGCTGTATGACAGCCGGGTGATCTGTCGCTGGATCGACGATCATGCCGGGGCTGGGCTCTATGGCACCGGGGCCGCGCATTGGCCCATCGTCACGCTTGAGGCCACAGCGGATGGCATTCTCGATGCTGCCGTGCTGATGGTCTATGAATGGCGCATGCGTCCTGAAGAGCGGCGCCATTCCCCTTGGGTCGAAGGGCAATGGGGCAAGATTGCCCGCGCGCTGGACGCGCTTGAAACACGCTGGATGGACCGGCTGCAAGGCCCGCTGACCATGGGCCAGATCGCGGTTGGGGCCGCCCTGGGCTATCTGGATTTCCGGCATGCCGATCGTGGTTGGCGGGCCGATCATCCGCATCTGGCTGCTTGGGAAGCAGAGTTTTCGGCCCGCCCCTCCATGCAGGCAACCCGCCCCCCTGCCGCCTGACTGTGGGCTGATGCGCCTTGTGCCTGCCTTTGCAGAGCGCAGTCCCCCGTAACCACAATGTTGCCGTCACCGACACAAGGGGTGCTATGACGGGGCATCCGGTGGGCCTGTCGGTGGTCCAAGTTCCCGGAATCGGAGCCGTGGGCATGGCCCGTTCCGCCCCGACTGTGCAGGCCATGCCGGCACCGGCACGGCAATGCGTGCCAAAGCCCCGTTCGTCCGACAGGTTTTCCGGACCGTTAGGAAGCCTGGGCCGCGCCTTCAAGGCCACAGCGCAACAAAAGGTCGCATTCGCAGGGCCTGCGCGGCTTTGACCGCTGGACGTAGGGCAGGGCCTTGGCTAAAACCCGCCCATCCGGGCTGTGGGCGACCACTGCCCCTGGTTTTGCATGGGTCGCATGAGGCGGCCCTTGAGAGGGAGAAGATCTCGTGTCCCACGCAGAAGATCACGCAGGCACCCGCAGGGATTTCCTGTATTATGCGACGGCCGGTGCCGGCGCGGTGGCGACCGGTGCCGCCGTCTGGCCGCTGGTCAACCAGATGAATGCCTCGGCCGATGTCCGCGCGCTTGCCTCGATCTATGTCGATGTCTCGGGCGTGGCCGTGGGCTCGCAGCTGACCGTGAAATGGCGCGGCAAGCCGGTCTTCATCCGCCGTCGCACCCCTGAGGAAATCGAAGCTGCCCGCGCAGTGCAGCTGAGCGATCTGATCGATACCCAGTCGGAAAATGCCAACAAGCCTGGCACCGATGCCTCCGATGCCAACCGTTCGCTGGATGAAGCGGGCGAATGGCTGGTGATGCTGGGGGTTTGCACCCATCTGGGTTGCGTGCCGCTGGGCAATGGCGCGGGCGAATTCGGCGGCTGGTTCTGCCCCTGCCACGGGTCGCATTACGACACTGCGGGCCGTATCCGCAAAGGCCCCGCGCCGCGCAACCTGGATGTGCCGGTGGCCAAGTTCACCGACGAAACCACGATCCTGCTGGGCTGAGGAGTATACCCAATGGCCGGAATTCCGCACGACCATTACGAGCCCGCATCGGGCGTTGAGAAGTGGCTGCACAAGCGCCTGCCCATCGTCGGGCTCGCCTATGACACTCTGATGATCCCCACGCCCAAGAACCTGAACTGGATGTGGATCTGGGGCATCGTTCTGACTTTCTGCCTTGCCCTGCAGATCGTGACCGGCATCGTGCTGGTGATGCACTACACCCCGCATGTCGATCTGGCCTTTGCGTCGGTCGAACATATCATGCGTGACGTGAATGGCGGCTGGGCGCTGCGCTACCTGCACGCCAACGGCGCTTCGCTGTTCTTCGTGGCCGTGTATCTGCACATCTTCCGCGGCCTGTACTACGGATCGTACAAGGCCCCGCGCGAAGTGACCTGGCTGATCGGCATGATCATCTATCTGATGATGATGGGTACCGCCTTCATGGGCTATGTGCTGCCATGGGGGCAGATGTCCTTCTGGGGCGCGACCGTGATCACCGGCCTGTTCGGTGCGATCCCGGGTGTCGGCCCTTCGATTCAGGACTGGCTGCTGGGCGGGCCTGCAGTGGACAATGCCACGCTGAACCGCTTCTTCTCGCTGCATTACCTGTTGCCCTTCGTGATTGCGGCGCTGGTTGCCGTGCATATCTGGGCCTTCCACACGACCGGCAACAACAACCCGACCGGGGTTGAGGTGCGTCGCGGGTCGAAGGAAGAAGCCAAGAAAGACACCGTGCCGTTCTGGCCGTACTATGTGATCAAGGACCTGTTCGCGCTGGCCGTGATCCTGGTGGTGTTCTTTGCCATCGTCGGCTTCATGCCCAACTATCTGGGTCACCCCGACAACTATATCGAGGCGAACCCGTTGGCCACGCCGGCCCATATCGTGCCGGAATGGTACTTCCTGCCCTTCTACGCGATCCTGCGCGCCTTCACCGCCGATGTCTGGGTGGTGCAACTGACCAGCTTCCTGACCTTCGGGATCGTGGACGCCAAGTTCTTCGGCGTGGTCGCCATGTTCGGCGCGATTGCGGTGATGGCGCTGGCCCCCTGGCTGGATACTTCGTCGGTGCGGTCGGGCAAGTATCGCCCGATGTTCAAATGGTGGTTCGCGCTGCTGTGCTTCGATTTCGTCGTGCTGATGTGGGTGGGTGCGATGCCGACCGATCCGCCCTATGACTGGATCTCGCTCATAGCCTCTACCTACTGGTTCGCCTATTTCCTCGTGATCCTGCCGCTGCTCGGGGTGATCGAAAAGCCGCTGCCGCAGCCCGCGACCATCGAGGAAGACTTCAAGGCCCATTACCCGCATGCGGCCGAGTGAGAGAAAGGAACGGACTGAGATGTTTCGTAAAATCGCAATCAGCGCCATTTCCGCTCTTGCCCTGATGTCGGGCGCTGCCTTGGCGGCTGGCGCGGAAGGCCATATCGAAGACGTTGCCTTCGCCCATGAAGGCCCGTTTGGCACCTTCGACAAGAACCAGCTGCAGCGCGGCCTGCAGGTGTTCACCGAGGTCTGCTCGGGCTGCCATGGCATGAAGTTCGTGCCGATCCGCACCCTGGCCGATGAAGGTGGCCCAGAACTGCCCGCCGATCAGGTGCGCGCCTATGCGGCCAGCCTGGACGAGGTGGAACTGCCGGGTGGTGAAGCCCGCCCGCGTGAATGGACCGACAAGTTCCCGTCGCGTTCGGGTGAGGGTATGGGCCCGGACCTGAGCCTGATGGCCAAGGCCCGCGCCGGGTTCCACGGCCCCTATGGCACCGGCATCAGCCAGTTGGTGAATGGCATCGGCGGCCCGGAATACATCTATTCGATCCTGACCGGCTATACCGGCGAGACGAAGGAAGAGGCCGGGACGACCTTCTACGAAAACCACGCCTTCCCAGGGGGCTGGATTGCCATGCCGCCTCCGCTGTCGGATGATCAGGTCACCTATGCCGACGGCCATCCTGCCACCTTGCATCATATGGCGGAAGATGTGTCGGCCTTCCTGATGTGGACGGCGGAACCCAAGATGATGGCCCGCAAGCAGATGGGCTTTGTCGCCGTTACCTTCCTGATCCTGCTGTCAACGCTGCTTTACCTGACCAACAAGCGGCTTTGGGCTGGCATCAAGGGCAAGACGCACGCCTGATCTTCAGATCATGACCAAGAAAAAACCCCGCAGTTACCTGCGGGGTTTTTGCTTTTGCGCGTCAGCCTTGGCCCAGATAGGCGGCGAGCGCAGGCGGCGGATGATCCAGCAGGGTGGCGGTGGGTCTTGCCGGTTCGGCCCTGCCTTCGGCCACCAGCACGGTCTGATCGGCAAAGGCGCGGGCATCGCCCGGGTCATGCGTTACCATCAGCACCAGCGCAGGCCCGGCGGTTTCGGCCAACAGGGCCAGCATTTCTGCTTTCAGCGCAGGCCCGAGCGCGGCAAAGGGTTCATCCAGCAGCAGAATGGGCCGGGCCCGCAACAGGCAGCGCGCCAATGCGGCCCGGCTTTGCTGCCCGCCTGACAGTTGCGCTGGCTTGCGTGCGCTTAGGCCAGACAGCCCCACCCGCTCCAGCACGGCATCGACCGCGCGATGATCGACACGGCGCAGCGATGGGTCCAGCCCAAGGCCTAGGTTCTGCGCCACAGTCAGATGCGGAAACAGGTTCTGATCCTGAAACAGCATCGAAAGCGGCCGCCGCCCGGGCGGCAGGGTGTCAATCCTGTCACCATGCCAGAGGATGCGGCCGGCTTGCGCTGGCTGAAACCCGGCAATTGCCCCAAGCAGGGTGGATTTTCCCGCACCCGAGGGACCGATCACGGCAATCCGCGCCCCGGCGGCCAGCGTCAGGTCGGCTTCAAGCCGGAAATCATCCTGCACGATCTGCAGGCCTTCAAGGCTCAGCATCGGCACGCCCCCATCTGTCACAGATACAGAAAACCCCGAAAGCGGCAATCACCAGCAACAGGGCCGTAGCTGCCGCCGCGTCGGTGCGATAGGCCCCCATCAGCCGCTGGATCACCAGTGGCAGGGTCACGCCGTCTTCGGTGGCGAAAAGGGCGATCACCCCCAGGTCCCCGATTGCCAAGGCCGCACAGAGGCCGGTGGCAAAGCCAAGCGGGCGGCGCAGGCGGGGCAGGATCAGCAGCCGAAACGCGGCCCAGCCGCGCAGATCCAGCGCCGCCGCCAGCCGCCCATAATCGGCCTGCAACGCCTGCGCATGGGGCAGGATCAGCCGGTAGGCGAAGGGCAGGGCGATCATCGCGGTGACCAGAACCGTAACAGGCAGCGCAAGGTCGGGCGGATTGGCAAAAGGCCGGATAGCCAGAAACAGCCCGGTGCCCAGCACAAGCGATGACCCGGCCAGTGGCAGCATCGCCGCCGCCCCTTGCCAACGCGCGCCCTGCGCCACGGCCAGCGCGAGCGTCAGGGCGGCGCCCACGGCCAGTGGGGCCGCAAGTCCTGCAACCAGCAATGACGCGCCAAGGGCTGGCCAGACCGCGCCCGGCAAATCGGGCAGGCCGATCACGCCGCGCAGTGCCACGGCAATCAAGGGGGCGGCCAGAAAAGCGGTTGCCGCCGTGATCACGACAACGTCACAGATGAGTCGCCAGCCACCCGGTGCGGGCAGGGGCTGCATCCGGTCCAGACCGGCCCCAAAACCGGCCCCTTGGGTGACCATCGCCGCAAGCGCAACCCCGGCACCACAAGCCGCCACCTGTAACACCGCAAGGGCCGCCGCGCGGCCCAGATCGAAATCAAACCGCACTGCCTGATAGATGGCAAGCTCGACCGTCGTGGCGGCTGGCCCGCCCCCCAGCACCAGCACCACCGCGAAGCTGGTCAGGCAGATGGCAAAGATGGCCAAGGTGGCCCCCGGCAGCACGGCGCGCAGCATCGGAATTTCGATGTGCCGCCACAGATCGGCAGGACCAAAGCCCAGACTTTCGGCCAGCCGCAACCGCTCTGCCGGGATGGCCTGCCAGCCTTGCAGGATCATCCGGGTGGCCAACGGCATGTTCAGAAAGACATGGGCCAGCACCACACCGCCCAGCCCGAAGATCGACACGGGCGGCAGGCCCAGACCCGCCAGCACCTGATTGACGATCCCGGCGCGGCCAAAGACGGCCAGCAGACCCAGCACGGCCACGATCACAGGCAACAGAAACGGGGCGCCAAGCGCGGCGATCAGGGCGCCGCGCCCGGGCCAACGCCGCCGCGCCAAAGCCCGGGCCAGCGGCACCGCGCAGGTGACGGAAGCCAGCGCCGACAGTGCCGCTTGCAACACCGTAAAGCGCAAGGCGGCCCAATCCGCCGCCGACAAGGCAGGAGCCACCCCGCCCGAATGCCAGATGACCACAGCCACGGGGCCAAGGGTCAGAACCCCCAGCCCCGCCGCGATCAACGCGCCAGCGCGGCGCGCCATTCGTCCAACGCCGGGCCGCGTGCGGCCTCGGCCTCATCTGCTGACAAAAGCAGCGATCTGCCGGGCTGGATCAGGGTTTCAAAGCCCTTGGGCAGCCCTTCTGCCGGCTGTTTGGCCGGGTACATCCAGTTTGTCGTGGGCAGAACCACCTGCGCCGCATCGCTGAGCATGAAGGTCAGAAAGGCATCGGCAAGTGCCGGTTGATCGCTGGCGGCCAGTTTGCCCATCACCTCGACCTGCAGGTAATGGCCTTCGTCAAACAGCGCGGCAGTCTTGCTGTCATCCTGTTCGGCGATCAGGTGATAGGCAGGCGACGTGGTATAGCTCAGCACCAGATCGGCCTCGCCTTCCAGAAACATGCCATAAGCCTCGGACCAGCCGGGGGTGACAGTCACGATATTGTCCGCCAGATCGGCCCAGATTTGCCCGGCCTTGTCACCATGGGCGGCCTTGACCCACATCAGCAGGCCCAGACCAGGGGTGGAGGAGCGCGGATCCTGAATGACGATCTTCAGGTCAGACGCGGCCAGTTCGACAAAGGACTTGGGGGCGGTCAGTTTGCGATCATGCACGAAGGCGAACCAGCCCCAGTCATAGGGCAGAAATTCGGCATCCGAAAACGCGACCGGCAGGTTGGTCTGCGGGGTCTGGCCATGCGGTGCAAACAGACCGGTTGCCCGGGCTGCCGAGGTCAGGTTGGTATCCAGCCCCAGCACGACATCAGCATTCGATCCGGAACCTTCCAGTTGCAGCCGTGCCAGCAGTGCGGCGCCGTCCCCCGCGGGGGTGAAGCGCAGATCGCAGGCGCAGGTTGCCTCGAAAGCCTTTTCGATGGCGGGGCCAGGCCCCCATTCGCTGGTGAAGCTGTCATAGGTCAGCACATCAAGCACCGGGGTCTCGGCACTGGCCATGGTGGCCAATACAGAAAGACCCGCGGCAAATGGCAAGGATTTCATGATCTTGTCTCCTCTCATCTGCGACGGGCGGAGACAGGACGCCCCATTGCACGGGGCCGCACCTTCCCTCCGCCGGTCCTAACCGGTTCAGGTTCAACGGGTCCGCGTTGCCGCGTCTCAGCCCATGGGGCACCCCGAGGTAGAGCGGAACATAACGCTCTGGAATTTCGCGGCAAGCGGAAAATCCCGGGCGAGAACCCGGGTTTGCAAACGGGGCTGTCAAATCTGCATTGCTCTGCTATTCTGCCTGCAGAGGCCGACAAAGGCCCGACCGAGCAGAAAACCGGGGCAAGCCCGGCGTGTACAGGAGACAGTCATGTTCATCACCCGTGTTGCGGGCATTGTCGGGCTTATGGCCCTGCTGCCCACTGCCGCCCATGCCGAATTTGTCGGGGGCAGCCTGTCGCTGTCACATTCGGCATTTGTGGACGACACGGATGAGGCGAAATCTGCTGCGCGGGGATCCTTCGATTTCCAATGGGGACAGTTCGGCCTGCAAAGCGATCTGGGCATCGCGGGCCTGCATGCGCTGGATCGGACGAACAAGAACATCACCACCCATGGCTATTACAGCTTTGCCCCGGGCCAAGCTGCAGGTCTGTTCTACAGCGTCGATATTCAGGGCAGTTCGGGCGAGGGCGTTCTGGGGGCCGAATATACCCAAGGCATCGGGGCCACGCAGGTCGAGGCCTATCTGGGCCGATCCACCGCCGATACATCGGCCACGCTGGCCGGGTTCAATGTGGCCATGCCAGTCGGCGCGGGCGGGCTTGAAATGGGTCTGGATGTCGATTTCGCCAGCGTGGATGGCGGAAGTTCTGCCACAAAATACGGCGTCACCGGCGTATGGGCGCTTGGCGACAGCACCCGGTTCATCGGCGAAGTCGGGGCAGTTGCCGGGCGCTATGGCACCACCAACCCGGACGGGGCCTATGTCAAACTGGGCGTCGATTTCCGCTTTGGTGCCAATGGTGGCGCCACATTTGGCGAGCGGTCGATCCTGAACGCCTTCCCGGGGCGCTGAACCGGTCAGATCAGCAGGCGCAGGCGGGGACCGATTTCCTGAAACCCCTGCGCCTGATAAAAGGCCAGGGTCCGGCCCCAGTCCGGCTGGGCCGGGGCGCCGACCTCCAGCCGATGCCAGCCGCGCGCCCGCGCGATGGCCTTGGCCTGTGCCAGAAGACAGGCGGCGATACCCTGCGACCGCAGCGCGGGCAGGACATAGAGTTCGGTGATTTCGCCAAAGCGGCCACCGGCATAGATCGCCGCACATTCATTGAGCAGCATGACACCGACTGCCTGCCCTTCCTGCAGGGCCAGCATGGCGTGAATCCCGGGTTCAGACAGCACGTCGCGGGCAAGGTCTGGCGCAGGTAGATGGTCGGTTCCGGACAATTCGGTCAGCAGGGCTGCCACCAGCCGGGCGACGGTTTCAGCGTCCTCGGTAATGGCTGGGCGCAAGACGGTGCGAGGGGCGGACATCGCAGTTCCTTCGATGGGGTGCTGCGAAATTTGATCAAATTTGGGCATTGCGCAAGCGAAGTCGCCATCACAGCGAAGCAATTCGCTAGTCGTTGGGGCTTAGTCAGGCTTTCTTGCGCAGCCGGATCACCACATCGACCCGGGCGATCTCCATCCCTTCGGGAGGGGTCGGCAGGCGCGAGATGTCAAGCTCTTCGGCCGGCGCATCGGTCAGGCTGGCCGCATCTTCCCAGTAGAAATGCGGATGGTCCCCCATACGGGTGTCGAAATAGCTTTTCGACCCGTCCACCACCACCTCTTGCATCAGCCCGGCATCGCAGAAGGCGCGCAAGGTGTTGTAAACGGTGGCAAGACTGACCTTTTCGTCGCCTTTGACCGAAGCGGCGAACAGGCTTTCGGCGGTGACATGGCGGTCTTCGCCATCGCCCACCAGCAAGCTGGCCAAGGCAAGGCGTTGACGGGTCGGGCGCAGGCCACCACGCGCCAACCATTCGGTTGCGCGGCTGTGGGTCAGGTCTTCGCTTGCCTCGGTCATCCGTCTGCCTTGCATCACTTGCCAGTTATGTAAGGCCAGAATGCCGGAAATTCAAATGGCATTTGCATATGTTTGGCGTGAGCCGGGGTCAGCGCCGCCAGCCGGTCACTTCGGACAGCAAGCGCCGCAAGGGGCGCTGAACCACGATCGAGACGATGACCAGTGCCACCCCCGCCACCCAGAGCGGCAGAACCAGCGCGTCGGCGCGGCCCAGCCAAGGGGATGACTGTTCGATTATCACCCCGGCCAGCAGACTGCCCAGCGGAATCGCGCCCCAGGCCAGCAACCGGTACAGGCTGTTGACACGCCCGCGCAACATGTCGGGGATCAACCGCTGCCGCGTGCTGACCGACACGATGTTCCAGTAGATGCCGCCCAGATGCATCAGCGCAAAACAGGCCCCGAGTGCCACCGGATGGGCCAGCATCGGCATGGCCATCACCGCAAACGCGCTCAGGAACAGCATGCTGCCGCAGGTGGCCCCCGGGCCGATCCGGGCCACCACCCGGTCACCGGTCAACCCGGCGATGATCCCGCCGATGGCCATGGCCGACAGCACAAGCCCATAGGTCGACGCGCTCATCTGCAGGTTTTCCTGCGCATGCAGCAGCAGGGCAAACATCATCATGGAATCAAGAAGGTTCCATAGTCCGGTGATGCAAGCGAGCATGAGCAGCAGTGGTTGGGCCAGCAGATAGCGGAACGCTTCGGCCAGATCGCGGCGCCAATGGGCAGGCTGGTCGCCGGGTGCTGGCCGGAACTGGCCCTTCATCGCCAGCAGGATCAGGGCCGCCGCCGCATAGGCGGCCGCATTCACCGCGAAGGGCAGGGCAAGTGCCGCGCCCAGAAGCAATGCACCAAGCGCCGGGCCAAGCATCTGGTTTGTCACGGATTCCAGTGACCAGAGCTGCCCGTTTGCCCGCTCCAGCGCCTGATCGGGCACCAGAGCGGGCAGCAGGGTCTGGGCGGCGTTGTCGCGAAACACCTCGGCCACGCCAACGACCAAAGCCGCCAGGCACAGCGTCAGGAACAAGGGCCAGGAGGAAACTCCGGTTGCGGGGGCAGTGGCGCTGGGTGCCCAGACCATCAGCGCAACAGCCGCAACCGCAAAGGCGGCAGCGCGCAGCGCATCCATCGCCAGCACCATCCTGTGCCGGTCAACCCGGTCAGCCACCAGCCCGGCCGGAATCGCGAAGATCACCCAGGGCAGGCGCAGCGCCACCGGGACCAGCGCGATCAAGGCCGCGTCGCGCGTCAGCAGTGAGGCCACCCAGACCCAGATCAGGGTCGCGATGCCATCGGCCAGATTGGCCAAACCGCTGGCCGCCAGAAAACGTGTAAATTGAGACATGTAGCCCCCCTGCAACCTGCGCACAGTTTCGCAGCATCAAACCAAGGTCAAGGCCCCTGCTTCCCGCTGCGGCAGGGCTTGCAATCCTGTCTGACCTGCGCAGGATGGCGGCGTTAATCAAGGTTAATCAGTGTTTGGGTGAACCCGGGGCGCAGCGCCCCCCCGAAAGGCCACTGATGACGACCCTGTTCTATTCGCACCCCGATTGCATCGCCCATGCCGAACCGCCAGGGCATCCTGAACAGGCAGCCCGGTTGCGCGCGGTCGAGGCGGCACTGGCCCAGAGCCGGTTGGATCGCCGGGACGCACCGCTGGCCGACGGGCAATCTGTGTTGCGGTGCCATCCGCGTACCTATCTGGAACGGGTGGCAGCCACAGTCCCGCGCGAGGGTTGGGCGATGCTGGATGGCGATACCTATCTGGCCCCGGGATCGGTGGCGGCGGCCCTACGCGGGGTGGGGGCGGCCTGCGCTGCTGTCGATGCCGTTCTGGCCGGGGCTGCGGCCAATGCCTTTATCGCCACCCGCCCACCGGGCCATCACGCCGAAACCGATCGGGCCATGGGGTTTTGCCTGTTCGGCACTGTTGCCATTGCGGCGAAACATGCGCTGGATCATCACGGGCTCGGACGTGTCGCGGTGCTGGATTTCGATGTGCATCACGGCAATGGCACGCAGGATCTTCTGTGGGACGAGGCACGGGCGATGTTCGTATCCTCGCACGAGATGCCATTGTATCCCGGCACGGGCTCTCCGGGGGAACGGGGCGCTTATGGACAGATTGTCAATCTGCCGCTGCGTGGCGGGTCGGGCCGGGCGGCGATGCGGGCGGCCTGGGAACCGGCGCTGGACCGGCTGGCCGAATTTCGCCCGGAACTCATTCTTGTCAGCGCGGGTTTTGATGCGCATGAGGAAGATCCGCTGGCCAGCCTGGAATGGGAAACCGCCGATTTCGTCTGGCTGACCGAGGCAATCTGCGATCTGGCCGATGGCACTTGCGGTGGACGGGTGGTATCGGCGCTGGAGGGCGGCTATGATCTGGCAGCCTTGGGCGAAAGCGTTGCCGCCCATGTCGAAGTGCTGGAGCGGAGAGGCCGATGACCGAAAGACCGATTGCCGAAATGAGCTTTGAAGAGGCCATGGCCGAACTGGAAACCGTGGTCGGCAAGCTGGAACGCGGCGATGTGGCGCTGGAGGCCAGCATCAAGCTGTATGAACGCGGAGCCTTGCTGAAGGCGCATTGCGCCGAAAAGCTGAAGGATGCCGAGGCGAAGGTGGAATTGATCCGCGCGCAGGAAGGCCGGGCGGTGGCAACGGCTCCGGCGGAGGGGCTGTGAGCTTTCACGACCTGTTGCAGGCCGATGCCGCGCGGGTGCAGGCGCGGCTGGATGCGGCCTTGGCCGGTTTGGATGATGTGCCGGTGGTGCAGGCCATGCGCTATGCGGTGCAGGGCGGCAAGCGGCTGCGGGCCTTTCTGGTGATGGAATCGGCCCGGCTGCATGGCGTGGGGCCGGAAGCTTCGGTCAGTGCGGCGGCGGCGGTGGAGGCGTTGCACGCCTATAGCCTGATCCATGACGACATGCCCTGCATGGATGATGACGATCTGCGGCGCGGCCTGCCCACGGTGCATGTGAAATGGGATGAGGCGACGGCGGTGCTGGCGGGCGATGCCTTGCAGACGCTGGCCTTTGAATTGCTGTGCGACCCGGCCTTGGGCGCGGCGGAGCGGCGGCTGGCCTTGGTGGCGGGGCTGGCGCGGGCCAGCGGCGCGCAGGGCATGGTTCTGGGGCAGGCGCTGGATATTGCCGCCGAAACCGCCCCCGCGCCCCTGACTCTGCCCGAGATCACGCGGTTGCAGGCCGGAAAGACCGGGGCCTTGATCTGCTTTTCTGCCGAAGCGGGCGCGCTGATGGCCGGGGCCGATCCGGCCCCCTTGCGCGCCTATGCCACGGCAATGGGCCTTGCCTTTCAGATTGCCGATGACATTCTTGATGTGACAGGCGACGAAGCAGCCACCGGGAAACGTGTCGGCAAGGATGCCGATGCCGGCAAGGCCACCTTCGTTTCGCATCTCGGGCTGGAAGGTGCACGGGCGCGGGCGAGTGAATTGGTGCAACAGGCGGAAAATGCCCTTTCACCCTATGGTGACAGGGCCGCTGCCTTGATCGAAGCGGCGCGCTTCGTTATCTCGCGCCAAAGCTGACGCGCCCGAGGAGGGCCTGCCATGACCGACCGACCCAAGACCCCGATCCTTGACCGTGTGCGCGTGCCCGCCGACATGAAGGGCCTGAGCGACCGCGAGCTGCGGCAATTGGCCGATGAATTGCGCGCCGAGACGATCAGCGCGGTGTCGGTCACCGGCGGGCATCTGGGCGCGGGTCTGGGTGTGGTGGAGTTGACGGTTGCGATTCATGCCGTGTTCAACACCCCGCGCGACAAGCTGATCTGGGATGTGGGGCATCAATGCTATCCGCACAAGATTCTGACCGGGCGGCGCGACCGCATCCGCACCCTGCGGATGGAGGGGGGACTTTCGGGTTTCACCAAGCGGTCGGAAAGCCCCTATGACCCGTTCGGGGCGGCGCATTCGTCCACCTCGATCAGCGCGGCCCTTGGGTTCAAGGTTGCTGCCGATCTGGGGGGGGATCCCGGCGATGCGATTGCGGTGATCGGCGATGGCTCGATGAGCGCGGGCATGGCCTTTGAGGCGATGAACAATGCGGGCCATCTGGGCAAGCGCCTGTTCGTGATCCTGAATGACAATGAAATGTCGATCGCGCCGCCGGTAGGTGCGCTGTCCAGCTATCTGTCACGTCTATACGCCGAGGCGCCGTTTCAGGAGTTGAAACAGGCGGCCAAAGGCATGGTGAGCCTGTTGCCCGAACCCCTGCAGGAAGGCGCGCGCCGGGCCAAGGAAATGCTCAAGGGCATGACCGTGGGCGGCACCCTGTTCGAGGAGTTGGGCTTTTCCTATGTCGGCCCGATTGATGGCCATGACCTTGACCAGCTTCTGCCCCTGCTGCGCACCGTCAAGGCGCGGGCGACGGGGCCGATGCTGATCCATGTGATCACCAAAAAGGGCAAAGGCTATGCCCCCGCCGAGGCGGCGATGGACAAGGGCCATGCCACGGCCAAGTTCGACGTGCTGACCGGGGTGCAGGTGAAGGCGAAATCCAACGCGCCGAGCTATACCAAGGTCTTTGCGCAGGCGCTGCTGGCCGAGGGCGCGCGGGATGACAAGATCGTGGCCGTGACGGCGGCGATGCCGGATGGCACGGGGCTGAACCTGTTCGCCGAGCGGTTCCCGAAGCGCTGTTTCGATGTGGGCATTGCCGAACAGCATGCGGTGACCTTTGCCGCAGGCCTTGCGGCGGGGGGGCTGAAGCCCTTCTGCGCGATTTATTCCACCTTCTTGCAGCGCGGCTATGACCAGGTGGTGCATGATGTGGCGATCCAGCGCCTGCCGGTGCGCTTTGCGATTGATCGCGCGGGGCTGGTGGGGGCGGATGGCGCCACCCATGCGGGCGCCTTTGACGTGGCCTTCATGGCCAATCTGCCGGGCATGGTGGTGATGGCCGCAGCGGATGAGGCCGAACTGGTGGATATGGTGGCGACGGCGGCGGCCTATGACGAGGGGCCAAGCGCCTTCCGCTATCCGCGCGGCGATGGCATGGGCGTGGAGATGCCGGAGCGTGGCGCGGTGCTGGAGATCGGCCGCGGCCGGGTGATCCGCGAGGGCGGGCGCGTGGCGCTGCTCTCGTTCGGGACGCGGCTGGGAGAGGTGCTGAAAGCCGCCGAGGCGCTGACGGCGCGCGGCGTGGCCTGCACCGTGGCCGATGCGCGGTTCGCGAAGCCCTTGGACCGGGAGCTGATCTTGCAACTGGCCCGCCACCATGAAGCGCTGATCACGGTGGAAGAAGGCGCGGTGGGCGGCTTTGGCAGCCATGTGGCACAGCTTCTGGCCGAGGAAGGCGTGTTTGACCGGGGACTGAAATATCGCTCCATGGTGCTGCCCGATACGTTCATCGATCAGGCGAGCCCCGAGGCCATGTATGCCGTGGCGGGGATGAACGCGCCGCAGATCGAGGCCAAGGCGCTGGAAACGCTGGGCATTGCCACGGTGGGGCTGCGGGCCTGAGCCTTGCAACAGGCGGGTGAGCCGGATAGCCTTCGCGCAGCGGTTGCGGAGGTCTCATGCCGGTTCCTGACTATCAGACGTTGATGTTGCCTGTGTTGCGCGCCTTTGCGGAAGGGGCAACGCGGGTTTCTGATGTGCTGCCGCGCCTTCGGGCGGAGTTTCAGATCACCGAGGCGGAGGCCGAGGAGTTGCTGCCGAGTGGCACAATGACTGTGTTGGCCAACCGCGCGCATTGGGCGCGGACCTATCTTTCCAAGGCGGGCTTGTTGGAAAGCCCGCGCCGCAACCATCACCAGATCACGGAGCGCGGGCGGAGCCTGCTGGCCTCGCAGCCGGGACGCATTGATGTGGCGGCGCTGCGTGAGTTCGAGACTTTCAACGATTGGCGCGAGGGGCAAAAGGGTGAAGAGCTGGCGGATGTTATTCAACCTGTCGTGTCGACACAGCCGGAAGCCACCCCCGATGAAGTGATCTTGGCTGCCTATAAACACCTAAATAGTGCGTTGGAAACAGATCTGCTGGAATTGGTGTACACAATGCACCCGACCCGCTTTGAACAGTTGATCATCGACCTGCTGAATGCCATGGGCTACGGTGCGCGGGAGCTGGCCACGTCGATGCGTACCAAGGCCTCGGGGGATGGCGGGATTGACGGGATTATCCATGAAGATGCCTTGGGGCTGGATGCCGTCTATATTCAGGCCAAGCGCTATGCCCCCGGCAGCAATGTCGGGCGGCCCGCGATCCAGCAATTTGTCGGCAGCCTGACCGGCGAGGGGGCGACGAAGGGGGTGTTTGTCACCACCTCGGATTTCTCGGCCGAGGCGCGGGCTTATCTAAATAAGGTGCAGCACAGGATCGTCTTGATCAACGGGGCCGAGGTGGCGCGGCTGATGATCCAGCACGGTGTGGGGGTGCGGCCACGCAAGCCCTTCATCATCATTAATGACGTTGATGAAGGGTATTTCGCCGAAGTCAGTGGGCTGTAACCCAAGGCGATCTTCACGTCGGAGACCACGAATTTGGCCCGAGCAATGACACCACCTCGGCCGACGGCGGTTGTCCGTCCTGCGCTTGGCCCGGTTCCGCCCTGTCTGACTGCACCTTGCCCGACGATCATGCCTTGGGTTGCGCTACCTTTGGCGGTTTCGCAAATTGGGTGACTTGCCGTAAGGGCAAGGCTACTGTTTGGCCAAGGCGGCGGCGCGGGGCCGGCCGCAGATCGCAAAGACGAGGATATCATGGCGGAAGCATTTGCCATATCGCGGCCAATCTGGCAGCGCGTGCTGCAATCGCCGCTGACGCGCCTGCTCGTGCTGGGCTTTGTCATGCTGTATTTCATGGGCTGGGCGGAATCCTGGCTGGAGGCTTATAACGCCGCGCCGCTGACGAATCTGGCCATCCAGATTGTGCTGGGGCTGGCAGCTATTGGCCTGTATCTGACCTATGGCCGCTTCATCGAACGTCGGGTGGTGAGCGAGCTTGCAACCCAAGGTCTGGCGCGCGAATGGGCCTGGGGCGCGTTGTGTGGCGCCGGGCTTTACACCGCCTGCGCGGTGATCCTGATGATACTTGGCATCTATCAGGTGGATGGGGTGAACCCGCTGGTCTTTCTGCTGCCCAATCTGGCGATGGCGGTGAAATCGGGGATCTTTGAGGAATTGCTGTTCCGGGGCGTGCTGCACCGTTCGGTCGAGGCGGTGTTTGGCAGCTGGGCGGGGATTCTGGTTTCCTCGGCGGTGTTCGGTCTGGTGCATCTGATGAACCCTGACGCAACCCTGGGCGGGGCGATCTATATCAGTATCGAGGCCGGGCTGTTGCTCTCGGCGGCCTATCTGGTGACGCGTCGGTTGTGGATTTGCATGGGGTTCCACATGGCGTGGAACTACTTCCAGTCGGCGGTGTTTTCCGGGATCGTGTCGGGCTCGGCGACCGATCCGGGGCTGCTGAAGGCGCGGATCGAGGGGCCGGAATGGCTTACGGGGGGCAGTTTCGGCATGGAGCATTCTGTGGTGGCGCTGGTCTTGTGCACCACGACCGGGGTGATCTTGCTCATGGTCGCAATCCGCCGGGGGCATTTGCTGCCGCCGGTCTGGAAGCGGTGAGGGTGACTATACCTCATCATCCGTAAAATCCCCCGCCGCCAGCAGTGCCGCCAGCCCTTCGCGGTAGCTGGGGTAGCGCAGCCGCAGGCCAAGTTCCGCCTTGATGCGGTCGTTCCGCACACGCTTGCTTTCGGCATAGAAGCTGCGGGCCATCGGCGTCATTTCGGCGGTGTCCCAATCCTCGGCGGGCGGTTCTGGCATGCCCAGCAGATGCGCGGCATGGGCGATCACGGCCTCGGGCGGGGCGGGGTCATCGTCGCAGACATTGTAGATGCGGCCCGGGTTTGGACGCAGCATCGAGGCCTCCAGCGTGGCGGCAATATCTTCGACATGGATGCGCGAAAACACCTGGCCGGGTTTGACGATGCGCCGCGCGGTCCGGTTCCTGACCTTGGCGAACGGGCCGCGACCGGGGCCGTAGATGCCCGCGAGACGGAAGATGTGCAGCGGCAAACCAAGCGCCTGCCATTGTGCCTCGGCCATGACGCGCTGTTTGCCACGAATGGTCGAAGGGGTGAGCGGGGTATCCTCATCCACCCAGGCCCCCGCGTGATCGCCATAGACACCGGTTGTGGATAAATAGCCCACCCATTGCGGGCGCGCGGCGGCGATTTCGTCGGCGTGGGCGTTCAGCAACGGGTCGCCATCGGACCCCGGCGCGATGGAGGCAAGGATATGGGTCGCCGTTTCCAGCGCAGGGGCGAGCGATGTGCCCGGCCAGATCAGCGGTTCGATTCCTTCGGCGGCGAATGTGGCGGCCTTTTCGGCGCTGCGGGTGGTGCCGATGACGCGCCAGCCATGCTGCAAGGCCCGGCGGGCGAGGGCCTGCGCCGAATAGCCGTGGCCAAGAGAGAGGAGGGTATAGGTCATGGCCTGATATTGGGGATGCAGCCCGGCGGCTGCAAGGCCGTCATGCGCCTGACATGCACGACCGTTAGCGCCCTCACGCAAGGCTTGATTTCGCCCGGGCAGACGGTGCAGAAAGGGCGATCAAAAAATGGACAAAGACAAGATGCAGATATCGCAGACCCATATCGCGCCGCCCGATGCGGCGCATGAAAGCTTTACCGATGCCGCCGCAGCGGTGGCGCGTCTGGAAGCACTCTACCGGCAGGCCGTGGGCTTTCTGTCAGAGCATTTCAATGCCGTGATGCGGGGCGAACGTCCTGCCGCACGGGTTCGGGCCTTCTACCCCGAGATCAGGCTGTCCACCACCAGCTTTGCCAAGACCGACTCACGCCTGTCCTTCGGCCATGTCGCACAGCCCGGCACCTATGCCACCACGATCACCCGCCCCGATCTGTTCCGCAATTATCTGGTCCAGCAGATCGATCTTCTGGTGCAGAACCATGGGGTTCCGGTGCAGATCGGCCCATCCACCACCCCGATGCCGGTGCATTTTGCGGTGGCGGGCAATCCGGGTGTGCTGGTGCCGCAGGAAGGCGTGCTGGATTTTCCGCTGCGCGATGTGTTCGACGTGCCGGATCTGGCCACCACCAATGATGACATCGTGAATGGTGTGCTGACCGAATATCCCGATGGGTCGCGCCCGCTGGCCCCGTTCACGGCCCAACGGGTGGATTACAGTCTGGCACGGCTGGCCCATTACACGGCGACAGATCCGACCCATTTCCAGAACCATGTTCTGTTCACCAACTATCAGTTCTATGTCGATGAGTTCGAGGCCTATGCCCGCAAGGTTCTGGCCGATCCGGCTTCGGGCTATGTGGCCTTTGTCGCGCCGGGCAATCACCTAATCTCCGCGCCGGACGCCGAGCTTCCGGTGACGCCGAAAATGCCACAGATGCCGACCTATCACCTGAAGCGGGCCGATGGGCAGGGGATCACGCTGGTGAATATCGGTGTCGGGCCTTCGAACGCGAAAACCGCGACCGACCATATCGCCGTGCTGCGCCCGCATGCCTGGCTGATGGTGGGCCATTGTGCGGGGCTGCGCAACACGCAGGCGCTTGGTGATTTCGTGTTGGCCCATGCCTATCTGCGCGAAGATCACGTTCTGGATGCCGACCTGCCGATCTGGGTGCCGATCCCGGCTTTGGCTGAAGTGCAGATCGCGCTGGAAGACGCGGTTGAGCATGTCACGCAGCTTGAAGGCTATGAACTCAAGCGCATCATGCGCACCGGGACCGTGGCCACGATTGACAACCGCAATTGGGAATTGCGCGACCAGTCCGGCCCGGTGCAGCGCCTGTCGCAATCGCGTGCCATCGCGCTGGATATGGAAAGTGCGACCATCGCGGCCAACGGATTCCGCTTCCGGGTGCCCTATGGCACGCTGCTTTGCGTCAGCGACAAGCCGCTGCATGGCGAGTTGAAATTGCCCGGAATGGCATCGGATTTCTACAAGACCCAGGTGGCACGGCATCTGCAGATCGGCATTCATGCGATGGAGCTGATCCGCGAAATGCCGATCGAGCGCATCCATAGCCGCAAGCTGCGCAGCTTCGAGGAAACCGCGTTCCTCTGACCCGCAATTCCCCAGCGTTTACAGGCAAAAGGGGCTTGAACTTTGCCCCGAAAACCTGTGTAGCGGGGCACCATGCCCCGCCGGGGGCCCTGCCGGCGCGAGCAGCCCGGCACAAGAAAGGAACAGAAACATGTCGAAACCGATGACCAAGACCCAACTCGTCGCCGCCCTTGCCGAAGCCATGGGCGCCGACAAGAAAGTGGCAGGCAGCGCGCTGGATGCGATTGCCGAGGTCGTATCGCGCGAAGTGGCCAATGGCGGCACCGTGACCCTGCCGGGTCTGGGCAAGGTGGCCTGCAAGGCGCGCCCCGAACGTCAGGTCCGCAACCCCGCCACCGGCGAAACCGTGACCAAGCCGGCTGACAAGCAGGTAAAATTCACCATCGCCAAGGCGCTGAAGGACAGCGTGAACGCCTGATCCCGCAGGGGATGTGTTTTCAAGGGCCGCCCCGCTGTCGGGCGGCCCTTTGCATTTGGGCATTCGCCGCCTAGGGTCGGGGCAAAGAGGGGGCGGCAATGGATTTGCGGGCAATTGTCATCGGGCTCAGCTTTGCGCTGATCTGGTCTTCCGCCTATGCGACGGCGCGGATCATCGTGGCTGAAAGCGCACCGATCCTGTCGCTGGCCCTGCGCTTTGCGATTTCGGGGGCGATTGCCGTGGGGGCGGGGCTGGCCATGGGGCAAAGCCTGCGGCTGACGGCGGCGCAGGGGCGGGCCACGCTGATCTTTGGCCTGTGCCAGAACGGGATTTATCTGGGGCTTTACTTCGTTGCGATGCAGTGGATCGAGGCTTCGCTGGCCGCGATCATCGCATCGACCATGCCGCTGCTGGTGGCAGGTCTGGGCTGGGCGGTGAAGGGCGAGCGGTTGCCGGTATTGGGCATGGCCGGGCTATTCATGGGCTTTGCCGGCGTGGCGGTCATCATGTCGGCCCGGCTGGGGTCTGGGGCCGATCCGCTGGGGGTGGCGCTGTGCGTGATCGGGGCCCTGGCTCTGGCGATTGCCACACTCACGCTGCGGGGGGCCGCTTCGGGCGGCAATGTCTGGATCGTGGTCGGGCTGCAGATGTGGGTTGGTTCCATCAGTCTTGGGCTGGCGGGCGCGATGCTGGAGGTCTGGCACAGCACATGGTCGCTGCGCTGGCTGACCGCCATGGCCTATCAGATCGTCATGCCCGGGCTGGCCGCCACCTTGCTCTGGTTCGCGCTGGTGCGGCGCATCGGCGCGGTGAAGGCCGCGACCTTTCACTTTCTGAACCCGTTTTTCGGGGTGGCCATTGCAGCCGTCCTGCTGGGTGAAACCGTCCGGCTGACCGACATGATCGGGGTTGCCATCGTGATGGCCGGAATCCTGGGGGTGCAACTGTCGCGCAACCCGACCTGAAGGGCAGGTTGCGTCAGGTTTCAGCCGATTTCGCCGCGAACGCCGCCGGTCTGGCCACGGTCCAGCAGCAGGTGATCCAGCAGCACGCAGGCCATCATCGCCTCGCCCACGGGCACCGCGCGGATACCGACGCAGGGGTCGTGCCGGCCTTTGGTGATCAGATCGATTTCATCCCCGGCCTGATTGATCGTGCGGCGCGGGGTCAGGATCGAAGAGGTCGGCTTGACCGCAAAGCGCACCACCACGTCCTGCCCGGTGGAGATGCCGCCCAGAATCCCGCCAGCATGGTTGGACAGGAACACCGGCCCGTCCGGCCCCATGCGGATTTCGTCGGCGTTTTCGGTGCCCGTCAGTTCTGCCGCCGCCATGCCGTCGCCAATCTCCACGCCCTTCACGGCATTGATCGACATCATCGCCGCCGCCAGATCGCTGTCGAGCTTGCCATAGATCGGTGCGCCAAGCCCTGCGGGCACGCCGCTGGCGACCACCTCGATCACGGCGCCCACGGAATCATGCGCGTCCTTGCGCAGATGATCCAGATATTCGGCCCATTCCACCGCCATGACAGGATCGGGGCACCAGAAATCGTTGCGCCCGATTTCTGCCGCGTCGAACCGGCTGCGATCGATCTTCCGCGCGCCCATCTGCACCATATAGCCCGTGATCTTCAGGCCGGGCACGAGCGTAGCAAGGGCGGAACGCGCAACCCCGCCCGCCGCCACACGCGCCGCCGTTTCCCGCGCCGAGGACCGACCGCCGCCACGGTAATCGCGCAGACCATATTTCAGGTGATAGGCGATATCGGCATGACCGGGGCGGAAGGCCTTGGCAATCTCGCCATAGTCCTTTGATCGCTGGTCGGTATTTTCGATCATCAGCTGAATCGAGGTGCCGGTGGACAGGCCGTCAAACACACCTGACAGGATTTTCACCGCGTCGGGTTCCTGCCTTTGGGTGGTGAACTTGCTTTGCCCCGGCTTGCGCTGGTCCAGCCAGTGCTGCAGCGCACCCGGCTCTACCGGTACGCCGGGCGGGCAGCCATCAATCGTGGCCCCAAGCGCAGGGCCGTGGCTTTCGCCCCAGGTGGTGACGCGGAACAGATGGCCGAAGGTGTTCAAGCTCATGGACAGGGCTCCTTTGCGCCCCGTTTAGGGGATTTGCGCGGGCGGGGAAAGGCGTCAGTCGGGCTGCAGCATGTAGCCCGCACCCCGTACTGTCTGCAGATAGCGCGGTTGTTTGGGGTCGGCCTCGATCTTGCGCCGCAGCCGGGTGATCTGCACATCAACTGCGCGTTCCTGCGATTTGTCGCTGTCAGGCCCGTCATCCGGCCCCAGATCGCCCACCAGCCTTTCGCGGCTGACCGGCTCGCCCGGCTGGGCCGCGAAAATGCGCATCAACTGCGCCTCGGTCGCGGTCAGGCGAACGGGATCGGTCCCGCGCCACAGTTCGCCGCGTTCCATGTCATAGCGTACCTCGCCCAGATGCAGCACCTTGGGCCCGGCCTGTTCCGGTTTCACGGCGGGCACACGGCGCAGAATCGCATTGATGCGCAGCAAGAGTTCCTTGGGTTCAAACGGTTTGACCAGATAGTCGTCCGCGCCGGCCTCCAATCCTTCGATCCGGTTCTGTGTCTCGCCCTTGGCCGTCAGCAGCAGGATCGGCACGTTCAGCTTGGCACGCAGATCGCGGGTCAGGGCGATGCCATCTTCGCCCGGCATCATCACGTCCAGAATGATCATGTCGAATTCCAGCCCGGCCAGCAGGCGTCGGGTCTGGGGGGCATCCTTGGCGACCGTGACCAGAAATCCGTTACGGATCAGGAATTTCTGCAAGAGGCCGCGAATGCGTTCGTCATCATCCACCACAAGAAGATGCGCCTGCAGGTCATTCATGCGCCGCCCTCCTTCAAGGTCAGGTATTGCCGCTTCAGTTCCGGGTCCATCATCGATTCCAGCACGGTGCGAAATCCTTGCACGGCCTGCGGTCCGGCGGCCCGATAGGCCGCCCGCATCCGGGCCCGCTGGGCATCGGACAACTGCCGTTCCAGTTCCGCGCCGCGTTCGGTTAGGAACAGATGGCGTTCGCGCTTGTCCACCTTGCCGATCCGGCTTTCCACCAGACCGTCGTCGATCAGCGTGCGCAGGACGCGGTTCAGGCTTTGCTTGGTAACGCCAAGGATGTTGAGCAGGTTGTTCACCGTCGTGCCCGGGCTGCGATGGATGAAGTGCATCGCCCGGTGATGGGCACGGCCATAATCGAGGTTTTCCAGAATCCGGTCGGGATCTGCGGTAAAGCCGCGATAGGCGAAGAACATCGCCTCGATGCCCTTGCGCAACTGCTCGTCAGTCAGAAACAGCAGGCTTTCGCCGCCATGCCCCGGATCGCTCATTGCTGCCTCCCTCACTTCCTCGGGAATTTACGTCAGCCTTGTTGACTTTCCAAGTCGCAACTGTTAGCCGGATGGCAGATTTTGCGCAACATTATGTCCGATGCGGACCTGATCTGCGCAACTTGTGCAAAACGAACGGCCTTGGAGGCGATGATGGCTGGATATGACGACCGCGACGGCAAGATCTGGATGGATGGCAAGCTGGTGGATTGGCGTGATGCGAATGTCCATATCCTGACCCATGCGCTGCATTATGCCTCGTCGGTGTTCGAAGGCGAGCGTTGCTATAACGGCAAGATCTTCAAATCGACCGAACATTCGGAACGTCTGCTGAAATCGGGCGAATTGCTCGACATGCCGATCCCCTACACGGTGGAGCAGATCAACCGCGCCAAGGAAGAGGTTCTGGCGGCCAATGGTCTGACCGATGCCTATGTGCGTGCGGTGGCCTTCCGGGGCGCGGGCGAAGAGATGGGTGTCGCCTCCATCGGCAATCCGGTGCGGCTGGCCATCGCCTGCTGGAGCTGGGGTGCCTATTATGGCGATGCCAAGATGAAGGGCGCCAAGCTCGACATCGCGAAATGGAAGCGTCCGTCACCCGAGACCATTCCCACCGCCGCCAAGGCCGCCGGTCTGTACATGATCTGCACCATGTCGAAACATGCGGCCATGGCCAAGGGCTGCTCGGACGCGCTGTTCTTCGACTACCGTGGCTATGTGGCCGAGGCGACGGGGGCGAACATCTTCTTTGTCAAGGATGGCGAAGTGCATACCCCCAACCCCGATGCCATCCTGAACGGCATCACCCGGCAGACAGTGATCGGCATGCTGCGCGCCAAGGGGATCACCGTGCATGAACGCTATATCATGCCGGAAGAGCTGGAAGGGTTCGAACAGTGCTTCCTGACCGGCACCGCCGCCGAGGTGACGCCGGTGGGCCAGATCGGCGATTACACCTTTGAGGTGGGCGCATTGGTGCGCGATATCGCGGGCGACTACGAAAAGCTGGTCCGCGCCTGATCCGGGTTCGGTATATCTGCCCGCAAGGGCAGAACAGGGGCCGGGGCAATTTGCCCCGGCCTTTCCCTTGGGCAAGCACCGCAGGTTGACTTTGTCGCCCGGCACGTGAACGATTCGGGCCAAAGTTCAACGAGGCGCCCCATGCAGTTCCATGTTTCCTTCGACCGGCCCGAAGATGGCCCCCAGTCCGGTCCGATCACCGTTGGCTGGTTCCTGACATCCGACAAGGGTGCGGTGATGTATGATCCGCCCGAACGTGTCAGTTTCCGCCAGACCAACAAGAGCCATGCGAAATCGGCCAGCCGCTGCCCCGGCGTGATCCAGCTGGAAAGCCGGTATTTCATGGTGAAGAGCCCTTTCGACATCCATATCGGCTTTGGCCGCGACGAAAAGGGCAAGGGCCATCTGGTGAACCGCGCCGGGGTGGCGTCAACCATTCGCGCCAACAAGCTGGGCGAGGTGTTGACGCTGGTGAACGAGGCCGAGTGGCGCTACCCCGACAGGCCAACGATCCAGCTGTCGCTGCCCTACTGCTTCATCGCCGATGAACTGGTTTATGTGACGCAGCTGTCGGCCTTCATGCATTATCGCCGCGATCCGCTGCCCGGCACCATCTTTGGCGGGCGCTTTCCGCTGAACGTGTGGCCGCGTCCGCTGATGTGGGCCTTTGAATGGCACGATCCGCAGCAGGATATCATCCTGAAGCGCGGCGAACCGCTGTTCTATGTGCAGTTTGAAGGCAATGGCCCGGACCGTCCGGTGCAGGTGGTCGAGGCAGAACGCACGCCGGAACTGCAGAAATATATGGAACAGATCGGCGGCGTGGTGAATTACGTCAATCAGACATTCGGCCTGTTCAAGGCGGCCGAGGCGATCCGGCCGAAAAAGCTGCTGACCCCCAAGGCGCGGGAATGACCGCATCCTGGCGCACATCGCTGGAAACATGTGATCCGCTGACGGGCCAGACGCAGGTGATCCTGCGCAGCGAGCGGTTGATCGAGGCACCGAACTGGCACCCGGATGGCTGGTTTCTGGTCAATGGCGATGGGCGGCTTTGGCGGGCCGATGCGGCAGGGCTGTCGCCCATTGCCACGCCCGAAGGGCTGCGCTGCAACAATGATCATGGATTTCTGCCCGATGGCAGCATCGTCTTTACGGCGCATGATGCGGAAGGCCCGGCGATCTGGCGATTGCGCAAAGGCCACCAGGAGCAGGCCGAGCGGTTGACCGGGCGGCCAAGCTGGTGGCACGGTGCCCATGGCACCACGATCACCTATGCGGCGGCGCGGGGCGACCGGCAGTTGCGTATTGCCGAGATGGATTTGCTGACCGGGCAGGAACGGCTGTTGACCCATGACCCCGGGCACCATGACGGGCCGGATTATTCCGCTTGCGGGCGCTATTTGTGGTTCAACAGCGATGCAACCGGCCATGCCCAGATCTGGCGCATGGCGCGCGATGGGCAGGATGCGGTGCCGGTGTTTCGTGATGATCGCGTGAACTGGTTTCCCCATCCTTCGCCCTGTGGGCGTTGGGTGGTCTATCTGTCCTATCCGCCCAGCACAGAAGGCCATCCGCGCGATCTGCCGGTAGAGTTGTGGATCATGGCGCCGGATGGAATTGCGCGGCGGCGTTTGTTTGCGATGTTCGGGGGGCAGGGAACCCTGAACGTGCCGTGCTGGGCACCCGATGGCAGGGCTTTCGCCTTTGCGCGCTACGCGCCGGCCTGAGCGATCAATCGATCGAGATAAGGGCGGGGCGCCGGCGATTGGGGCAACCGGCGCCCCTCCGCCGCGCATCGGAGAAGGGACTTGGACACAGAGGTTGGATGCGAAGCGTATGGGAAATTCAGGCGATCAGTGCAGCGTCGGGCACAGGCCCGATGCCCCGCAGGCCAGCGTGTGGAACAGACCGCCCAGCAGCTTGCGGCGCTGTTTCACGGATGCGCCAGAGGCGCTGGCCGCGCGGGCTTCTTCACGGTGGCGCAGTTCCTGAAAGATGCTGACCTGCAGGCGCTGGACATCGGGCAGGCTGTGACGGGCGGCACCTGTGCGGGCGATGCGGTGGGTCATCTGGGTCATGGCCTGTCTCCGTAGTGAGCGTTCATCTGGTGTGACCTCTTTCTAGCATTGCGTGCGGACCCGCGCTGCATCGCAATCGGCGAAATGCCCTACCCGGTCGGATAGGCCTGCCTGTCTATCGCATATGGCCTTGCCCCGACGGTGCAGGAAGCAGCTGGTCACTCCAGACTGAAACGCTGATTTCAGGCCCCTCCGGCCCGGCCAGATGTTCCGGTGTCAAGCCGACGATTCGCAGGCGCAGCCGCGCGCCCGTTTCCAGATGCGGTGCAAGATAGGCCTTGGCACGCGGACCCAGACAGCCCAGCCGTACCCGGGTTCGGCGTGGGATCAGCCCCAGAAAGGGCCTGTCGATCAGGGCATGAACCATCAGCCCGGTTGCCGGTTCGGTTTGCAATTGGCAGGGGTCGTTCAGGCATAGCCCGCTGCGCCCTACATGCAGGGCCAGATCCTGCAGGCGGGCCTTGTGTAGGACGGGGCGGAACAGGTGCTGCATCGGAGCCTCGGAGATCAGGGTGGCCGCAAGGATCGGGGCCGCGCGCCTTGCCCGCAAGCCGCTTTGGCCACGCTGCCCATCGGGTGTCGGGGTTTCGCCCAAACCTGCGCTGGCGACGGGCGATGCTCCGCCCACCGTGACGGGGGCAGGGCCGGGTGGCGACAATCCGCCGCAAAATTTCCGCCCCCGCCGGGGTTTGCCCGTCTTGCGGGCCGGGCTTGTCTTGCCCATCTTGGGTTTGAGGCCCTTGAAGGGGATGTGCCGCCAGACGGGCATTCCGACGAACGGGCGCTTTTGAAAGGAGAAATGACCGATGAATTTGGAGAAATTCACGGAACGGTCGCGCGGTTTCTTGCAAGCCGCCCAGACCATCGCGATGCGTGAAAGCCATCAGCGCGTTTTGCCCGAACATCTGTTGAAAGCCCTGATGGATGATGATCAGGGGCTGGCCGCGAACCTGATCCGCAAGGCAGGGGGCGAACCCGCGCGCGTGACCGAAGCGGTGAATGCGCTCATCAGCAAGCAACCCAAGGTAACGGGCGGTGACGGGCAGGCCTATATCGACCCCAGCCTTGTACGGGTGCTGGATGAGGCCGAGACGGTGGCGAAGAGGGCAGGTGACGCCTTCGTGCCGGTGGAGCGGATGCTCACGGCGCTTGCACTGGTGAATACCCGCGCCAAGGATGCTCTGGTGGCCGGTGCCGTCACGGCACAGGGCCTGAACGCCGCGATCAACGAGGTGCGCAAGGGCCGCACCGCTGACAGTGCTTCGTCCGAGGATACGATGGAGGCGCTGAAGAAATACGCCCGCGACCTGACCGAGGCGGCGGCGGAAGGCAAGATTGACCCGATCATCGGCCGCGACGAGGAAATTCGCCGCGCCATGCAGGTTCTGTCGCGCCGCACCAAGAACAACCCGGTGCTGATCGGCGAGCCGGGCGTGGGCAAGACGGCGATTGCCGAAGGTCTGGCGCTGCGCATTGTCGATGGCGATGTGCCCGAAAGCTTGCGCAACAAGAAACTGATGGCGCTGGATATGGGGGCGTTGATTGCCGGGGCCAAATATCGCGGCGAATTCGAGGAACGGCTGAAAGCCATCCTGAAAGAGATCGAGGCGGCGGCGGGCGAGATCATCCTGTTCATCGACGAGATGCACACGCTGGTGGGCGCGGGTAAATCAGATGGCGCGATGGATGCGGCCAACCTCATCAAACCGGCCCTGGCCCGGGGCGAGTTGCATTGCATCGGGGCCACCACGCTGGATGAGTACCGCAAATATGTGGAAAAGGACGCCGCCCTGGCCCGGCGGTTCCAGCCGGTGATGGTCAGCGAGCCGACGGTGGAAGACACCATCAGCATCCTGCGCGGGATCAAGGAAAAGTATGAACTGCACCACGGCGTGCGGATCAGCGATTCGGCGCTGGTGGCTGCGGCGACGCTGTCGCATCGCTATATCACCGACCGTTTCCTGCCCGACAAGGCGATCGATCTGGTGGATGAGGCCGCCAGCCGGTTGCGCATGGAAGTGGACAGCAAGCCCGAGGAGCTGGACGCGCTGGACCGCCAGATCCTGCAACTTCAGATCGAGGCCGAGGCCCTGAAGAAAGAAGATGACGCGGCCTCCAAGGACCGGCTGGAAAAGCTGGAAAAGGAATTGGCCGATCTGCAACAGCAATCTGCCGGCATGACTGCGAAATGGCAGGCCGAGCGGGATACGCTGGAACAGGCGCGCGATCTGAAGGAACAGCTGGACCGCGCCCGCGCCGAATTGGAGCAAGCCAAGCGCGAGGGCGATTTCGCCCGCGCGGGCGAGCTGCAATATGGCCGGATTCCCGGGCTGGAAAAATCGCTGGCCGAAGCCGAGGCCAAGCAGGGCGATGCGCTGGTGGCCGAGGCCGTACGGCCCGAACAGATCGCCGAGGTGGTCGAACGCTGGACCGGGATTCCCACCACCAAGATGCTGGAGGGTGAGAAGGAAAAACTGCTGCGCATGGAGGACGAGCTGGGTCGCCGGGTTGTTGGACAGCGCGCGGCGGTCGAGGCCGTATCCCGGGCCGTGCGGCGGTCGCGTGCCGGTTTGTCGGATGAAAACAAACCGCTGGGATCGTTCCTGTTCCTTGGTCCCACGGGCGTTGGCAAGACCGAACTGACCAAGGCGCTGGCGGAATACCTGTTCGACGATGACAGCGCGATGGTGCGGATCGACATGAGCGAGTTCATGGAAAAGCACTCGGTCAGTCGTCTGATCGGCGCCCCGCCCGGCTATGTCGGCTATGACGAAGGCGGCGTGCTGACCGAAGCCGTGCGGCGGCGGCCCTATCAGGTTGTGCTGTTCGACGAGGTGGAAAAGGCCCACCCGGATGTGTTCAACGTGCTGCTGCAGGTGCTGGATGACGGCATCCTGACGGATGGTCAGGGCCGGACGGTCGATTTCAAGCAGACGCTGATCATCCTGACGTCAAACCTTGGGGCGCGGTCCTTGAGCGAACTGCCCGATGGAGCCGATGTCACCGCGGCCAAGGCCGAGGTGATGGAGGCCGTTCGGGCGCATTTCCGGCCCGAATTCCTGAACCGGCTGGATGAACAGATCATCTTTGACCGGCTCAACCGGGCCGACATGGGCGGGATCGTGGAGATCCAGTTGCGGCGTCTCGAAAAGCGGCTGGCACTGCGCAAGATTACGCTTGCGCTCGATGATGCCGCCAAGGCCTGGCTGGCTGAAGAAGGCTATGATCCGGTCTTTGGCGCACGACCTCTGAAACGGGTGATCCAACGCCAGTTGCAGGACCCGCTGGCCGAAATGCTGCTGTCGGGCGAAGTGCTGGATGGCAGCGAGTTGTCGGTGACTGCAGGGCCGGAGGGGCTGATTCTGGGTGACCGGGTGATTGCCTCGGGCCGCAAGGCACCGCCCGAGGTCCGGGTGCATTGATCGCAATAAGGGGGCCGGAAGGCCCCCTTTTCATGTCGCAAAGTGCAGGTGAAAATCAACCCAGCGGGGCCAGCAGGGTTTTCAACGCGGCCGCGGCGTCGTCGGCACGCCAGATTTCCTCGCCAAAGCCGAAGAAATCGGTGACAGGACCAAGCTGCGCCACCAGATCGGCCGTCAGCGCGCCTTCGGCCACAATCGGCACTTCGATCATTTCCGACCACCACTGGAACAGCTCCAGCCCGGCACGCGACCCGTCGCCCAGCGGTGTTTCCCCGACCGGGCCAAAGGCGCAGTAATCGGCCCCGGCTTCGGCGGCATTGATGCCTTCATGGCGGGTGACCCCGCAAAAGGCCCCGATGATCGCATCGTCGCCCAGATCCTTGCGCAGCTTGCGCACATTGCGCGCGCCATCGGTCAGATGGACCCCATCCAGACCCAGCCGTTCCACCAGCAGCGCATGCTGTTCGATCACCAGCGCCACGTCGCGGGCATGGGCCACTTCGCGCAGCGCATCGGCGGCGCGTGCCAGCCGGTCCTCATCGCGCGAGGCAAGCGCAAGGCGCACACAGGCCACCTCGATCCCGTCCAGCACGGCGGCCAGACGCGCGGGGAAAACCTCAAGGTCAAATTCGGGCGGGGTGACAAGATAGATTTGCGGGCGGTCTTCGGACATGGGGGTTCCTGCAAGCGGTTTGCGCGTCCTTAGCGGGTTTTGTGCGGCTTGGCTACTTTTGGCGGCGGGGCCAGCACCTTGTTTTGCCGCCCCATGCAGCGTATCTGCGCCGCATCAGATTGGAAACGGAAGTGTCATGACCGAACCGGCCATCATCCTCGTGCGGCCCCAGATGGGCGAAAACATCGGAGCTGCCGCGCGGGCTATGCTGAATTTCGGCCTGACGCGGATGCGTGTTGTCGGCCCGCGTGACGGCTGGCCCAACCCCAAGGCCGTGGCCATGGCCAGCGGGGCGGGGCGGGTGCTGGATGGTGCCGGGCTGTTTGATGACCTGCCTGCGGCGATTGCGGATTGCGATTTCGTCTTTGCCACCACGGCGCGGTCGCGGGAACTGACCAAACCGGTCATGACCCCGGAACGCGCGATGGAATATGCCCGCGCTCTGGCCGCACAGGGCAAGCGGGTCGGCATCCTGTTCGGGCCAGAACGAGCGGGGCTGGAAAACGAAGATGTGGTTCTGGCCAATGCGATCATCACGGTGCCGGTGAACCCGGAATTCCCGTCGCTCAACCTGGGGCAATGTGTGCTGCTGGTGGGCTATGAATGGGCACGGCAGACCACCGAAGTCGCCCCCGAGGTGATGAACTTCGCCCGAACCGAACCGGCAAAGGCGCATGAGATCGAGGCGCTGGCCCGGCATTTCGAGGAACGGCTGGAACAGGCGGGCTTCTTCTTCCCGCCCGACAAGGCGCCGGGCATGAAGGTCAGCTTGCGCAACATGTGGTCGCGCCTGCCGTTGACCACGGCAGAGGTGCGCACCTTTCATGGCATGTTGCGACAGATCGCCTACAAGCTTGGCATGGCGAAATACGATCCCGATCAGGGCTGAGCGCCGGGCCACCCCCATCGGGCGGCCCGGGCCATCGCAGGATCACAGCGCGGCGCGGCGCATTTCATCCAGATAGAGTTCGCGCATGCGCGTGGCCACCGGGCCGACCTTGCCACCCGACAGGGCCGCGCCGTCGATTTCCACCACCGGCATGACAAAGGCGCTGGCTGAGGTGATGAAAGCTTCATCAGCCTCTTGCGCCTCGGCGATGGTGAAGTTGCGTTCCTCCACCTCGAACTGGGCTTCTGCGGCAAAGCGCAGCACGGCGGCCCGGGTGATGCCGTGCAGAATGTCGGACGACAGCGCACGGGTGATGATCCGGTTGCCCTTCACGATATAGGCGTTGTTCGAGGTGCCTTCGGTGACGAACCCGTCTTCCACCAGCCAGGCATCATCAACGCCTGCCTTCTTCGCAGCCATCTTCGCCATCGACGGATAGAGAAGTTGCACGGTCTTGATGTCGCGGCGGCCCCAGCGGATATCCTCGACCGAGATCACCTTCCAGCCGGTTTTCGCCGCCGGGCTGTCTGCCAGACCGGGCTTGGATTGGGTGAACAGGACCACCGTCGGCGGCAGATCGGCTGCCGGATAGGCGAAATCGCGGTCGCCCGGATTGCCGCGCGTGACCTGCAGATAGACCATGCCATCCACGATGCCGTTTTGGGCCACGATCTCGCGGAAGATCGCCAGCCATTCGGCGTTGCTGTGCGGGTTGGTCATCTCCAGTTCTGACAGGCTGCGATCCAGCCGGAGGCAATGGCCTTCGAAATCGATCAGCTTGCCGTCCAGAACGCTGGTCACTTCATAAACGCCATCGGCCATCAGAAAGCCGCGGTCAAAGACCGACACCTTCGCCTCGGCCTCTGGCACCCAGTCGCCATTTACATAAACGATGCGGGTCATGTCCTGCCCCCTTGCGCAGCCCTTGATTGCAAGGCGGTTTGCGGCAGCGCCGCGCGCAGGTCAAGCGTGAATGCAGTTTCTGCCCTGCGGCGCAAATGCCAGACGGGATGCTGCGATTGCAAATCAGGCTTGCTTTCGGTCGCGCAACTATCTAACGCTTGGCGCATCAATCCTGAAATTTCCTTGCCGAGAGTCTGACGATGAGCTTCCGCCTCCAGCCTGCCGCCCCCGCCCGCCCGAACCGGTGCCAGCTGTTCGGCCCGGGGTCGCGCCCGGCCCTGTTCGAGAAGATGGCCGCCAGCGCCGCCGATGTGATCAACCTTGATCTGGAAGATTCGGTCGCCCCGAATGACAAGGCACAGGCCCGCCGCAATATCATCGACGCGTCGCATTCTGTGGATTGGGGCAGCAAGTATCTGTCGGTGCGGATCAACGGGCTGGATACGCCCTATTGGTATCGCGATGTGGTGGAGTTGCTGGAAGACGGGTCTGAACGGATCGATCAGATCATGATCCCCAAGGTCGGCTGTGCCGCCGATGTCTATGCCGTGGATGCACTGGTGACCGCGATCGAGGCCGCCAAGGGCCGCCAAAAGCGTATTTCGCTGGAGGTCATAATCGAAAGCGCGGCCGGTATCGCGCATGTCGAGGAAATCGCCGCCTCCAGCCCGCGCTTGCAGGCCATGAGCCTGGGCGCTGCCGATTTCGCCGCCAGCATGGGCATGGCGACCACCGGCATCGGGGGCACGCAGGATAACTACTACATGCTGCGCGAAGGTGCGAAGTATTGGTCCGACCCATGGCACTGGGCGCAGGCCGCGATCGTGGCCGCCTGCCGCACCCATGGCATTCTGCCCGTCGATGGGCCCTTTGGCGATTTCAGCGATGATGAAGGGTTCCGGGCGCAGGCCCTGCGTTCGGCCACGCTGGGTATGGTGGGTAAATGGGCGATCCACCCCAAACAGGTGGCCTTGGCCAATGAGGTTTTCACCCCATCGGAAAAGGCAGTGACCGAGGCGCGTGAGATTCTGGCCGCGATGGAAGCCGCCAAGGCCGCAGGGCAGGGTGCTGCCACCTACAAGGGGCGCTTGATCGATATTGCCAGCATGCGTCAGGCCGAGGTGATCGTGCGTCAGGCCGAGTTGTTCGCGGGCTGACAGCCCGCCATCTGTGCCCAAGGGCTGATGAATCGTTGACAGATTGCCGCATCTGGGCGCAATCTTGTGTTACAAAAGCTTAATGTTTCATCGCCCGAAAAAGCGATACCCGCGCCGCCAGCGGGGAGAGGAGGCCCCCGGCGGCACTACGGGAGGAGCACGCCCCGCAGCCTTGCTGCGGGGCGTTGCCGTTTCTGTGCCTGAAGTCCAGCGCAGGTGCAGCTGTGATCCGATCAGCGGGCCAGCGGCAGGCAGATTTCGGTCAGCAATTCATCCTGTGGCGTCGTCGCCGGGCTGTTCAGATAATGTTCGTAGCAGGGGCTGTCTGCCGGTTCGCGCCCGGATTGCGGCAACCAGCCGCGAAACAACAGATCATAGCTTTCGGGCAACGTGGCATAGGGCCCGCGGTGCAGCAGGACTGCCACCGGGCCGCCCGGCAAGGCGAGCTTCTCCAACGGGGGCGCAATCTGGGTGTCGGCCGGAATTTCGAAGGCGGCATGGCTGCGCAAATCGCCTTCGGCAACCGAGGAAGGATCGTCATAGTACACGCCGAACATGCCATCGGGCATGGTGGCCACACCCCGCGCAGCAATGAGCGTGGCCAGCTTTTCGAAAGCGCGGCCAATCAGTTGGTAATTGCCCTGATGGGGCAGCCCTGCAAGCTGGCGGGGGGGATGTGTGGTGAGTGTCACGTCTGGCATGGGTCCGGGTTCCTGTTCTTTTGGGTGGGCCAGAAGCGGCAGGGGGCCGCCCTGGAGACGATAGGCAGCAGGTGACAGGCCATGGCTTTCGCGGAAGGCCCGCGCAAAGCTGGCCCGATCCGGGTAGCCCACTCTGCGCGCAATCTGGTTGAGCGACGTGCCATCCGCGCGCAGGGCCACTGCCGCCCGATGCATCCGCATCCGCCGCACCATCTGGGAGGCGGTTTCGCCATAGAGCGCGCGGAACAGCCGGTGAAAATGAAACCGGCTGAGCGCGGCAACTTCGGCGAGCGCATCAAGCGACAGGTCTGCTGTCGGATGGTCATGGATATGGTCGATCACCCGCATCATGCGCCGGGCCAGCGGTTCGGTCATGGTTCTGTCTCCTGCCCCGTTCTTTTGCCCTGCATCCGTGTTGCAAATCTTGCCGAGTTGCATCTTCGGCCCGGGACAGCCATATAGGAAGCCGTTTCCGCGACGTGCCTCCTGGGGAGTACCCGATGAACTATCTGGAATTCGAAAAGCCGCTGGCCGAGATCGAAGGCAAGGCGGAAGAGCTGCGGGCTCTGGCGCGCGCCAACAAGGAAATGGATGTGGAGCGCGAGGCGGCGGCGCTGGACCGCAAGGCCGAAACGCTGCTGAAGGACCTCTACAAGGACCTGACGCCCTGGCGCAAATGCCAGGTGGCCCGCCACCCGGACCGCCCGCATTGCAAGGATTACATCGACGCGTTGTTCACCGAATACACGCCGCTGGCGGGGGATCGGAACTTTGCCGATGACCATGCGGTCATGGGGGGCCTTGCGCGGTTCAACGATCAGCCGGTCGTGGTGATCGGCCACGAAAAGGGCAATGACACGAAATCCCGTATCGAGCGGAATTTCGGCATGGCACGCCCCGAGGGCTATCGCAAGGCAATCCGGCTGATGGACATGGCGCATCGCTTTGGCCTGCCGGTGGTGACGCTGGTGGATACGCCCGGTGCCTATCCGGGCAAGGGGGCCGAAGAACGCGGCCAGGCCGAGGCGATTGCGCGCTCGACCGAGAAATGCCTGCAGATCGCTGTGCCGCTGATTTCGGTCGTGATCGGCGAAGGCGGTTCGGGCGGGGCGGTGGCCTTTGCCACGGCCAACCGCATCGCCATGCTGGAACATTCGGTCTATTCGGTGATTTCGCCCGAAGGCTGCGCCTCGATCCTGTGGAAGGATGCCGAGAAGATGCGCGAGGCCGCCGAGGCGCTGCGCCTGACGGCGCAAGACCTGCAAAAGCTGGGTGTGATTGACCGGATCATCAAGGAACCCCTGGGCGGCGCGCAGCGCGATCGCAAGGAAACCATCGAGGCCGTCGGCAAGGCGCTGGAAACCATGCTGAAGGAACTGTCGGGCAAGAAGCCTGACGCGCTGGTGAAGGAACGCCGGCAGAAATTCCTGGATATGGGATCGAAGGGCCTGGCTGCCTGATCCAGTTACATCGGTGATCTGGCGGTGCGGGCAGACCTTTGGTCTGCCCGCAAGCCTTTTGCCTCGGCCCTGTCCCTTGCGGGACGGGGCCTCAGGTCGCCTGCAGTGCCAGACGGTCAGATTCGGTTTCGATGTCGGATTCGAGCTTTTCCAGGAAGGCGCCATTTTCAAGACCCGGCGCGATGACGGGCAGGAATTCTACCACAGCAAGCCCGGGTTTGCGCAGAATGCCGCGTTTGGGCCAGAACAGGCCGACATTGGCGGCCACCGGGACACAATCCTGATCCAGTTGCTGATAAAGCAGGGCCGTGCCCACCTTGTAGGGGGCTTTCACACCCGGCGCGACGCGGGTTCCCTGCGGGTAGATGATCAATTGGCCGGGCATGCTCGCCCCTGAGGCGACATCGGCCTTCATCTTGACGATGGCCGCGCCGCGCTTGCCGCGATCGACCGGGACACAGCCGATCCGCAGGGCATACCAGCCCAGCACCGGGGCCCAGACCAGTTCCTTTTTCATGATGAACTTGCCCCGGGGCACGGCGCCGAAGATCAGGATGATATCCAGAAAGCTCTGGTGTTTGGCGGCGATCAGGCATTCGTGACTGGGGACTGGGCCGCGGACTTCGGTCTGCAACCCGCACAGCAGGCGCAGGGTCAGCCGCACCCAGACGCAAAAGCTGCGGCAGGCCGTATGGGCGTGGCGGCGGTCGATCAGGGCCGGGATCAGGAAGACGATCCCCAGCACCAGCATCGCCACATACATTTGCAGGATGAACACCAGCGATAGCAGCCATTGCAAAGGAAGGATCCGGCGCATGTCAGGTCAGTTCCTGCAGTTTGGCGCGCGCAGCGGCGCGGGTTGCAAAAAAGGCTGTGGTCGCTGACAGAAGCGGGAGCAACAGGGGCAGCAACCAGCCAAGGCCCGTGAAGCCCAAGCCGGTCAGGAAGCCGCCCGCCGCATCGGTCGCAGGCAGGAAGGCCACGCCCAATGTGCCGGCCAGCGCCCCGATCACTGCGCCGCCGAAAGCGCGGAAGGTGAAGCGCCGCACGAAGGCCCCCGCGATATAGCTGTCGCGCGCACCAACCAGCCGCAGCACCCGGATGACCTGGGCATTGGCGGCCAGTGCCGCATTGGCGGCAAGGGTGATCATGGCGGCCATGGCCCCAAGGATCAGCCCCATCGACAGGATCCCGAGCAGATTGAGCCGTCCGGCGGCAACGGCCAGCGGGCGGCGCCATCGGGTGTGATCGTCCAGCACTGCGCCCGGGGCCTCGGCGCTCAGGCGTTGGCGCAGGCCTTCGGCATCATAGCCGCTGCCGGTTTCGGTCAGTTCCACCAGCCGGGGCAGGTTCAGCGTTTCCAGAGGGAGGTCGGGGCCGAACCAGTCGTCCAGCAGATCGCGCTGTTCCTGATCGGACAGCGCCCGCGCAGCCTCGATCCCCGGCGTTTGCGCCAGCAGATCGAGCACGGCGCGGGTCTGCAGGTCAAGCTGATCAGCGGGGGCCGAAATGCGGATGGTGGCGGTGCGGGACAAGGCCTCGGACCAGCGATCGGCCATGCGGCCTGCCGCCAGCGACAGCGCAAGGGCAAAGACGGCCAGAAAGGTCATCGCCCCTGCGGTAAAGGTTGTCAGCCATGCCGTATGGCCCGAGGGGGGCACCACCCGGTCGGACTGGCGGTCGCCCAGCAATCGTAAGGCAATCTTCTGGCGCAGCTTCACAGATCGGCCCCCGCAAGCTGAATGCGGCGGTTGCGGATGCGCAGGACCCGCGCCGCCAGATGCGATTTGGCCTGCCGGATCAGGTTCAGATCATGGGTCGCGACCACGATGGTCTTGCCCATCCGGTTCAGTTCGACCAGCAGCAGCAGCAGGCGCAACGACATTTCCCAATCGACATTCCCTGTCGGTTCATCGGCAAGGATGATGTCGGGACCCATGATGATGGCCCGTGCCAGTGCTGCGCGCTGCCGTTCACCGCCAGACAGCGAGGGGGGCAGCGCATCGGCCAGATGTTTGAGCCCGACCCAGGCCAGCAGATCGCCCAGATCCTGATTGTCGATCTCGCGCCCCGATACGGTCAGCGGCAGGCCGACATTGGACGCAAGCGGCAAGTGATCCAGAAACTGGCAATCCTGATGCACCACCCCGATGCGGCGTCGGATGTCAGAGACATCATCGCGGTTCAGGCTGCGCACTTCGCGGTCAAAGACGGTGACATGGCCGACAGTCGGCAGGAGTTCGGCATAGCACAGCTTGAGGAAGGTCGATTTGCCCGAACCGGAAGGCCCGGTCAGGAAATGGAACGATCCCGGCGCAAGCCGCAGAGAGATGTCGGAGAGCAATTCCCCCCCGCCATAGCTATAGGCCACGTTCTCGAATGAAATCACCTGCCGCACCTTCCGCAATCGCGCCGCACAATCGCGCAAGGGCGCGGCGGATTCAACGGTCTGTCATTGAATTGCGACGGAAAAACATGCCTCTTGCGCTTGGAGTTACGGGTTTTCGTTGCTACAACGGAAACAGAGACAAGCCGGAAACCGGCAGGAGCGGTAGCGATGCGCCTGATTTGCCCCAATTGTGACGCGCAATACGAGGTTGCCGATGATGCAATCCCGGATGAGGGGCGGGATGTGCAATGTTCCAATTGTGGCCATGCCTGGTTTCAGATGTCGCCCGCGCAACTGGCGGAACAGGCTGCTGAAGAAAACCTGTTCGATCTGCCACCCGAAGCGCCTGCAGCTGATCCGCAATGGGATGACGGGGCGCTGCAGCCGGTTACCGAGCCTGAGCCCGCCCCTGAACCGGAACCCCTGGCTGCCGCACCGGTAGAACCCCCTGCAACCCCGCGCCGCAGCATCGACGAAAGCCTGATGGCCGTGTTGCGTGAAGAGGCTGAGCGCGAGGCGCAGGCCCGGACACGGGAAGCGCAGGCCACCAGCCCGCTGGAAGTGCAGGGCGATCTGGGGCTGGACACCATGGCGGCCGCCCCGCCGGTCAGCGCTGCGGCCCGCCGCATCGCGGAATTGAAGGGCATCGACACCGAGGCGAAACCGGAGATTCCGGGGCCGGAGCCCTTGTCCCGGCCTGCAAAGGGCCGCGATCTGCTGCCGGATATCGAGGAAATCAATTCCACCCTGCGGCCGTCGGAGGAGTTGACGGCAGAGGAAGACATGCCCCCGCTGTCGCAAGGCCGTCGGGCCTCTGGGGGCTTCGGATCCGGGTTTGCGCTGGCCATGGTGATCGCGCTGGTGATGGCGGTGACCTATGCCATGGCGCCGCGGCTGGAGCTTCTGGTGCCCGCCCTTGCCCCGGTGCTGAAATCCTATGTCGGCCTGATCGACATGGCCCGGCTATGGCTTGACGGGCTGATGCTGAAGGCGGTGGCCGCACTGGAAGCCTGATCCCGTCAGGGCCATGGCCCTGCACGCAGGATCAGAACAGGTCCAGCAGGCGGCGCAGATAATCGCGTTCACCCTCGGCCCTCTGTTGGTCGCCTGACCGGCGGCGGATTTCGTCCAGCAATTCCTGCGCCCGGCGCTGCACATCCTGCCCCTTGCCCAGATTGCCATCATCGCCAATGCGCGCACTGCGCCCATTTTCGCGGCCCAGCGGATCGCGTGACGGATCGGCAGGTGCGGTGCCTTCGGGCGTATTGGCCTGCCCGCGATCGGCGCGATCATTCTGCCGCTGGGCATCGCCCAAGGCTTTCAACCCGTCACGCAATGCTTCCATGGCTTCGGCCTGCCGGTCCAGCGCGCCGGACAGATCGCCGTCGCGCAGGGCGCGTTCCGCCTCTTCCATCGACCGTTCCGCCCCTTCCAGCGCCTCGCGGCCTTCTTCGCCGCTTTCGGTGCCGGGCCCGGGCAGCCGATTGGTATCCACCCCTTCCAGCCGACGGCGCAATTCCTCTTGCCGTTCTGCAAGGCTGCGGCGGTCTCCCTGACCGTCTTGAGCGTCGCCGTCCTGAGGCTGTCGCCCACCTTGCCCCTGCTGCAATTCGCGAAAGGCCTCATCCGACAGTTCCTGCTGGTCGCGCAGTGTATCCTGCAAATCGCGCATGCCGGGCAGCGTGGGGCCGCCCGATCCGGGGCCGCCTTCGGTGATCTGCAGGTTTTCCAGCAACTGCTGCAGCATGGCCATGGCCTCGGCGGCCTCGGCCATCCGGCCTTCTTCCATCAGGTGCTGGATTTCATCCATCATGTCCTGAATCTGATCGCCGGTGACCTCCATCCGCTCCTGATTTTCGGCGCGGTCGGAATCGGGATTGCGGGCCTCGCGGTCGGCCAGCATCTGCATGTAATCCTTGGTCGCCTCGCGCAGTTCATCCATCAGTTCGGCGATTTCGGCCGGATCGGCCCCGTTGCGGATCGCCTCGTTCAGCCGTTCCTGCGCGCGCTGCAACCGGTCGCGGGCGGACGCAAGGTCGCCTTCTTCCACCAGCAGGGCGATTTCCCACAATTCGGCGGCAAGTGCATCGCGCGCCTCGGGTGTCAGGGTATCGGCATCGCGATACAGGGTTTTCAGGGCCTCGGTCAGCCGGGCAAAGGTCGCCTTGTCCCGCACAAGCCCATCCGGCAGATGGGTCAGCGCCCGAAACACCTGTGCGGTGCGCGGGCCGTTGGCCCGGTTCCACAAAAGATCGCGCCGCAGTTCGATGATCGCAGCGGCCAGCGGGTCAAAGAAACGCTTGCCGGGCAAGGTCATCTGCAGCGCATCGCTGGCGCCTGACTGGCCTGCAGCATCCTCGACCGTCAGCCGCACCTTGACCGGAAGATTGGCAAAGGGGTGCTGCGAGATGTCTTCGACAAGAGCGTCTTCAAAGACCGCGCGGTTGCCACTGATCGGCAGGGGCAGATCCAGCGTCAATGGTGCGCGCGGTTCCGGTTCAATCGACAGACCGAAGCGGCGATCCACCCGATCCAGATCGAGCGTGACTGTCGCCAGCCCGGCCTTGATGCCGTGATCATCTTCTGCCCGGAAGGGCAGGCGCATCTTGCCATCGCGTTCCCGCGTGGCTTCGCCGGTGATGGCCACGCTGGGCGCTGCATCGGGCAGGGCCGAAACCTGCCATTCGCGCCCGCCCGGCCCGACAATCGCAATCGCCCCGCTTTGGGCCACGGAAAATGCCTGTATCTGCGCCGATGCCTGCTGCGGCTGGGTGCTTGCGGACACGGTTTCCGACAGGGTCAGCGCGCCGATATCGCCATAGAACCGCAGCTGGATCTCGCTGCCCTGCGGCAGGGTCAGCGGGCCGGCCGGAAGGTCGTTCAGATAAAGCGCGGGTTTGCCGGTATGGGCAGGCGGCCGGGCCCAGCCTTCCCAACTGGGGCCGGCCATCATCGCCTCGGCCCGACCGGGGCCAAGATCGGCCAGGCTGGCAATGCGCCAGACCGAACCGAAGATCAGCGCGACCACAAGTGCCGTAAGCGCCATGTAGCGCAGTCCGAAGGGATCGCGCGGGGCCAGTTTCAGATCGGGTTGCACCGGGCGGGCCGAGGCGGCGCGGGCGGCCATGCGGGCGCGATGCGCCTGCCACACCGCAACCGAGGCCGGATCGTTGCCGCCAATCGCCTGATCATCGGCCAGCGCCGAAAGCGGTTGCCCGGGCAAGGCCGCATCCAGCCGCGCCAGCGCGTCGCTGCGCCGGGGGGGCGCAAAGCCGCGCCAGCCATGCCACAGCGCCCAAACCGCGCCGACGCAGGCCGAGACCAGCGCCATCCATGCCGCCTCCAGCGGCAGAAGATCGACCAGACCAAGCGCAGCCGCCGCCAGTACCGCCAGCAGGATGGACCACAGCGGCCAGAAGGCGCGCGACAGCCGTTCCGCCCAAAGCCCCGCCCAGGTCAGCCGAAGCGGCCAACGGATGCGGTGCAGGACTTGTGCGGTTTCTGGTCTTGCCATCCCCTCCGTCACCTTCCGGTCAAATCAGCCGTGCTGGCCGGGCGTTACAGCCATTCGGGTATGCTATCGCGCGCGATCATTTCGTCAAAGCTCGGTCTGCGACGGATGACAGCGAATTGATCCCCTTTCACCAGCACTTCGGGCACCAGGGGACGGGTATTGTATTCGCTGGCCATTACCGCACCATAGGCCCCGGCCGAGCGGAAGGCCACCAGATCATCATCCGCCATCAGCGGCAGGTCGCGGCCCTTGGCGAATGTGTCCCCGGTTTCGCAGACCGGGCCAACCACGTCATAGGCGCGGCTGGGGCTTGCAGGCGGCGGTTCGATCACCGGCACAATGTCATGATGTGCGTCATACATCGACGGTCGGACCAGATCGTTCATGGCGGCATCCAGGATCAGGAAATCGCGGCCTTCGCCGTTCTTCACATAAATCACCTTCGACACCAGCACGCCCGAATTGCCGGAAATCAGCCGCCCGGGTTCAATCTCGATCTCGCAGCCCAGATGGCCCAGGGTACGTTTGATCATCGCACCATAATCGGTGGGCAGGGGCGGGGCCTCATTCGACCGGGTATAGGGAATGCCCAGGCCCCCGCCCAGATCCAGCCGGGTGATCATATGCCCCTGTGCGCGCAGGGTTTCGGTCAGGTCGGCCACCTTGCGGAAGGCCTGTTCGAAGGGTTCAAGCTCGGTCAGCTGGCTGCCGATGTGCACGTCGATCCCCACGACCTTCAGTCCCGGCAGGCGGGCGATTTCGGCATAGACCTCGGCGGCGCGGGAAATCGGGATGCCGAACTTGTTCTCGCTTTTGCCGGTGGCAATCTTGGCATGGGTCTTTGCGTCCACATCTGGGTTCACCCGAACGGTGACCGGTGCGATGACCCCCATGGAAGCGGCGACTTCGGACAGCGCGCGCATCTCGGGTTCGCTTTCCAGATTGAACTGGCGGATGCCGCCCTCCAGCGCCAGCCGCATTTCTTCGCGTGTCTTGCCGACGCCGGAAAACACGATGCGATCCCCGGGCACCCCGGCGGCACGGGCGCGCAGGTATTCGCCGCCTGACACCACATCCATGCCTGCGCCCAGATCGCCCAGCAATTTCAGCACTGCCACATTCGACAGCGACTTGATGGCAAAGCAGACAAGGTTCGGCAGCGGGTTCAGCGCGTCTTTGAACAGGGTGTAATGGCGCGTCAGCGTGGCGGCTGAATAGCAATAGAAGGGCGTGCCCACCGCGGCCGCAATGTCGGACAGCGGTACTTCCTCGGCATGCAGGTGACCGTTGCGATAAAGGAAGTGATCCATGGGGCAAGCCTTTCGTCCGCGTTGCCTTGGGCTAGCGCAGATCAGGGGGCGGGCGCAATGCGGCTATCGCACCGGGGCAGCGCGCAGGAACAGATAAAGTGGCAGGCCGCAACTGACCCCGATGCAAAAGGTGGCGGGAATGGCGATCAGTGCGAGCCAGTTCCGCCGGACAAAGGTCTCCGCCAGCACCCAGACCGTCAGTGCGATGGCGGCAATGGTCAGATCCCATGTCAGCCCGGTGGTCGAGGCATTCACATACCAGGCGTCGATCAGGCCTGACAGGCCGGTGCCGGTTTCGCGCATATGGGTGGCAAACCAGTACATCGGATGCACGGCGCCCCAGACGGCAAGGGCAAGATAGATCATGCGCAGCAAAGGCATTCAGAACCCCATTCCGATACGGACCGGGCCGATCCGCGTTCCGATACGCCCGCCATGGGGCGATGCGGAAACCCGCACACCGCCCACTGTCGTTCCGACCGACGGCGTGACGGCGACGCCATGGGGCGTCGCATTCAAATCAACCCCCACCGCAGGATCGGACGGCGCGGCGCAGGCGGCCAGCAGCAGAAGTGCCAGCGCGGCGCGGATCATTTGATGACCACACCCACCCGGGCATCGCCGGAAATGGTCAGGCCGGATTTGGCTGCCGGTTTTTGCGGGGGGCCATCGGCACCGCAGGCGGCCAGCAGGGCAAACAGGGTCAGGGCAGGGATCAGGCGCATGTCAGTCCTCAAGAGATTGCGGCGGGGGCCGGTTCCGGTCCCCGCAAGGTCAGCCTGCCTCAGCCCAGCAGGGCCTTCCAGCGGCTGATCTGTGCCTTGACCTGAACCGGCGAAGTTCCGCCGTAAGACTGGCGCGAGTTTACAGAATTTTCCACGCCGAGAACCGAATATACACTCTGGTTTATGCCCGGATGCACGGAGTGCATTTCGCCCATGGTCAGTTCCGGCAGGTCGCAGCCCTTGCGTTCGGCCATGGCAACCAGCGTGCCGGTCACATGATGCGCTTCGCGGAAGGGCAGGCCCAGTTCACGCACCAGCCAATCGGCAAGATCGGTGGCGGTGGAAAAGCCGCTGGTGGCAGCGGCACGCAGGGTATCGACCTGCGCCTGCATGTCGCTGACCATGCCGGTCATCGCGGCCAGGCCCAGCATCAGCGTATCTGCCGCGTCAAAGACCTGTTCCTTGTCTTCCTGCATGTCCTTGGAATAGGTCAGCGGCAGGCCCTTCATCACAGTCAGCAGCGCGACCTGCGCCCCAAGGATGCGCCCGATCTTGGCCCGCAGCAGTTCGGCAGCATCAGGGTTCTTCTTCTGCGGCATGATCGAAGACCCGGTCGTCCATTTGTCGCTCAGCCGTACGAAACGGAACTGGGCGCTGGACCAGATCACCAGCTCTTCGGCAAAGCGCGACAGGTGCATGGCGCAGATGCTGGCTGCCGACAGGAATTCCAGCGCAAAATCCCGATCACTGACGGAATCGAGACTGTTGGCGGTGGGCCGGTCAAAGCCCAGCTCGGCCGCTGTCATGTGGCGGTCGATGGGGAAGCCGGTGCCGGCCAGCGCTGCCGCGCCCAAGGGGCATTCGTTCATGCGGCGGCGCGCATCTTCAAAGCGCGACCGGTCACGGGCCAGCATCTCGACATAGGCCATCATGTGATGGCCCCAGGTCACCGGCTGCGCGGTCTGCAGATGGGTGAAGCCCGGCATGATCCAGTCGGCCCCGGCCTCGGCCTGCACCACGAAGGCGCGCATCAGCGCGGTCAGCCCGGCAATCGCGGCATCGCATTGATCGCGTACCCAAAGCCGGAAATCCACCGCCACCTGATCATTGCGCGACCGGCCGGTATGCAGACGCTTGCCCGCCTCGCCGATGATCTGGGTCAGGCGGCTTTCCACGGCCATGTGGATGTCTTCCTGATCAACCCGGAATTCAAACGCGCCGGTCTCGATCTCTGACAAGACCGTGAGCAGGCCTTCCCGAATGGCTTCGGCATCGCTACTGCTCAGGATGCCCTGCGCTGCAAGCATTGCGGCATGGGCGCGAGAACCGGCAATATCCTGCGCATACAGCCGCTGGTCGAACCCGATGGAGGCATTGATCGCCTGCATGATGGCATCCGGCCCGCTGGCAAAGCGCCCGCCCCACATGGCATTTGCGGATGTGGGTGCCTGGGCGGTGCTGTGGGGGGTGTCGTCTGCGCTCATATCTGGGGCCTGCCTTGTTGGAGGGATCATGCTGCCAATCCGTGCCGCCGTTCTTTATACGGCCTTGATGTTCGGTGCAAACCCGGCTGCCGCCGATATCGCTGCCGCCGATGCCGCGCGGGCGGGCGACATGCAGAAGCTGGTCTTTACCGAAGCCAAGCCCCTGCCGGGGATCGGGCTTGTGGGCATGGATGATGCGCCCCGCAGCCTGGAGGAGTTTCGCGGCAAATGGGTGCTGTTGAATTTCTGGGCGACATGGTGCCCGCCCTGCCGCAAGGAAATGCCCGCATTGGGGGCACTGCAAAGCGCGCGGGGCGGTGACCGGTTCGAGGTGGTCACCGTGGCCACGGGCCGCAATGCAGTGCCTGCGATCACCGATTTCTTCACCGAGGCAGGGGTGACCCATCTGACCGCGCTGCGCGACCCGAAATCGGAACTGGCGCGCAACATGGCGGTCATGGGCCTGCCGGTGACCGTGATCCTGAACCCGGAAGGGCAGGAAGTCGGCCGCCTGATCGGCGATGCCGATTGGGCCGGGGCCGAGGCGATTGCGGTACTTGATGCGCTGATGCGTTAAACTGGTGTGGCCAACCCGGCATGGCAAGGGCAGGTAACCAGATGGTCATTCACCATTCCGGTCGCCTGCATGAAGGCATAGGTGATGGTTGGACCGCAGAACTTGAACCCTTCCACCTTCAGCGCCTTTGACATGGCGCGCGATTGCGGGGTTTCGGTCGGGACATCGGACTGCAAGGACAGCCGGGTCTGGATCGGGCGGCCTTCGACAAAGCGCCACAGGAAGGGGGCAAAACCTTCGCGCGCCTCGATCCGCAGGAAGGCGCGGGCGCCCGCAATCGTGCCCTCAATCTTGCCGCGATGGCGCACGATGCCCGGATCGACCAGCAGACGCAGCACGTCTGTCTCGCCCCATCCGGCGATGGTTTCGGGGTGAAAGCCTTCAAAAGCCGCGCGAAACGATTCGCGCTTGCGCAGAATGGTGATCCAGCTCAGCCCGGCCTGAAATCCTTCAAGGATCAGCTTTTCGAACAGGGCGCGCGGGTTGTATTCGGGGACCCCCCATTCGGTATCATGATACGCCACATACAGCGGATCGGTTCCGCACCAGCCGCAGCGTCCATCCATCCCGGGTTTCCTTTTCTAAAATTGGTAGCAAACACAATATTTCACATCTTGTTTACGGCTGTGACCGCAATCTGTCGACCGTGAGACATTGGAGAGGGCGCGGCCATGATGGCGGATCGGGGTCAAAGACGCGGCGGCGAGGTTGCCGGCAGCCCGCTTGCCTTCGTGATCTCCGAACAGGATCGCGAAACCATTGCCATGGTAGAGCATGCCCTGCGCGAAAAACGGGTGCGTCTTGCCTATCAGCCCGTGGTGCTGGGCACCGACCCGACCCGGGCGGCCTTTTACGAAGGCTTGATCCGGGTGCTGGATGAAACCGGCCGGGTGATTCCGGCGCGCGACTTCATGGGCGCGGTCGAGAATCAGGAAATCGGTCGGCTGATCGATTGCGCGGCGCTGGAGCTCGGTCTGCAGACCCTTGCGCGACATACCGACATCCGCTTGTCGATCAACATGTCGGCGCGATCCATCGGCTATCCGCGTTGGATGCGGGTGTTGAAAAAGGGGTTGCAGGTTTCGCCGACCATTGGTGAGCGCCTGATTCTGGAAATCACCGAAAGCTCGGCCATTCTGGTGCCGGAAATCGTCACCGCCTTCATGGATGATCTGCAGCGCGAAGGTATCGCATTTGCGCTGGATGATTTTGGCGCGGGCTATACTGCCTTCCGCTATTTCAAGGACTTCTTCTTCGACATCCTGAAGATCGACGGCCAGTTCATCCGCGGCATTGATCGCGACCCGGATAATCAGGTGCTGACACGGGCGCTGATGTCGATTGCACGCCAGTTTGAAATGTTCTGTGTGGCGGAATCTGTGGAAACCGCCGAAGAGGCGGCGTTCCTGCAATCCATCGGCATCGATTGCATGCAGGGATACCTGTTCGGTGCCCCGACCCTGCGCCCCGCCTTCATGCCCGAGCCGGAGCGCAAGCGGGCCTGACGGCGTTTCCATGCCGAAATGCCGCAGCGTTACGCAATTTTCTTGCGCCCGTCACAGTTCCTGCTTACCCATGCTGCAGAGCGGCGGAACGCTTCTTCGCCGCAGCGGCCAAGGGAGAGGACCAGAGCCATGACGAATGTCGTTATCGTTTCCGCGGGGCGCACCGCCGTGGGCAGTTTCAATGGGTCTTTCGCCAATACCCCCGCGCATGATCTTGGCGCTGCGGTGATCGAAGCCGTGGTGGCCCGTGCCGGCATCGACAAGGCCGAGGTCGCCGAAACCATTCTGGGCCAGGTGCTGACTGCCGGTCAGGGCCAGAACCCGGCCCGGCAGGCCCATATCAATGCCGGCCTGCCGAAAGAGGCTTCGGCCTGGTCGCTCAATCAGGTCTGCGGCTCGGGCCTGCGGGCCGTCGCGCTGGGCGCGCAGCATGTGCAACTGGGCGATGCCAATATCGTGGTCGCGGGCGGTCAGGAGAACATGTCGCTCTCGCCCCACGTCGCGCATCTGCGCGCCGGTCACAAGATGGGCGACATGAAGTTCATCGATTCGATGATCAAGGATGGTCTGTGGGACGCCTTCAACGGCTATCACATGGGCCAGACCGCCGAGAACGTGGCCGCCCAGTGGCAGATCAGCCGCGACATGCAGGATGAATTCGCGCTGGCCAGCCAGAACAAGGCCGAAGCGGCGCAGAAGGCTGGCAAGTTCGTCGAAGAAATCATCCCCTTCGTGATCAAGGGCCGCAAGGGCGATGTGACGGTGGATGCCGACGAATATATCCGCCACGGTGCGACGCTGGACAGCATGGCCAAGCTGAAGCCTGCCTTCACCAAGGATGGTTCGGTCACGGCAGCCAATGCCAGCGGCATCAATGACGGGGCCGCCGCTGTTCTGCTGATGTCAGAGGCCGAGGCCGCAAAGCGCGGGCTCAAGGTGCTGGCCCGGATTGCCTCTTACGCCACTGCCGGGCTTGACCCGTCGATCATGGGCGTGGGCCCGATCCATGCCAGCCGCAAGGCGCTGGACAAGGCGGGCTGGAAGGTTGGCGATCTGGATCTGGTAGAAGCAAACGAGGCTTTCGCCGCGCAGGCCTGCGCCGTGAACAAGGATATGGGCTGGGATCCGGCCATCGTGAACGTGAATGGCGGTGCCATTGCCATCGGCCATCCGATCGGCGCTTCGGGCTGCCGTGTCCTGAATACCCTGCTGTTCGAAATGCAGCGCCGCGACGCCAAGAAGGGCCTTGCCACGCTTTGCATCGGTGGCGGCATGGGTGTTGCCATGTGTCTCGAACGCTGATACTCGCTCATTGCGTGTATTTCAGGGCGCGCCATGCTTGGCGCGCCCTTTTTGTTTCAATGGTGCTTTCGGCGTAATTTTGCTGCGAATGCAAAAAAACTTTCGCAACAATGTTGCGGCTGCGTCATTCATTCGATAGCAAGATTTCAAGCAGACGTTTCAAGGAGGAATCATGTCGAAAGTTGCACTGGTCACCGGCGGTTCGCGGGGTATTGGCGCCGCGATTTCCATCGCACTGAAGAATGCGGGCTACACGGTGGCCGCGAACTATGCCGGCAATGACGAGGCCGCTGCCAAATTCACCGCCGAAACGGGCATCAAGACCTACAAGTGGTCGGTCGCTGATTATGACGCCTGCGCTGCCGGGATCGCCCAGGTCGAGGCCGATCTCGGGCCTGTTGCCGTGCTGGTGAACAATGCGGGCATCACCCGTGACGCCATGTTCCACAAGATGACCCCGGGCCAGTGGAAAGAGGTGATCGACACCAACCTGACCGGCCTGTTCAACATGACCCACCCGCTGTGGTCGGGGATGCGGGATCGCAAGTTCGGCCGGATTGTCAATATTTCGTCGATCAATGGCCAGAAGGGCCAGGCCGGTCAGGCCAACTATTCGGCGGCCAAGTCGGGCGATCTGGGCTTTACCAAAGCTCTGGCGCAGGAAGGTGCCCGCGCCGGGATCACCGTCAACGCCATCTGCCCGGGCTATATCGGCACCGAAATGGTCCGTGCCATCGACGAAAAGGTGCTGAACGAGCGCATCATCCCGCAGATCCCGGTTGGCCGTCTGGGTGAGCCCGAGGAAATCGCGCGCTGCGTGGTCTTCCTGGCCTCTGATGAGGCAGGCTTCATCACCGGATCGACGATCAGCGCCAATGGTGGCCAGTTCTTCGTCTGAACCTGTTCGGGAATGTCGCAAAAGGCCCGCCCTTGGCGGGCCTTTCTGCTTGCGGGGGCCAGGGGCAGCGGGCAGGTATTCAGGGCAGAGGAGACCAGACCAGACATGACCCGCAGTCGCGCCACCTTCATCGGTTTTTCCGCCATTCTGATGTGGGCATTGCTGGCCCTGCTGACCATCGGATCGGCGCCGGTGCCGCCCTTCCTGCTGAACACGGTCTGTTTTGCCATGGGCGGGGGGATTGGCCTGGTCTGGACATGGGCGACGGGGCAGGGGGCGGCGCTGCGCAAGGTACCGTTGAAGGTCTATACCTTTGGCACACTTGGCCTGTTTGGCTATCATTTCCTGTATTTTACGGCCTTCCGCCTTTCGCCATCGGCAGAAACCGGGCTGATCGCCTATCTTTGGCCGCTGTTCATAGTGCTTTTGTCCGGTCTGCTGCCGGGCGAAAAGCTGACCTTGCCACATATCCTTGGCGCACTGATCGCCTTTGCCGGTGCCGGGCTGATCGTGTTGGGGCGTGAGGGGGGCGAAAGCAACCTGACGGGCATGCTGCTGGCCTTTGGCTGCGCCATCACCTGGGCGGTCTATTCGGTCGCCTCGCGTTTTCTGGGGCAGGTGCCCACGGCGGCCGTTGCGGTCTATTGCCTTGCCACGGCAGCCCTGTCGTTCCTTGCCCATCTGGCGTTGGAACAAACTGTCTGGCCCGCCACGCCGCTGGGTTGGGCTGCCACGCTGGCGCTTGGTCTGGGTCCGGTGGGGATTGCCTTCTTCACCTGGGATGTGGGCATGAAAAAAGGCGACATCCAGTTGCTTGGTGTCGCCTCCTATGCTGCGCCGCTCCTCTCCACGCTGGCGCTGGTGGTTGCCGGGATCGCGCCCCCTTCGCTGCTCCTCCTTCTCGCGGCGGTTCTGATCGCCGGGGGGGCAGCGCTGGCCGCTAGGGCCAGCGCAAAGCAGCGTCAGGCGTGAGACAGCCTTTCGATCTCTTCCTTGATCTTCAATTTCTGCTTTTTCAGCGCGGCAATCTCCAGATCGCTGCTGCCGGGCGCGCGCTGCGCCTTTTCAACCTTGTCCGAGAGGGTTTCGTGCTTCTTCTTCAGTTCGGCGATATGCGAAGCGACGGTCATCCAATCCTCCTGTGAGTTGTTCGACACTCTGATTGCAGCACGGATTTGCCCGTCTGTCATCAAAATGTCATCGCTGCGTCGCCGCAATCACGCGTATTTCAGCCGAAGAATTGCGACAAATCGGCGCCTTCCCGCAAAACCGCATTTGCGACTTGCGTATAGCTTTCGCGATCGCCACCATGCGTCTCACCGTCATGCAGCACCAAGGGTGCCAGCAAACGGAAGGCTGAGCGCCCACCTTTGCGGGCGCGGAGAATCACCCGCTTGGCGGCGCGCCCTTCCCGGGCGGACAATGGCAGCACCATAGCCGATCCGAGTTTACCTAATCCTGACAGAAGTTCGGGCAAGGCATCGGCACCTGTGATCATGGTCAGCCAACCACCCGGACGCAGCCGACGCCCTGCTGTCAGCACCCATTCGGCCAGCGGCACCTCATCGACCTGCATCGCTGTGGCACGGGTTGCGACGGGCGATGGCGTGCCCCCAGGCGGGTAATAGGGCGGGTTGCAGATCACATGATCGAAATCGCGGCGCAGCACCTGGGGCATCTTGCGCAGATCCCCTTCGACAACTTCCAGTGCAATGCCATTCCGGGCGGCGTTGCGTCGGGCCAGATCGGCGTAACCGGCCTGCAATTCCAACCCCGACAGGGCCAGACCCTTCACCCGCCAGCCCAGACAGAGCGCCGCCGCCCCTGCGCCACAACCAAGATCCAGAACGCTTTCGCCCGTCAGGGCGGGGCAGGCCGCAGCCAGCAGCACCGGATCGGTGGCCGCCCGGTAGCCCCGTGCAGGTTGCCACAGCCGCAACCTGCCGCACAGAAACTTGTCGTCTGTCAGATCGGCGTCGTCAAAGATCACTGGCCCAGATCCACGCCATTGTCGCGCAGGATGGCCGTTGCGACAAAGTGATCCCGATCTGCCACCATCATCCGCTGCGGCAGAATGCCAAGGCTGCCATAGAGATGGCTCGTGTGGACGTCCAGCATAAAGACCGCTATACCCTCGCCCTCAAGAAGGACGGTGGCGAAGGCGATCACAGTGGGGTCGGTGCTGCGCAAAACTTCCTTCATGACACAGGAATGTCGGCAATCGCAGCGGTTGTCGAGACGCGAAACGGGGGTCACATGGGTCTGGATGAAGCCGCGCAGAAACCGCATGACCGCCTGAGCGCATGGCTGGCCGCCGATATGGAGGCTGTGAACCTGCTGATCCGCGAACGGATGGCATCGGAACATGCGCCGCGCATTCCGCAGGTGACCGCCCATCTGGTGGAAGCGGGGGGCAAGCGGCTGCGCCCGCTGTTGACTTTGGCCGCTGCCCGGCTTTGTGGCTATGAAGGGCCCTATCACATCCATCTGGCGGCAACGGTCGAGTTCATCCATACCGCCACGCTGCTGCATGATGATGTAGTGGACGAAAGCACCCAGCGGCGCGGGCGTCCGACGGCAAATCTGTTGTGGGACAACAAATCCTCGGTTCTGGTTGGCGATTATCTGTTTGCGCGCAGCTTTCAGTTGATGACCGAACCGGGTTCGATGCGGGTCATGCGCATCCTGTCCAATGCCAGCGCCACCATCGCCGAAGGCGAGGTGCTGCAACTGACCGCCGCGCAGGATCTGGCGACGACCGAAGCCATTTATCTGCAGGTGGTGCGTGGCAAGACCGCAGCACTGTTTTCCGCCGCGACCGAGGTGGGCGGTGTGATTGCCGGGGTGGATGAGGCGCAGGTGCAGGCGCTGTTCACCTATGGCGATGCGCTTGGCATTGCCTTCCAGATTGTCGATGACCTGCTGGATTACGGCGGCACAAGCGCGGTGATCGGCAAGAATGTCGGGGACGATTTCCGCGAACGCAAGCTGACCCTGCCGGTCATCAAGGCCGTGGCGCTGGCCAACGCGGAAGAGCGCGCCTTCTGGGAGCGTACCATCGCGCGTGGCAAGCAGGACGATGGCGATCTGGAACAGGCCATGGCGATCATGGCCCGACATGGGGCCATGGCGGCGGCACGGGCCGATGCGCTGGACTGGGCGGCCCGCGCCAAGGCGGCGCTTTCTGCGCTTCCTGACCATCCGATCCGCGACATGCTGGCCGATCTGGCCGATTATGTGGTGGCCCGCATCAACTGACCCATATCGGCGCGACCGGGATAGATCATCCCGGCGGCGATCCACCATTCGGGATGCTCGGCGGCCAGTACATCGGCCGCGTCCAGCGCGGCATCTTCAGACGCAAACAAGGCAAAGCAGGTGGCGCCCGAACCTGACATCCGGGCGATCAGGCTGCCCGTCTGGGTGGCCAATGCCGCGATGACCCCGTCGATCTGCGGAGCGATGGCGCGGGCCGGGCCTTCCAGATCATTGCGCTGTTCGGCAAGAAAGGCGGCCAGTGCCTCGGCGGAACCCCAGTGCGGCAAGGCATCGGGCAGGGCCGGATTGTCCTTCACCGCCAGGGCCTTGAAAACAGCGGGGGTTGGCACCTCGACCCCGGGATTGGCCAGAACGACCCAAGTATCGGGCAGGGGGGGCAGCCAGTCCAGAGTTTCACCGATCCCGCGCATGCGGCAGGGATGCGAGGCAAGGCAAACCGGAACATCTGCCCCAAGCCCAAGGATACGCGCGCCCAGATCGGGATCGGGGGCCATCATCTGGCCCGCCATGGCCCGCAGACGCAAGACGGCGCGGATCGCTGCTGCTGCATCGGCAGATCCGCCACCGATGCCGCTGGCCGGTGGCAGGCGCTTGGTCAGGTGAAGTGATACGCCCTGATCTGCCACCAGCCGGGCAGCGCGCAGGACCAGATTGTCATCTCCCCCGGGCACCTGTGCCGCAAAGGGGCCATCCACCGTCAGGGCAAAGCCCTGTGCGGGTGTCGCCCTGATGCCATCACCGATCCCGGCAAAGACCACCAGGCTGTCCAGCAGATGATAGCCATCTGACCGTTGGCCTGTCACATGCAGGCACAGGTTGATCTTGGCATGGGCGAATTCAGTTATTGTCTGCGGCAGCATTCTTCACGGCTTCCAGCGAGGGGGCGCCTTCGGCGGCCAACACGGCGTCCAGACCGACCTCCAGCTTGCGCCGGATCCGTTCGGCCTCTTTTTCCTCGGGCGAGAAAGACAGCGCACGGCGCCACTGGAACCGCGCCTCCAGTTTGCGCCCGACGGCCCAATAGACATCGCCCAGGTGGTCTGTCACCACCGGATCGACAGGTTCGAGCATCGAGGCCCGCTCCATCGGTGCCACGGCATCGTCATAGCGACCCAGACGGAAATAGGCCCAGGCCAAACTGTCGGTGATCGCGCCGCTGTCCGGTTCAAGGGCGACGGCGCGCTGGATCATCTCCAGCGCTTCATCGAGGTTCTTGTTCAACTCCAGAAAATTGTATCCCAGATAATTGAGCACCTGTGGCTGATCGGGGCTGAGTTCCAGTGCCTTGCGCATGTCCGCTTCGGCCTGTTCATGGCGTTTCTGACGCTCGTGGCAGATGCCCCGGCTGAAAAAGATCGGCCAGTCCTGCACCTGCGGCGTTCCGATCAGGGCGATGGCGGCATCATAGGCGCGGGTGGCATCTTCGAACCGTTCCTGACGGCGCAGGGCATCGCCATAGCTGCGCTGCACGATGAACAGGCCGGGATAGGCCTTGGACAAGGCCTGCATCACCTCGATGGCCGCATCGGGCTTGCCGCTGTCGGCCAGCGTATCGGCACGTCCGATCTCGGCCATATAGAATTCGGGCGCAGTGGGCGGGATCACCGCATAGGTTTCGACTGCCAGGTCATGCTGGCCCTGGGCATTCAGCAAGCCACCCGCCATCAATGCCGCTTCGACATGGTCCGGCCGCAGGAACAGCGCGGCCCGGGCATGCACGAGCGTATAGCTGTCATCGGCCTGCCCGTTCAGCACGGTGGCGAGGGTGTAAAGCACCTCGGCCACGCCTTGCTGCGGCGTGGTCACCACATCCCAGGGCAACATCTCGCCCGATTCCAGTCGACTGCGCAGCGCGTCCAGCCCGGCATCCGCGCCCTTGGGATAGGTCTTGTCCAGCAGGGCCAGCGCCTCAGGCCCGCGCTCCAGCTGGCTCAGCACCTGCAGATGGGCCAGAACGGCGCGGCGCAGCGTCAGCAGCCCGGCATTGGCCGGATCGGCGAAAATCCTGTCTGCCCCTTCGAAATCGCCAACCGACGCCAGTGCGAGGGCCTTGTGATAGGCCCCAAAGATCGCTTCCGGTGCCTTGGCCCCGGCGATCTTGTCCAGGGCGGCCAGCGCATCGGACATGCGGCCATCACCCGCCTCGGCCCAAGCCCCCACCAGATTGTCCAGCAATTGCGCCACGCTGCGCCCGTCAGCGCGGGCCTTGATCATGGCGGCAAATTCGCCTTTGGCCGCTTCGGCTGTCATTTCGGCCAGCGCGGCCATCTGGTTGCGTTCGCCTAGGGCTGCCAGTTTGCCTGCCAGCACCTGCGCCCGGTCAAACCGCCCAAGCGCCATTTCCGACCGCATTGCCCCGTCCAGCAATTGCAGATTGTCGGGATCGGCGCGCAGGGCGCGGGCATGCCAATCGGCGGCAGCAGCAAAATCGGCCTCGATCGCAGCTGTCCGCGCGGCCAGATAGGCACCGGCATCCGCCGTCTCTTCGGCCCTGACCGGCACTGTCGCCAAAAGGGCAAGAGCAAGGGCGATGGCGGTCTGGGTCAGGCGCATGGGGTCCTCCGGCTGATGGGCCAAGCCTAGTGCGGCCATGGGCCATAAGCAATGCGGGGCGGCCAGAAGGTCGCCCCGCAGCAGCGCAAACTCGCGCAGAGTTTACATGTTGGGGTAGTTCGGCCCGTCGCCCCCCTGCGGTGTGGTCCAGTTGATGTTCTGGCTCGGGTCCTTGATGTCGCAGGTCTTGCAATGCACGCAGTTCTGGAAATTGATGCGGAACGTGGCATCCTTGCCTTCGCCCAGCACCTCATAGACCCCGGCGGGGCAATAGCGCTGCGCCGGTTCGTCATACTCGGGCAGGTTCACGCGGATCGGCACGCCAGCATCTTTCAGCTTCAGGTGTGCGGGCTGGTTTTCGTCATGGTTGGTGAACGAAAACGCCACGTTGGTCAGCCGGTCGAAGGACAGTTTGCCATCGGGCTTGGGATAGTCGATCTTCTTGAAATCCTTGGCCTTGCCAGTGGCCGCCGCATCGGATTTGCCATGGCGGAGCGTGCCCAGAACCGTCATGCCGAAGGTATTGGCCCACATATCGACCCCGCCTGCCATCAGGCTGGCCACCAGACCATATTTCGACCACAGCGGTTTGACATTGCGAACCTTCTTCAGATCCTTGCCGATTGCGCCGCCGCGTACATCGCCTTCATAGGCCGACAATTCGTCGCCCTCGCGGCCCGCCTTGATGGCATCGAACGCGGCTTCCGCCGCAGCCTTGCCCGACAGCATGGCATTGTGGTTGCCCTTGATGCGCGGCACATTCACCAGCCCGGCCGAACAGCCCAGCAGTGCCACGCCCGGCGCGACCATCTTGGGGATCGACTGCCAGCCGCCCTCAGAAATCGCGCGGGCACCATAAGCCACGCGCTTGCCGCCCTTCAGCAGTTCGGCCACCATCGGATGATGCTTGAACCGCTGGAATTCCATATAGGGGTACAGGTGGGGGTTTTCGTAGTTCAGGTGCACCACGAAGCCGACATAGACCTGATTGTTTTCCAGATGATAGATGAAGCTGCCGCCGCCCGCATTGCTGCCCAGCGGCCAGCCCATCGTATGGGTGACGGTGCCTTCGCGGTGCTTGGCCGGGTCGATCTCCCAGATTTCCTTCATGCCGAGGCCGAATTTTTGCGGGCAATGGCCTTTCGACAAGTCGTATTTTGCGATGACTTCCTTGGCGAGACTGCCGCGCACGCCTTCGGACAGGAAGACATATTTGCCGCGCAGTTCCATCCCGGGTTCGTAATTCGGGCCGGGTTCGCCGGTTTCGGGATCGCGTCCGAATTCGCCAGCCACCACGCCTGCAACCCGGTTACCGTCATAGACCAATTGGCTGGCCGACATGCCGGGGAAGATTTCGACGCCCAGACCTTCGGCCACACCCGCCATCCAGCGGCAGACATTCGCCATCGAGACGATGTAATTGCCGTGATTGTTCATCAGGGGCGGCATCGGCCAGTTGGGGATGCGGATCTGTCCGGCAGGGCCCAGAAGGTAGAAATTGTCTTCCTTCACCTCGGTCTTGATCGGGGCACCCATGCTGCGCCAGTCGGGCAGCAGGGCATCCAGCCCCGAAGGATCCAGCACTGCGCCCGACAGGATATGGGCGCCGACTTCGGAACCCTTTTCTAGCACCACAACACCCAGATCGGGATCAAGCTGCTTCAGCCGGATGGCCGCCGAAAGGCCCGCAGGCCCCGCGCCGACGATCACGACATCATAATCCATGCTCTCGCGCTCGATCCCGCTCATCCCTGTTTCTCCCTTGGCTGCCGGGCGCACCCCGCGCGCCGATTGCTCGTGCAAAATCCGCATTTGTCTGCCCCAAGGGAAGCAGCGCGTCAATCGTGACGCAACATCAAAACGCCGCATTGCGGCGCGCGGGAAATTTTCTTTCGGGCCGGGTGACGCTTCCGTGCAGCGATCTGCCGTTTCCATGCGGTGCCCCCCTTGCATTTGTCAGGGCTCTGGGGTCAGGTGAAGGGAATGCATGACAAGTCATGGCCCTGTCCGGGGCCGTGACTTTGCTTTTTGGTGAGAAGGCCGATGGAAAAGATTCCGATGACCCAGGCGGGGTTCGCCGCGCTGGAGGATGAACTGAAGATGCTGAAATCGGTGGAGCGTCCGGCGATCATCCGGGCCATTGCCGAGGCGCGGGAACTGGGCGATCTGTCGGAAAACGCCGAATACCATTCCGCCCGCGAAAAGCAGAGCTTCATCGAAGGCCGCATCAAGGAGCTGGAAAGCATCATCTCGCTGGCCGAGGTGATTGACACCACCCGCCTGTCAGGGGCCATCAAGTTCGGTGCCACGGTCACGCTGGTGGACGAGGATACCGAGGAAGAAAAGACCTACAAGATCGTGGGCGAGGTCGAGGCCGATCTCGAACGCGGCATGCTGAACATCAAATCCCCGCTGGCGCGCGCCCTGATCGGCAAGGAAGAAGGCGACAGTGTCGAGGTGAATACGCCGGGCGGGCAGCGCAGCTACGAAGTGCTCAGCATCCGTTTCGTCTGAACCGGGAGCGACGACAATGACCGAACCGCTTGATCCGGGCGCGACCAGAAGCCGGTTTTCGGCCTCCGAAGCCGTGGCCGCCGCGCTCAGCCTGATCTGGCTGGTGGCGGTGGGGGCCTATATGCTCACGGCACCCGAGGGCAGCGGTGCCCTGGGGCTGGTCATGACACTGATGATGGTCTTTCTGCCCATTGCGCTGATCTGGGTCACCGTCACCACGCTGCGGTCGGTGCAGGAGTTGCGGGCCGAGGCGACACGGCTGCAATCTTCGGTCGAGGCGATGCGTGCGGCCTATGTCCAGCAGGGCGTGCAGCCTTCGGTGGAAATGAAGCTGAACGAGATCGAACGGGCCACCAAATCGGCGGAAACCGTGCTGGCGACGTTTACTTCGCGCCGGGATGCCTCGCTCAGCCAGCCTTCGGCAGATCGCAAGGCGGCGCTGGCCGCGCCCGCCAAGCCCGCAGTCACCGAAGACCAACCTGCGTTGGCGCTTGGCACGCCTGCCGAAGATTTGCGCGCGCCGCTGTCGGTGGCCGATTTCATCCGTGCCCTGCAATTTCCCGAAAGCGCCGAAGATCGCGACGGGTTCCGCGCGTTGCGCATGGCGTTGGAAGATCGTGCCGTGGCAAAGTTGATCCGCGCCGCGCAGGATGTGCTGACCCTGCTGAGCCAGGAGGGCATCTACATGGATGACCTGAAGCCCGAACGCGCCCGGCCCGAACTGTGGCGCAGTTTTGCCCATGGGGAACGCGGCCGGGGGATTTCGGGGTTGGGCGGGATTCGTGATCGGTCGTCGCTGGCGCTGACGGCGGGACGGATGCGCGAAGATCCGATCTTCCGCGATGCCGCACATCATTTCCTGCGCACCTTCGACAAGACCTTCGCCGAATTCGAAAAGAATGCCAGCGATGCAGAGCTGATCGATCTGGCCGATACCCGCACCGCCCGCGCCTTCATGCTGGTGGGTCGCGTGACCGGCGTGTTCGACTGACTTGAGCCGCGCCGGGCGGCATGGCAGGAAGGCGCCATGACCGCCCGGAGGATGGCCCATGCCCAATGTCCTGTTTGACGCGCTGTTCGCGCCGCTTGCCTGCCGCGAAGATGCCTTCCTCATCCTGCCCGATGGCAGCGAAATCACCGGGGCGGCCTTTCTGGCCACCGTCTCCCGGCAGGCCCATGCCTTGCGCGCGGCGGGGCTGGGGGCGGGGGACCGCATCGCCGTGCAGATTGCCAAATCGCCCGAGGCGCTTGCGGTCTACGGCGCGGCCATCGCGCTTGGGGCCATCTTTCTGCCGCTCAACACCGCCTATACCGCCGAAGAGATTGACTATTTCCTCGGCAATGCGACGCCGAAGGTCTTTCTGTGCGATGCCGCGAAACGGGAAACCCTCGCGCCTGTGGCAGCGCGCCATGGGGCCAATGTGTTGACATTGAATGCCGATGGCACCGGCAGTCTGAGCGAGGCCGCGACCGGCCTACCCGACAGCATTACCCCGGCGGATTGCGGGCCGGATGATCTGGCGGCTTTCCTGTACACATCCGGCACCACCGGCCGGTCAAAAGGCGCGATGCTGACCCATCGGAACCTTTTGTCGAATGCCGAAGTTCTGGTCGATCTGTGGCAGTTCACATCCGATGACGTGCTGCTGCATGCCCTGCCGATCTTTCACACCCATGGCCTGTTCGTGGCGTCAAACATCAGCCTGCTGACTGGCGGAAGGATGATCTTCCTGCCCGGCTTCGATCTGGAGCAGGTGCTGCGCCTGATGCCGCGCGCCACAAGCATGATGGGGGTGCCCACCTTCTACACCCGTCTGTTGGAGGATGCCCGCTTCACCCGCGATCTGGCCGCGCATATGCGGCTGTTCATCTCCGGTTCAGCCCCGCTGCTGTCCGAAACCCATCACCAGTTCGAGGCCCGCACCGGCCACCGCATTCTGGAACGCTATGGGATGACCGAAACCAACATGAATACCTCCAACCCCTATGCGGGCGAGCGGCGCGCGGGCACGGTCGGGTTTCCCTTGCCGGGGGTGGAGCTGCGCGTCATGGCCGATGGGGCGGAGGTCGCGCCGGGCGAGGTCGGTGTGATCGAAGTGCGCGGGCCCAATGTCTTCAAGGGCTATTGGCAGATGCCGGAAAAGACCCGCGAGGAATTGCGCGAGGACGGCTGGTTCATCACCGGCGATCTGGGGATGATCGATCCCGATGGCTATGTGGTGATCGTGGGGCGGGCCAAGGATCTGGTGATCTCGGGCGGCTTCAACATCTACCCGAAAGAGGTGGAACTGTTGCTGGACGAAGCGCCCGGCGTGCTGGAAAGCGCGGTGATCGGGCTGCCCCATCCGGATTTCGGCGAAGCGGTCTTTGCCGTTCTGGTCGCGCAGAAAGGGGCGGCGCTGGATGCGGGGCCCGCGTTGGAGGCGATCCGCGACCGGCTGGCCCGGTTCAAGCAGCCCAAGGCGGCGGTGGTGGTCGAGGCGCTGCCGCGCAACACGATGGGCAAGGTGCAAAAGAACCTGCTGCGCGACCAGTATCGCGATTGGTTCAAGACCTGAAACGGGGAGCCGCCCTTCTCGGGCCCCGCTGGGGCCTTCGTCGGGCGGCATTGCCATGGACTGCGTCGCGGGCGGTCCGGGCGCCCCGTCGCAAAGGCAGGCGTCGGTCAATCGCCGGATTGAGGGGCTGAATATGTCTCTGGGGCTTCGCGCAATTCGGTTTCGAGAAACCGCTCTAGCGCATCCAGATCGACCGGATCGAACTGCCCGAACCCCTGCATCCAGACCGAGGCAGGTTTCAGCGCATCGGGTTCCAGCTTGCACCAGATCACCCGGCCCCGACGTTCGCGGCTGATAAGCCCGGCCTCGGCCAGCACCTGCAGGTGTTTGGAAATCGCTGCCAGGGACATCTGGAAGGGTTCGGCCACATCTGTAACCGCCATGTCATCCTCCAGAAGCATGGCAAGGATGGCCCGGCGCGTGGGATCGGCCAGGGCGGCAAAGATCGGGGAAAGCCGGTCAGGATCGCGGGACATGCCGCAGCATTGGCGGGGCCTGCGGGGATCGTCAACCGAAAGGTTGAATGTGGCGGCGGGTGCCGCATGGGCCGGAAATGCCGCACAGGGCGTCAGGGAAATTTGGAAATATGTTTTATATCATATCCTTGGCTTCATCCGTTCGTCTTGACTCGGCGCGTGCTGCTGCGTAGGTTCCGCCCAACTGTTCAGGGGGCGTAAACCATGGCCAATGAACCCGACCCGGACCGGCTGCGTGCGCTTGAGGCGAAGCTGGCAGGGAAGAAGGGGGCAAAGGTCGAGCCCGCTGGTACAGGCAAGGATTTTTCGCAGGCCGAAGTCGCCTGGCGGATGGTACTGGAGCTGACCTCGGGCATCATGATCGGGGGAAGCATCGGTTACGGGCTGGATTATCTGGCCGGTACGAAACCCATCCTGCTGATCGTCTTTATCCTGTTTGGCTTCGCGGCCGGCATCCGCACTGTCATCGGGACCGCCCGTGACATGCAGGAACGCCAGATGCGGGCCGCAAGCGCGCAGACAAAGGCGGATGGCTCCGCCGGAACCGAAGGATAACAGACGTGGCCGAGACCGGTTTTGCCATTCACCCGATGGACCAGTTCATCGTGAAGCGGTTCTTCTGCGATGCCGCCCATGCGGATTGCACCACCGATATCAAATGGTACGAAATCACCAACGTCACCGTCTGGATGGCTGCGGCTGTCGTGGTCATCATCGCGCTGATGGTGTTCGGGTCGCGCGGTCGGGCCATGATCCCCTCGCGGATCCAGTCGGTCGGCGAAATGATCTATGGCTTCATCTACAAGATGGTCGAAGATGTGGCGGGCCATGACGGGGTGAAATACTTCCCCTTCGTGATGACCTTGTTTCTCTTCGTGCTGTTCTCGAACCTGCTGGGCCTGATCCCGATGAGCTTCACTACCACGAGCCATGTGGCCGTGACCGTGACGCTGGCAGGTATCGTGTTCCTGTTCGTGACGCTGCTGGGGCTGGCCCGCAAGGGTCTTGGTTTCCTCGCCATGTTCTGGGTGTCTTCTGCCCCGCTGCCGCTGCGCCCGGTTCTGGCCGTGATCGAAGTGATTTCCTACTTCGTGCGCCCGGTCAGCCACTCCATCCGTCTTGCGGGCAACCTGATGGCGGGCCACGCCGTTATGAAGGTGTTCGCGGGCTTTGCCTCGATGGCCGTGATCTCGCCTGTCGCGATCGGTGCTGTGACGGCCATCTATGGTCTGGAACTGCTGGTGGCAGTGGTTCAGGCCTATGTGTTCACCATTCTGACCTGCGTCTATCTGAAGGACGCGGTGGGCGATGCCCACCACTAAGGTCTGAACCCCAAACCCCAAATTCCGAATTCCAAAGGAGACGAACAATGGAAGCTGAAGTCGCACAACTCGCGCTCATGGGCAAATACATCGGCGCCGGTCTGGCTGCCATCGGTCTGGGCGGCGCCGGTATCGGCGTGGGCAACATCGCCGGCAACTTCCTGGCTGGTGCCCTGCGCAATCCGTCGGCTGCTCCGTCGCAGACCGCTAACCTCTTCGTCGGCATCGCCTTCGCCGAAGCTCTGGGCATCTTCTCGTTCCTGATCGCCCTGCTGCTGATGTTCGCCGTCTGATCCTGACGCGTCTGATCTTCTTCGGCCGGGCGGGCCTTGCGCCTACCCGGCCAAGTGTTTGACGAAGGTAAGGAAACGACATGGCGACCGAAGCGCATGACGCGGCAGCGGGTGCAGCAGGCCACGGGGCCGCAGCATCTGGCGGTATGCCGCAGCTCGACATCTCGACCTGGTCCAACCAGATTTTCTGGTTGGTGGTCGCGCTTGTCGTGATCTTTCTCGTGCTGTGGCGCGTGGCCCTTCCCCGGATAGGGGCAGTTCTGGCCGAACGCACTGGCACCATCACCAACGACCTTGCTGCGGCTGAAGAGCTGAAGCAAAAGGCGGTTGCCGCCGAGAAGGCCTATAACGAGGCGCTGGTGAAAGCCCGCGCCGATGCGGCCCGGATCGTGGCAGAGGCAAAGGCCGAGATCCAGGCGGATCTGGACCGCGCAATCAGCCAGGCAGATGCCGAGATTGCCGAAAAGACGGCAGGGTCGGAAGCCCGTATCGCCGAAATCCGTGCCGGTGCGCTGGATGCCGTCACCGAAGTGGCCAAAGATACTGCCAAGGAACTGGTTGCAGCGCTTGGCGGCAAGGCCGACGCACGCAGCGTGACTGCGGCGGTCAACGCCCGGCTGAAAGGCTAAGCCCATGCAAAAGCTGATCCTGATTGCCCTGACCCTTGCGGCAAGCCCGGCCTTTGCGGCGGATGGTCCTTTCCTGTCGCTGCGCAATACCAACCTGATCGTGTTGCTGGCCTTTATCCTGTTCGTCATGATCCTGCTCTGGGTGAAAGTGCCCGGCAAGATCGGCGCGATGCTGGATGCCCGCGCGGCCCAGATCAAGGCGGAACTGGAAGAGGCCCGCGCCCTGCGCGAAGAGGCCAAGACCATTCTTGCCTCGTATGAGCGCAAGCAGAAGGAAGTGGCGGAACAAGCTGCGCAGATCGTTTCGGCTGCCAAGCTTGAAGCGGAAACTGCTGCAGCCCAGGCCAAGCTGGACCTGAAAACCTCGATCGCGCGCCGTCTGGCTGCTGCGGAAGAGCGGATCGCCTCGGCCGAAGCCGGTGCCATTCGTCAGGTGCGGGAACGTGCCGTGGATGTGGCGGTTGCTGCAGCGGCGGATGTTCTGGCCAAGCAATCCTCGGCCGAAACTGCGGCAGCGTCGATTGATGCGGCCATTGCCGAAGTGGGCGCCAAGCTGCACTGACTGCAGCATTTCAAGACAGACCAAGGCCCCGGATCGCAAGGTCCGGGGCCTTGGTCATTGGGGGTGCCGCAGTTGCCCCGGCTTTGTCAGATATGACCTAATTTCGCCACATTTGCGCCTTAATCGCCATCATGAGGCAGATCGCACCGGGGCAAACTCCGGGCAGAGCAGGCAAGTCAGGTGGCAAATTTTTACGGTGGATCAGGGAATGACACCCTGAACGGAACAGGTTCAGCCGATTCGCTGTTTGGCGGGGCGGGCAATGATCGGCTGCTGGGCAATGGCGGCAACGACACGCTGATTGGCGGAGTTGGTTCCGATTACCTGTCGGGTGGCAGCGGCACCGATCTGGCCGATTACAGCACGTCGGCAGCTGGCGTGACGGTCAACCTTGCCACCGGGGGCGGAACTGGCGGCGATGCAGCGGGCGATACCCTGACCGGCATCGAATATGTCACCGGTTCAGGCTTTGCCGATACGCTGATCGGCAACACCTTGAATAACCTGCTGACGGGGGGCGCGGGCGACGATTTTCTGGACGGCGGTTCAGGCACGGATTCACTCTATGGCGGCGATGGCAATGACAGCCTGCGCGGCGGGTCTGGTGCGGACATTCTGTCAGGCGGTGCCGGGATCGACACTGCCGACTATTCTACCTCGACCTCGGGCATCAATGCTTCGCTGCAAAGCGGCGCAGGCAGTTCGGGTGACGCCAGTGGCGATAGCTATTCAGGGATCGAAAATCTCGCAGGGGGGAGCGGGGCCGATACCCTGACAGGTGACGCCAATAACAACTACCTCTGGGGGGGCGGTGGTTCCGATCAGCTGTTCGGCGGCTTGGGGGACGATACGCTGGCGGGCGGCACCGGGGCCGACACGCTTTATGGCGGCGAGGATATGGACTTCCTCGACTACAGCGCCTCTGGGACCGGGGTATCCATTGATCTGTCCACCGGTAGTGCCTCGGGTGGGGATGCCACGGGTGACCGGTTTGCCGGGATGGACGGGGTCATCGGGTCGGGTTTCAATGACACGCTGATCGGCTTTGATTGGCAGGGCACATCAGGCGACATTTACACCAACGTCTTTTACGGGGCGGCGGGCAGTGACTACATCGATGCGCGCGGCTCCAATGACAGTGTTTATGGCGGCGATGACAATGACACGGTGCTGGGGGGGGATGGAGAAGATTTCGTCTCTGGCGATGCGGGCAACGATCAGGCCTATGGCGGGGCTGGAAACGATACGGTCGCCGGGGGCAGCGGGGACGATCTGGTCGATGGCGGGCAGGGTAATGACAGCCTGACCGGCGACGATGGCCGCGACACGCTTTATGGCGGCGATGGCAATGACCAACTGACCGGCGGCGACGGCAATGACCAGTTGTTTGGCGGCCTGGGCAATGACGTGCTTGATGCCGGAAATGGCAACGACAGCCTTTATGGCGGCGACGGCAACGATGTGTTGTTTGGCGGTGCCGGCAACGATTTCCTGCAGGGCGGCGTCGGAAACGATACGATCTATGCAGGCTTGGGCGATACCATCGACGGCAGCGAGAATGGCGATGATATCGACGTTCTCGATCTGACCGGGCTGGGCCCCAAGAAGATCATCCGCGATCCGTTGAACCCCGAAAACGGTATTGTCCAGTTTCTGGACATCTGGGGCAATGTTACCGGCACACTTACCTTCTCAAACATTGAACAGATCATCGCCTGTTTCACGCCTGGGACGCAGATCGTCACGGATCGGGGCGAAGTGGCGGTGGAGCGGCTGGTTGCGGGGGACCGGGTGCAAACCCGAGACAACGGGCTGCAGACCATTCGCTGGGTCGGGCGCAAGCGGCTGGGGATCGGGGAGTTGCTGGCCGATCCCTCGCTGTTGCCGGTCCGCATCCGTCAGGGGGCACTTGGTGCCGGATTGCCCGAACGGGACATGCTGGTCTCGCGCCAGCACCGGATGCTGGTCACGGGCGCGCGGGCAGAACTGATGTTCGGCACTGATGAAGTTCTGGTGCGTGCCGCACATCTGGTGGGCCTGCCGGGGATCGAGATTGCCGCCGAGGTGAAGGAGGTGACCTATCTTCACATCCTGTTCGACCGGCATGAAATCGTGCTGGGCGACGGGGCATGGAGCGAAAGCTTCCAGCCCGGTGATCGCAGTCTGAAAGGCATGGATGATCCGTCGCGGGACGAAGTGCTGAAACTGTTCCCAGAACTGGCAGGGCAGGGGGGCGCCCGATTTACCGCAGCCCGATTGACCCTGAAGGCCCATGAGGCGCGGGTGCTGATGCGCGCCTGACGACGCGGAAACCCCTGTGCTGCAAAGCAAAACCCCGGCGCGAGGCCGGGGTTTCGGGGACGGGATCAGTTGTCCTCGTCATCCTCGTCGTCGTCATCGCCATGCGGCAGGTTGAAGAAGCTGTCGGCATCCGAATAATCTGCCGGGCTAGACTTTTCTTCCTCGTCGCGGCGGGTAAAGGCCTCCAGACCGGCAAGGGCACCGGGCACACGGGCCTCGTCGGCATCCATGCCCAGCGACTGTTCGGTCGAAACCAGCTTGCGGCGTTCGTCATCGCTCATCACGCCACCTTCGGCGGCTCTCTTGCGGGCGGCGGCCTGAACTGCGGTATCCAGCTCCGACTGGCGGCACAGGCCAAGCGCCACCGGGTCGATGGGGGCGATGTTCTGGATGTTCCAATGCGTGCGTTCACGGATCGATGCGATGGTGGGTTTGGTGGTGCCGACCAGCTTGCCAATGGCCCCATCCGACAGTTCCGGGTGGAACTTCACCAGCCACAGGATCGCCGCCGGACGGTCTTGCCGCTTGGACAGCGGGGTGTAACGCGGGCCACGGCGCTTTTCCTCGCCCACGGCGGCGGCATTGAACTTCAGCTTCAGCCGATACAGCGGGTCTTTCTGACCGCGTTCGATTTCGATCGCGTCCAGCTGGTTGTTGGCGATCGGGTCAAAACCCTTGACGCCGGTGGCCACATCGCCATCGGCGATGCCCTGCACCTCAAGCTCGTGCATGCCGCAGAAATCGGCAATCTGCCGGAAGCTCAGCGTCGTATTGTCCACCAGCCACACGGCGGTCGCTTTGGACATCAGCGGTTTCGACATGCGGATCTCTCCTTTACAAACCTCTCCCGTGCCGGGAAAACGGCTGCAACCTTCCGGCTGCGATTTCCACGTTTTCGGGGAATTCAGCCGTTCGTATAATGCGGTTTTGCAGCCGGGGAAAGAGAAAATGCATGCAATTGTTGGTGTCGCCCTGGCCATGATGATCGGCGGGCCTGCCTGTGCCGAGGGCGAGAGGGCGGGGGATTTCGATTACTATGTCATGGCGCTCAGCTGGTCGCCCAATTGGTGCGCGCTGGAGGGGGACGGGCGTGGTGCGCCGGAATGTGCGCCGGGTGCCGATCTGGCCTTCACGCTGCATGGGCTCTGGCCACAACATGAGGATGGCTGGCCCAGCTATTGCCGCACCACGCAGCGGGATCCGTCGCGCGGCGAATCCGAGGCGATGGAGGATATCATGGGGTCATCCGGGTTGGCCTGGTATCAATGGAAGAAGCATGGCCGCTGCAGCGGATTGTCGGCGCGCGACTATTACGGGACCATGCGGCGGGCCTTTGGGGCGGTGCGCATTCCGGCTGTGTTTCCCCAGATCAACAAGCGGCTGAAGGTTCCGGCCGAGGTGGTGGAAGGCGCGTTTCTTGAGGCAAATCCGGGGCTGAAACCCGACCAGATCACTGTCACCTGCCTTGACGGCATGATCCAGGAGGTGCGCCTGTGCCTGACCAAGGATTTGGCACCGCGCCGTTGCGGGGCGGATGTGATCCGTGACTGCCGGATGAAGGATGCAGTCCTGAATCCGCTGCGCTGAACGGCACAGTCACCTGCGCCTTCCCTTGAGCGATATGGGTTGGCGGATCAAGGTTTGAAGGCCGCGAAATTGCTGCGGGTTGCCTCCAGGGACCGGATCAGTTCGGTCAGTTGCTGCAGGGTGGTCTTTGGGTCATCCAGCAGGGTCTTTGCGCGCTGCAGCAAAGGGTCGCTTTCGGCGATCACCTTTTCCATCCCTTCCCGCTCTGTCTCGGCAGCCTTGCGGTCTGGGGAATCGGCGCTGAGCGTGGTCATTCGGCTGGTCTGCGCCTGAAGGCGCTGCTGAAGCTGTTCGGTCATCTGCCCGACATCGTTCACCAGCGACCGCAACACGGCCCGCCGTTCCTTGTCGCCCGCCGCGACGGGATCGCCGGCATTGGCCGCCCCGCTGCGTTCTGCGAAGTAAAATCCGATCATGGCCGCGAGGATGGTTGAAATCATCGTCAGCGTCTGCTTGGCCACATCATCGGCCATGCTGTTATCCACCTTGGGAAAGGCGGCCACCTGCCAGATGGTATCCGCGCCCTGCCTAGCCTCTTGCAGCACGACAAGGGCATCACTGCCCAATTGCGTTTGCAGCTGCTGGCGAAGGCTTCGCGCGGCCTGACGGTCGGTTTCCACGGCCAGCAGAAGCGATGTCGCGGCAAAGGGCGAGCGGTCATTGTAGCTGGTGATCAGAAAGGCCGACAGAACTCCGACCAGCACGATGAAGGCCATGGTCAGAATGGCGCGGATCGATCCTTCCGGCAGGCCGAAAGGGTGGCGGCCATCAATCATGCCGATCCGATAGGCGGCGCGGCTGAGCAGGCTCATGATTCCGGTGAAGGCCGCAATGCCGATCAGGATCAGCGCCGCCACCCAGATGAAGCCATTGGAGTTCTGACAGCCTTCGCGGCAGGTGATCAGCACGACAAAAGCCACCAATGCGGCCAGTCCGGCCAGTGCCATCAACAGGAAGCGGGCGGCCCGCGGCATCTGGACAAGGTCCAGCGCGTTGGGGCTGGCCTTGGCCTCCATCTCCTTGTCGCGCTGATTGATGTCATGGGCGATGACCCAGATCATCACCACCAGCGCCAAGGCCAGCGCGGCAAGGATCAGGGTTTCCATGGTGGTCAGCGCAAAGGCAGAGGTTTGTGCGCTTTCGGCATGTCCGGGCACAGGCAGAAGTGTGACAAGTGCAACAGTCAAGGCGGGCAGGCGCGGCGGTGCGGGCATGGCAGGCTCCGGGCGGCAGGATATTCCTGCGCCCAGAGTATCAGGTTGTGCCCGGTCCGGTTGCGCCGAACCGGCAAGGGCGGCGCATCGTATTGACGCGGCGTTAACGATCCTGTGCGGACGTCAGATCAGGCCATGCTGGCGGAACAGTGCCGCGAGGTCGGCTTCGGGCCGCGCGCCGATATGGCTGATGATTTCCGATGCCGCCAGATTGCCCATGCGCGCCGCGGCCTCATAGCTGTGGCCATGGGTCAGGCCCCAAAGGAAGGCCCCCGCGAACAGATCCCCTGCGCCGGTGGCGTCAATGATTTGTGTCGGCACTGCCGGCACATGCCAGTGCTGTCCTTCGGCCAGAACATGGGCGCCATGTTCGCCTTCGGTGCAGGCCACGATGGCCACATCTGCCGCCGCCGCGGTCAGCGCCGCGTTGAAATCCTCGGTCTGATACATCGACAGAAGCTCTGATCGATTGGCAAACAGCAGGTCCATATCCTCGCGGATCATCTTGCGGAAGGCATCGCGATGCCGTTCCACGCAGAACGGATCGGACAGCGTGACCGAGGCCCGTCCGCCCGCCGCCTTGCAGGCCCGGATTGCCTTGGCAAAGGCCGCATGGCTTTCAGGGCCGTCAAAGCGATAGCCTTCCAGATAAATCCATTCCGCCTGCGCCATCTGTGCCTCGTCGATGTCAGCAGGCGACAGGAATTCCGACCAGCCGAGATAGGTGTTCATCGACCGCTCGCCATCCGGGGTGACCAGAACGATGCAGCGCCCGGTTTCCTGTGCGCTGTCCTGCGGCGCGAAAGCGGTTTCATACACGGCGCCTTGCGCCCGCAGGTCATGGGCGAAAATGCGGCCCAGCTGATCATCCTTCACTTTGCCCACATAGGCCGTACGTCCGCCAAGGGCCGCGACACCGGCGATGGTATTGGCCGCCGATCCGCCCGAGATTTCCTTGGCAGGACCGATCCGGTCATAGAGCGTGACCGCGCGCTCCATGTCGATCAGCTGCATGATGCCCTTGCCGATGCCATTGGCCTCCAGAAACGCCTCGTCGGCATGGGCCAGCACATCGACCATGGCGTTGCCGATGCCGACAACCTGAAACTTCTTCATGCGGTTTTTTCCTCGAATGGGCACAGATCGCGGATCAGACAATCCGCGCAGCGGGGTTTTCTGGCCGTGCAGATGTAGCGGCCATGCAGAATCATCCAGTGATGGGCATGTTGCTGGAATTCGGCAGGAATATGGTCTTCGATGGCCCGTTCCACGGCTTCGACATCACGGCCCGGGCAAATGCCCGTGCGATTGCCCAGCCGGAAGATATGGGTGTCCACGGCTTGCGCCGGGATATTCCACCACATGTTCAGCACGACATTGGCGGTCTTGCGCCCCACCCCGGGCAAAGATTGCAGCGCCGCCCGGCTGGAGGGCACTTCGCCGCCATAGGTTTCGACCAGAATCTCCGACAGGCGGATCACGTTCTTGGCCTTTTGCCGGAACAGGCCGATGGTCTTGATCGCCTCGGTCAGCCCGTCAAGGCCAAGCTCCAACATCTTCTGCGGGGTGTCCACATGGGCAAACAGCGGGCGGGTGGCCTTGTTGACCCCCGCATCCGTGGCCTGTGCGCTGAGCGCCACAGCCACCAGCAGGGTATAGGCGTTCACATGATGCAGCTCGCCTTGCGGTTCCGCGCAGGCGGCACGGAAGCGGGTAAAGATCGCATGGATCGTGTGGTAATCGAGCTGGCGTGCCATGATGCTGCCGCTCATGCCAAATACCGGGCTGTTGTGCAAGAAAAGCCGCAGGAAACGGGTCGCAAGGGGGCGCATTCGCCGCGTAAACTGGCAAAAAAGGGGGTCCCTGATGTCTGACGAAAGCCCTGCCTATCATTACCGGGTCATCGCCCGCGCCCTGGCCGAGATTGATGCGGGGGGGCCGGATCTGACGCTGGACAGTCTTGCTGCACGGATGGGCATGAGTTCGGCGCATTTCCAGCGGGTCTTTTCGCAATGGGTTGGCGTCAGCCCGAAGCGGTATCAGCAATATCTGACGCTGGATTATGCGCGGCGGTTGCTGTCTGACAGGTTCACCTTGCTGGAGACCGCGCTCTCCACCGGCCTGTCGGGCACCGGGCGGCTGCATGATCTGTTCCTGCGATGGGAAGCGATGAGCCCGGGTGATTTTGCCCGCGGTGCCGCGGGATTGACGATCCGCTGGGGCACGGGCGAAAGCCCCTTTGGCCCGGTGCTGGCCATGGCCACGGATCGCGGTCTGTGCGGGCTGGCTTTCACTGCCGAGACCGGCTTTGAGGCGGCCTTTGCCGATCTGGCGGCACGCTGGCCAGAGGCGCGTCTGGTCGAGGATCGCGCCGGGATTGCAGCGATGATCGCAGGCATTTTCGGGGGGGCGGAAACCCGGCTGCACATGATCGGTGCGCCGTTCCAGATCAAGGTGTGGGAAGCGTTGCTGGCCATCCCGTCAGGCCATGTCACCACCTATTCCAACATCGCCAGTGCCATCGGGCATGATCGGGCAGTGCGGGCGGTGGGTACGGCCGTCGGGCGCAATCCTGTCAGCTTTCTGATCCCCTGCCACCGGGCCCTGCGCAAATCCGGCGGGCTGGGCGGCTATCATTGGGGACTGCCGGTCAAACGGGCGATGCTGGCCTGGGAGGCGGCACGCGCCGATGTCACGACGGGGGCTGTCACCGCTTCGTGATGGGCAGGATTTTGCCACCCTGCAGGCGGCCAATTCCGTTTCGCCGCATTGCAGGGTAGCATGTTGCCAAAGGCCGAGAGCGGCCCTTCATGAACGAGGCAGATGATGATCTTCAAATCCCCCCTTCTGATCGGCCTTGCCGGTGCCACCTTGCTGGCGGGCTGTGTGCAGGACCCCTACGCCTATTCCGACCCCAATGCCCGGACCAAGGCGGGTGTGGCGACCGGTGCGGTTGTCGGAGCGGGTCTGGGTGCATTGTCCGGCAGTGGCGATGACCGATTCAAGAATGCCGTGCTGGGGGGGGTTGTCGGTGCCGTGGCGGGTGGTGCCATCGGCAATACGCTGGATCGGCAGGCGGCGGAACTGCGCCAGCAACTTGGCGGCAGCGCCAGTGTGGTGAATACCGGCAACAGCATCAATGTCACCATGGGTCAGGACATTCTGTTCGCCACCGACAGCACTGTCGTGCTGCCCGGATCGCAGGGCAACCTGTCGGCCATTGCCAATAACCTGACCCGTTATCCCAACAGCCGGATCGAGGTGATCGGCCATACCGACAGTGATGGCGAAGCCGCCTACAATCAGGACCTTTCGGAACGCCGGGCACGTTCTGTCGCGGGGGCGCTGATGTCTTACGGCGTGGCCCCGGCCCGCATTGCAGCCTTTGGTCGGGGCGAAGATCAGCCCATCGCCTCGAACCTGACGCCGCAGGGCAAGCAGGCCAATCGTCGGGTTGAAATCATCATCCGTCCGAATTGATCGGATTGATATCCTGATCCCGGGGGGGCTGGCTGTGTGCCAGCCCCTTTTTGCATTGCGCCTTGACTTGACTGGTCATATTTTCTGACCACGGAGGGCGCGCGATCATGCCATTTGAAAAAGTCACCGCCGAGAAACTGTCGCAAAGTGTCGCGCGCCAGATCGAGATGCTGATCTTGCGCGGCGTGCTGCGCCCCGGTGAACGCCTGCCTGCCGAGCGCGATCTGGCCGACCGGCTGGGCGTGTCGCGCCCGTCGCTGCGCGAAGCGCTGGAGGCACTGGAAGGCAAGGGGCTGGTGACCAGCCGCCCGGGTTCGGGTGTCTTCATCGCGGATGTGCTGGGTTCGGCCTTTTCGCCCGCGCTGGTGGAACTGTTTTCCACCCATGATGAGGCGGTGTTCGATTACCTGAATTTCCGCCGCGATCTGGAAGGGCTGGCGGCAGAGCGCGCGGCGCGGCTGGGGTCTGACACCGATCTGGAGGTGATCGGCACGATCTTTCAGAAGATGGAAGCCGCGCATCAGAAGCGAGATCCCAGCGACGAGGCCGCGCTGGATGCGCAGTTTCACATGGCGATCATCGAGGCGAGCCATAATGTCATCATGTTGCACATGATGCGGTCGATGTTCGATCTGTTGAAACAGGGCGTGTTCTACAATCGGCAGATGATGTTTCGCAACCGCATGACCCGCGACATGCTGCTGGATCAGCACCGCGCCATCAACAGCGCCATTCAGGCGCGCGACGGGGCGGCGGCCCGCGCTGCCATCGGGGCGCATATGGATTATGTCGATCTGGCGTTGAAGGATCAGCAGCGCGCCGACCGGAATGAGGCAGTGGCCCGGCAGCGGATGGAACATGAACGCAGCCGCTGAACTGCGGTCGTGCAGGCAGATCGTACCAAAGGCCCCTTGACCATCTTGCCGAAGCGGTGCTTCGTTTGCGCCATGCAGAACGCGCGACCGAGTGATACCGCCGCCGCACATGAGCGGCTTTACCGTAACCTGCGGGCGCAGGTGATGCATGGCGAACTGGCGCCCGGGCAGGCGCTGACGCTGCGTGGTCTGGGCAAGCAATTCGGGGTGTCGATGACCCCCGCGCGCGAGGCGGTGCGGCGGCTGGTGGCTGAAGGCGCGCTGACGCTTTCCTCATCGGGGCGGGTGGCGACGCCGGAGCTGTCGCCCGACCGGATCGAGGAACTTGCCGCGATCCGCGCGCTGCTGGAACCCGAACTGGCCGCCCGTGCCTTGCCCCGCGCGCATTTCGCGCTGATCGACCGTCTGGCCACGATCAACGCCACCAATGCCGAGGCCGTTGCGCGGCAGGATTCCGTGGCCTATGTCCGCAGCAATCTGGAATTTCATCGCACCCTCTATCTGCGCGCGCAGGCGCCTGCGATGCTGGCCATGCTGGAAACAGTCTGGCTGCAGCTTGGCCCCACGATGCGCGCGCTTTATGCCCGGCTGCGCCGGAATGAACCGCCGCAGCATCACCGCATGATCCTTGCCGCGCTGCGGGCCGGGGATGAACCGGCGTTGCGTCTGGCGGTACGCACCGATGTGACACAGGGGCTGCGCCATCTGGCAAGCTGATCCTGACAGGCGGTGAAGGCCGGGTTGACCTGCGTCAAATCGCAGGGCTGCGCTTGCGGCTATGTTGGTTGCAAGTTCAACCTTGGAGGCCACGGATGCGCGAACGCCTGCAGACCCTTTTCGCCAAATGGCGCAGCCTGACCGAAATCGAAGCCCTGACAGAACGCGACCTGACAGATATCGGCCTGAACCGCGCGCAGATCGAAGATTTCGTGCGCATGCCCGCCGATACCACCGCCCGCATGGCCAGGATGGCGGCCATTTTCGGCCTGACCGTCGAAGATCTGAAACGCGACCATGGCGCATGGCTGGACCGGGTGCAGACCTGTGGGCATTGCGGGGAACGGCGGCGCTGTTCGCAGGTTCTGGAACAGGCTGATGCGGCAAGCCCGGCCCAGGCTGGCTTCTGCCCCAACGCCGCCGATTATGCGGCCCTGTCCGAAGGGCGCAGCTAGGGGCTTTTCGCCCGCGCCTCTTTGCGTATAGCCTGAGGGATCAGGTGATGAAGAGGTGGCAGCATGACAGTGCATATCGGGGCGAAACCGGGCGAGATCGCCGAAACGGTGCTTTTGCCCGGTGATCCCTATCGGGCCAGATGGGCCGCGCAGACCTTTCTGAAGGACGCGGTTCTGGTGAATGAAGTTCGCGGTATGCTGGCCTATACCGGAACCTGGAATGGCCACCGGGTCACCATCCACGGCACCGGTATGGGCATGCCGTCGCTGTCGATCTATGTGAACGAGCTGATCCGCGATTATGGCGCGCAGACCCTGATCCGCATTGGCAGCGCAGGCGGCATGCAGCCGCAGGTGAAGGTGCGGGATGTTGTGCTGGCCATGTCGGCATGGACGGCAGGCAGCCCGTCCCGCACCATCTTTCGCGACCTGACCTATGCGCCGACCGCCGATTTCGGCCTGCTCAAGGCCGCATGGGAGGCAGGGCAGGGCCGGGGTATCGGCATTCACGCCGGGCCGATCTTCTCGTCGGATACATTCTATGATGAACGCCCGGATCTGGGTGAACAGATGCAACGCCATGGTGTGCTGTGCGTCGAGATGGAAGCGGCAGAACTCTACACCCTTGCTGCCCGTTATGGGCGCCGGGCCTTGGCGGTGCTGACCATCTCTGACCATTTGCTGACCCATGAAGCCCTGCCGTCCGATCAGCGCGAGCGCAGTTTCGGCGATATGGTGGAAATCGCGCTGCGTGCGGCCTTTGCCTGACATCAGGGCTTGACCCAGGCGATTCGCGGGCGTTGGATGGCATCCCCCCAGATGGAAGGATGCTGCAATGCAGAAATTATCGCTTGGAACCCGGGGTCCGATCATCTCGGGCCTCGGGTTTGGTGCCATGTCTTTCGGTGGCATTTTCGGTCCGACCGATCGTCAGGAAAGCCTGTCCTGCCTTGATGCCATGTGGGAGGCAGACATCACCTTCGTCGATACTGCAAATATCTACGGCATGGGCATCAGTGAAACCGTGATTGGCGAATGGCTGGCCACACGCCGCCCGCATGGGGTGGTTCTTGCCACCAAGGCTGCAATCGTCAACGGCCCGCCACGGCGGATCGACAACAGCGCCGCGCATTTGCAGACCGAGCTGGAGGCCAGCCTGCGCCGTCTGCAGGTCGAGCGGGTCGATCTGTTCTACCTGCACCGCCGCGACGCGGGGACCGATCTGGCCGAGGTGATCGACACGCTGCAGAGGTTGGAGGTGCAGGGCAAGATCGGGGGCTATGGCCTGTCGGAAATCGCGCCTGAAACCCTGCGGCAGGCCTATGCGATCCATCCGCCCCTTGCGGTGCAGAATGAATACTCGCTCTGGACCCGACAGCCGGAGCTTGGGCTGCTGCAGGAATGTGCGCGGTTGGGGGTGACCTTTGTGGCGTTTTCACCGCTGGCGCGCGGCATGTTGGGCGATGCGCCGCTGCGACTGGATCAGGTGCAAGACGGTTTTCGCAGCCAGAACCCGCGTTTCACCGAGCCGAATTTCAGCCGGAACCTGACGCGGATTGATGCTTTCCGCAGGTGGTGCGCAGCACGGGGCTGGACCGTGCCGGCCACTGCACTGGCCTGGGTCAGGGGGACAGGCGATCATGTCGTGCCGATCCCTGGCACCCGCGCGGCAGGCCGATTGCGGCAATGGGTGCCGATGCCGGAGCTGACTGCCACAGACCGGGCCGAGATCGACCATATCCTGCCCCCCGGTTTTGCTGCGGGGGATCGTTATGGCGACCATCAGCTTCTGGGGATCGAACGCTACTGCTGACACTTTGCCGGAGGGCGGATGTCACAGGCCATGGCTGCGGTCATAGCCGTTTGGTGCCGGGGACATCCAGCCTTGCGGCGGGGCCACAGGCGCAAAAACCTCGATCTGCAGCGGATAGCAGGCCGCCGCATCGGAAGAATGCTCTGATGAACAATCGCCACCGGGGCAGGCCGACAGCGCCCCCAGCAGATCGATTTCGGCAAAGAACTCCAGATAGTCGCCGGGCCGAACCGGGCTGGCCTTCATGAAATATTGCCCGGTATCGCGGGTGAAACCGGTACACATGAAGACATTCAGCACATCATGCACATGCGTTTCAGCCTCGGGCAGGCTCAGCCCGCGTTCATGGGCGAGCGCACGGGTCAGGTTGGAATGGCAACAATGATGATACTGGCCACCATGGCTTAGCAGGTTGTGGGTATAGGGATCGCAGCGCGTGCCGATCACGTCATGCACCGCGCCACCGAAGGCATCGAACCCGTACCAATCCAGCGTGTCATCGGTGATGGTGGCCATGGGGCGCAAATGCGGATGGCTGGTCCACATCCGGTCGCCACTGGACAGGTGCGTGCCGTGCAGGGCGCGGGTCTTGCCGGAATAGAAGCGTTCGGCCAGATTGTTGGCATTCCACAGGTTTAGATCACCGACTTGCGGCCCGTCCACGCTGGTGATGCGGAAGAAATGCCCGGCGGGCACCGTGAAGCAGCGGGCATGTCGTGGGGGCACCAGCACCGTGGTCGTCCGGGTCCAGCCCGCACGGGCCGCACGATAGGTGGCCAGATCAGGCCGGGGCAGGGTTTCGACGGGGTAGCAGATCACCGGGGCCAGGGCTTTGCGCGCGTTGGCATCGGGAGGCGCGGCATGGTCGGGATGGGAAGGTTTCACGGCACAGGCTCCGGTCTGAATTGACCCGAGCCTGTGCCGGATGATACGCCGGGTCAAGCAGGGGCGTTGCCCCTCTGGCCCTGCGGGCCATTCAACTCGGGATATTTGAACCAAGGTAAGAGGGGCGCAGGCAGTGTTTGGGGCGGCGCCCCGTGGCTGGCGTTTCCGACCCGCATGTGGCACAGCGCCAAGTGCTCCGCGACCGGCTTTCGCGCCAACGGCAGTGGCGGGTCAGGGTCGAGCCACGCCGGGTGAACCAGAGATAGCCTAGGGTGGCCAGCGCAAGCAGGGGGATCAGCAGGAGCATGAGGCGGGGTTTTCCATGAACGGGAAAGCCCCGGCGGGATGGCCGGGGCTTTGGAACAGGAGCGCAGACTGGATCAAACGGCGCGTTCGACCATCATCTTCTTGATTTCTGCAATCGCCTTGGCCGGGTTCAGGCCCTTGGGACAGGTCTTGGCGCAGTTCATGATCGTATGGCAGCGATAGAGTTTGAACGGGTCTTCCAGATTGTCCAGACGTTCGCCCGTGGCCTCGTCGCGGCTATCGATGATCCAGCGATAGGCATGCAGCAGCGCGGCGGGGCCAAGGTATTTGTCGCCATTCCACCAGTAGGACGGGCAGGAGGTGGAACAGCTGGCGCACATCACGCATTCATAAAGACCATCGAGTTTCTTGCGGTCCTCGATCGACTGGCGCCATTCCTTGGCCGGGGTATTTGTCTTGGTTTCCAGCCAGGGCATGATGCTGGCATGCTGGGCATAGAAATGGGTCAGGTCGGGGATCAGATCCTTGATGACCGGCATATGCGGCAGCGGGTAGATCTTCACATCGCCCTTGATCTCGTCCAGCCCATAGATACAGGCCAGCGTATTGATCCCGTCGATATTCATGGCGCAGCTGCCGCAGATGCCTTCGCGGCAGGACCGGCGGAAGGTCAGCGTCGGGTCGATCTCGTTCTTGATCTTGATAAGCGCGTCCAGAACCATCGGCCCGCATTTGTCCATGTCGATGAAATAGGTATCGACCCGCGGGTTTTCGCCATCATCGGGGTTCCAGCGATAGATCTGGAATTTGCGAACATTCTTGCCGTCCGGCTTCGGCCATGTCTTGCCGGTGCGGACCTTGGAGTTCTTTGGCAGGGTGAACTGGACCATTGGCTAGGGCCTCCAATCAGGGCGGGAGTAAAGCGGGCGGCTGGGAAGCTGCCCGGATTGTCGGTAAACGCAGGCATCATAGACCTGCGCAGGGTCGCGCCCGGCAAGGGCGTCGGTCGAGATGTCAAGTTCCAGCCGGGTGGAAAGCCCGCCATTGCTGGAGGCCCCGATGGCCACCTCGCCATGGGGGCCGGTGGCTGCCTTGGCCTGCGCTAGACAGTTCCGCTCGGCCGCTTCGCGCGAAACGGGTCCGCAGGCCGCTAGCAGGGCAAACATGGCAAGGGCGGCGCGCATCGGCATCATCCGGCGATCGGGCCAATGCCGCGTGCCCGAAGGCATTCGGCGGTGGCAGGGCGGCGCAGGATGGTGGCCACGTTCTGAACCGTCAGCGTTCCGGCGCGGACGCCGAAATCCTTGGCCAGATTGTGCAGCTCCATCGGTGTCGCCTGGCCGATCACGCAATCGGTGGCGGCCTGGGCTTGCGGGGTCGGCATGTAGTTTTGCAGCACGGGCGTCACGACCGTACGGGCCAGCCGTTCATTCACGCTGTCGCCAACAGGCCGGCCAGAGCCGGTGCAGGCGGCCAGCAGGGCCAGGGCAGAAAGGAGCGGAACAGCGCGCATCGGAGACCTCAACTGACAAGGGGTTTCGCGCCAGCATAACCGGCGCGAAGGACCATGCAGAGGGGGGCGCCGATCACGCCTGCGAAACCCTGCCGACCAAGCGCCCCTTGCCGGGCGGCTAGCCGCCGACCAGCCACCGATCCCCGGCGCAGGGCCAGGGCAGCCGCATGAAAGCAAAGGGCGGCGGTGCGCAGCATGATCAGAACTTGCGCTCGGCCGGGGCGATCTTCTTGAGGCTGATGCCCCCGTCGGATTCCGGCGTCAGCGGATCGACATGCACGGCGCGGTAGCTGAGCGTGACCTTCGCCCCATCGACATGCGCGAGGCTGTGCTTGCGCCAGTTCACGTCGTCGCGGTTCGGGAAATCCTCATGCGCATGGGCGCCACGGCTTTCGGTACGGGCATGCGCGCCATAGATGGTGGCCAGCGCATTGGGCATGAGGTTCGTGAGTTCCAGCGTTTCCATCAGATCGCTGTTCCACACGAGGCTGCGGTCGGTGACCTTGATATCGCCCATCTTCCCCGCGATCGCCGTCATCTTCACCTCACCCTCGGCGAGGGTTTTTTCGGTGCGGAACACGGCGGCATCGGATTGCATGGTTTTCTGCATTTCCAACCGCAGGTCGGCGGTGGGGATGGCGCCATTGGCATGGCGCAGCGCGTCAAACCGGCCAAGCGCACGGTCCACCTCGGCTTTGTTCACCGGGGTGCTGCGCTCTTTCGGGTTGACGATCTCGCCGGCGCGGATGGCCGCCGCACGGCCGAACACCACGAGGTCGATCAGCGAGTTGGAGCCCAGACGGTTCGCGCCATGCACGCTCGCACAGCCCGCCTCGCCCACCGCCATCAGGCCGGGGAAGATGGCGTCGGGGCTCTCGGCCGTGGGGTTCAGCACTTCGCCCCAATAGTTGGTGGGAATACCGCCCATGTTGTAATGCACGGTCGGCAGAACCGGGATCGGCTCCTTGTGCAGGTCAACGCCCGCAAAAATCCGCGCGGATTCCGAGATGCCGGGCAGACGCAGTTCCAGCGTCTCGCGCGGCAGGTGGTTGAGGTGCAGGTGGATGTGATCGCCATGCTCGCCCACGCCACGGCCCTCGCGGATTTCCATGGTCATGCAGCGGGACACATAATCGCGTGGCGCGAGGTCTTTGTAATGGGGCGCGTAACGCTCCATGAAGCGCTCGCCCTTGGAGTTGGTGAGGTAGCCACCCTCGCCACGCGCGCCTTCGGTGATGAGACAGCCCGAGCCATAGATGCCGGTCGGGTGGAATTGCACGAATTCCATGTCTTGCAGCGGCAGGCCCGCACGGGCCACCATGCCGCCACCGTCGCCGGTGCAGGTATGGGCCGAGGTCGCGCTGAAATAGGCACGGCCATAGCCGCCGGTCGCCAGCACGGTCATCTTGGCATTGAAGACGTGGATCGTGCCGTCATCCAGCTTCCACGCCACCACGCCGGTGCAGCGGCCGTCGGTGATGATCAGGTCCAGCGCGAAATATTCGATGTAGAATTCCGCGTTGTTCTTGAGGCTTTGGCCATAGAGCGTGTGCAGAATGGCGTGGCCGGTGCGGTCGGCGGCGGCGCAGGTGCGCTGCACCGGCGGGCCTTCGCCGAACTCGGTCGTATGACCACCAAAGGGGCGTTGATAGATCTTGCCCTCTTCGGTGCGCGAAAACGGCACGCCGTAATGTTCCAGCTCATAGACCGCAGCGGGGGCCTCGCGCGCGAGATATTCCATCGCGTCGGTGTCGCCCAGCCAGTCAGAGCCTTTCACAGTGTCATACATGTGCCACTGCCAGTTGTCGGGGCCCATGTTCGCAAGGCTGGCCGCGATGCCGCCCTGCGCCGCCACAGTGTGCGAGCGGGTCGGGAAGACCTTGGTCACGCAAGCGGTGCGCAGGCCTTGCTCGGCCATCCCCAGCGTGGCGCGCAGGCCCGCGCCACCGGCGCCGACCACGACGACATCATAGTCGTGAACTTCGTAAGGATAAGCGGTGGTCATCGGTCAGCCTCTCAGAGCGCGATCTTGGCGAGGGCGTAGAAGCCCACGGCGATCACGGCATAGGAAATCGAAATCGCCAACATGATCAGGCCCTTCTTGGCGCTGCCACGGGCGTAATCCTCGATCATCATCTGCGCGCCCTTGGCGAAGTGGCGCATGCCGACAAAGAGCACGAGGCCCGTCAGGATGGCCGGGAAGGGGCGGGCGAAGGTCGCCACAACCTCGGCATGGCCCTGCCCAAGCGCGGAGCCGAAAATATAGACCCAGACCGGGATCATGAAAGCCAAACCCACGGCCGAAACGGTCATGAACCAGTGGTGTTCGGTGCCGGTGCCAGAGGCGCCCTTGCCCTCGGCGCGTTTGCGGGCGGTCAGGTAACGCATGATGTGCCCCCTCAGACGATGATGGCGGTGAGGACGGTCAGCACGACCGAACCGATGATGCAGGCCCAGCCCAGTTTTTCGGCGGTGGGAATATCCAGCCCCTTGCCTGCGTCATAGTACAGGTGACGCAACCCGGCGAGATAGTGATACCACAGCGCCCAGGCCGAAAGGAAAAACACCAGATCGCCAAACCACGAGGTCGCGACGCCATTGGCGAGGGCGAAATACTCAGGCCCCACCGCCGCCGAAAGCAGCCACCAGACCGCCAGCAAGGTGCCGACGATCAGCCCGTTGCCGGTGATCCGTGTCAGGATCGAGGTGATGGAGGTCAGTTGCGGGCGGTAGATCTGCAGATGGGGGGAAAGGGGGCGTTCAACCCGCTTTGCTTCGGCCATGGTGTCCCTCTGTCGCTTGGCGCGGCGAAAGCGTCGCGCGTTGGCAGGATATCTGGCTTTTCAATAGCGGTTTTTTTCCGCAAGTCACGCCCGCAATGGTGTGAAATTCACATCGTTTCCGCTATCAGCTTCGGATTTTTCGGTTTTGTGATCACGTTTTTTTGGCGCGTGATCACAGTTCGGCGGCCTCTGCCACCTCCCACAGGTAATTGGTGAACTCGCTGCACATCACGATGCGGGACTCATCGGGGATGTAGAAGGCATTGATCTGGTCGCACGCTTCGATATCCACCTCGATCGCCTGCGGCAGATCGAACCGTTCGTTCAGTTCGCGGATCTCTTCAGCGATGACGGTCGCTGTGAATTCATCCTCGGCGGCATCAAGCTTAAGCGCAGTGCCGGGGGCCTGATCTGAAAGGTCTTGCAGATAGACCCACCAGCTGTCTTCGGCCAGTTGCCGTTCCTCCGGGCATCCGGCCGCGCGTTCCACCGGCAGTTCGGCGGCAATGGCAAATTGCTCGCGGTTGTCGGGATCGGCACCGTAAAACAGGCAGACCGACGTGAAATAGCGCTGCATGTCATGGCCATGCACGTCCCAGAACCCGGGGTCTTCCTCGGCACTGGCCGCGGCCGAAATCGCATAGGCCATCGCGGTATTCGCCACGATTTCCTGGGCGATCTGCGGCTCCCATACTTCGTCGATCAGCAAGACCGACAGGATATCGGCGGCGTCCTCTTCCTTGCCCAGCACAGGAAGTTCCAGCTGGTCGATCAGGGCATGGCCCAGTTCGTGGTAGAAGATCGCCACCAGATTATCGGCGACGAAATTGGACTGCGCCTCGTCATCGGCAAGGACGGGCGAGGCAAGCAGCGAGGCAAGGAGTGCGATGCGCATCATTTTGGAATCAGGGCCCAGTAATCCAGATCAAGCAGGGTTTCGGGCAGATACTTGCCGTCTTCGCCCTTAAGCGCAAAGGGTTTTGCTCCCTGCTTTACCGCCACCAGCCGCAAGCGCAGCGCGCCAACGCCGGGGGCCGGGGTGTCGGCACGATCCAGCACCTCGGACCAGGCCTTGATCGTATCGCCGGCAAAGCAGGGATTGGCATGGGCGCCACCGTTCAGCGCGACAATCATCTGCGCATTGGCAAGCCCGTTGAAGGACAAAGCCCGCGCCATACTGATGACATGGCCGCCATAGATCAGCCGCTTGCCATCCTCGCGGAAGGTGGCGTCGAAATGGACCTTGGCGGTGTTCTGCCACAGGCGGGTGGCGATCATGTGTTCGGCCTCTTCGATGGTCACCCCATCGACATGGTCGATCCTTTCGCCGATCGCGTAATCGCCCCAGCGATGCGGCTCGCCGGCCAGAGTGAAATCGTAATTCGTGAAATCCAGACCTTTGGGGATCACAAGATCACTGGCAGGGACTGATGTCTTCAATTCCGGAACTATCGGCGCGGGGGCGGGAGCTGCGGGGTCATTCTTGCGCACCATAACCCAGCGGACATATTCCAGCACCGGTTCGTCATGCTGGTTCAGGCCGATGGTGCGCACATAGACATTGCCCGACTTGCCGTTGGAATTTTCCTTCAGGCCGATCACGGTGGATTCCGACCGCAGTGTATCGCCGGGCCAGACCGGTTGCAGCCAGCGCCCTTCGGCATAGCCAAGGTTCGCCACCGCGTTCAGGCTGACATCGGGCACGGTTTTGCCAAACACGACGTGAAAGGCAATCAGGTCATCCAGCGGGCTGAAGGGCAGGCCACAGGATTGCGCGAAGGCGTCGGAGGAGTATAGCGCATGACGCGCCGGATAAAGCGCGTGATACATGGCCCGTTCGCCCATCTTGACAGTGCGCGGCACGGCATGGCGGATCACGTCGCCAATGCGATAATCTTCAAAGAAGCGGCCGGGATTGGTCTTCATGGACTGTCAACTCCTGTAGGGTGGGCCGGGGCAAGGCCCGGCCCGGGCGGGCATTACTGTTCGCCCAGTTTCAGATCGGGGGTGTAGGTGCCGGGCACCTCTTTCACCACGGCCTGACCGCAACGCATGACGCCCTTGGTGGCATCAAAGGCATAGGTCGGGCTGCCATGCAGGGCCCAGCCCTTGTTCAGGGCGGCAGTGACCTTGTGGCAGAAGGCCGAAGTGTCGTCGTCGGACAGAAAGCGGTAAAGCTGCATCAGTAATAGGTTCCCTCGAACACCGGATGTCCCAGCCAGAGGTGAACCATCGCGACAATCCCGTAAAGCACCAGCGTCCCGGCCAGGTTCATCGCATCGCCCTTGAGGCCACGGCCATTGGTGGGCGCGGTCCAGGGGGTGCGGTTGACCAGCGCCATCTGGCCAAGCGCCCAAAGCCCCAGGCCACCGAACAGCAGGATCGAGGCAAGGTCGCCATTCACAAGTAGATGGGCGAATGCCCAGACCACTGTGCCCCACAGCATCGGGTGCCGCATTCTTGGGTAAAGCGTGCCTTTGGTGCCGCCGACGCCATACAGGAACAGCGCCACCAACATCAGGGTGTTATTGGCATGTCCCATGCCGGGCAGGGGGGCATAAACGGGCACGAATTCGGCGCTGCGATAGCCGATGACCATCAGCACCATCCCGGCCAGAATGGCCAATGCAATGGCCCCCTTGCCCGGGTTTCCCCAGCCGTCACGCAATCCCGGCGCAAGGCGTTTGATGTAATGCGGCACGATCCAGAGGATAAGGCCGAGGGCGAGCAGGGTCATGAGCTGGCTCCAGTTATGTAAAACTGGTTCACATAACCATCAATCTGCCATGGCCGCAATCGCCTGTGCCTTGGCCAAGGTGGCCTGCGCGGTGACGATATGCAGGTTTTCGACAATTTTCCCGTCCACAACAGCAACGCCGCCACCCTTGGCCGTCGTATCATTGAAGGCGGCAATCTGGCGGCGGGCCAGGTCGATTTCGGCCTCGGAAGGGGCGAAAGCGGTATTCGCAATCTCCAACTGGGCCGGATGGATCAGGGTCTTGCCATCAAAGCCCATGTCGCGGCCCTGTTCGCATTCGGCGCGCAGGCCTTCGTCATCCTTGAAGGCATTGTACACACCATCGACGATCACCAGACCATGCGCCCGGGCCGCCAGGAGGCACAGCCCAAGCCCGGCCTGCATCGGCAGGCGGTCAGGGCGGAACCGGCTGTTCAGCTCCTTGGCCAGATCATTGGTGCCCATGACCATGCCTTTCAGGCGCGGGTGCGCGGCGATTTCGGCGGCGTTCAGCATGCCGGCGCAGGTTTCCATCATCGCCCAGAGATCGGCACCCGGCACCGCCTCGGCCACGGCATCCAGATCGGCGGCACGGTTGACCTTGGGGATCAGGATCGCGTCGATCCGGGCGCCACGGGCAATCGCCTCGTCCATCGCGGCAGCATCGGCGCGGCCCCATTCCGTATCAAAACCGTTGATCCGAACGATGCGCGCCCGGCGGCCGAAATCCCAGTCGGTCAGCACCTGTGCCAACAGTTTGCGCGCTGCGGGCTTTTCGTCAGGGGCCACGGCATCTTCCAGATCGAAGATGATCGCATCGGCGGCCAGGCCGGTCGCCTTTTCCAGCGCCCGTTCCTTGGAACCCGGGATGTACAGAACGGAACGATAGGGACGTGCGGGCATGGTGCGATCCTTCGGGCAAGATTCTTTCGCCAATGACCACATCTTTGGCATATTCGGCAAGATCAAAAATGCCGCATCGCAGCAAGTCGGGTCAATTCGATGGGGAACAGCGCGCGAACGCCCGAGCCGTTAAGGAATTTTCATTGCATCAGGCGCAGCCTTTTCCCATCGACCACCGCGCCACGGCGCCCCAGACAGGAAGGCTGACCGATGATGATGCAACAGACCCTCTTCGCCCTCTCGCTCGGGTTCGCGGGCGTGATTCTCGCCACCCATGCGGGCCATGCCGCGCAATGCGCCCCGCGCGACCAGGTGATGGTGACCCTGGCCGAGAAATATGAAGAAAGCCGTCAGGCCATTGGTCTTGCCGGACCACAGGCTGTGATGGAGCTTTACGCCTCAGCCACGGGCAGCTGGACCATCATGGTGACCATGCCCGACGGCATGTCCTGCCTGCTGGCGTCGGGCCAGGGCTATCAGGCCTTGCTGGAACCGGCCCCGGCCAAGGGCGATCCGGCCTGATCCGTCAGACGATGCCGTCCCAGACCAGCTTGACCGAGAGCGCCAGCAGCGCCCAGGTGACCAGCCGGAAGAACAGCGCCTCTGGCAGCTTGCGCACCAGACGGACGCCGACGAAAACCGCCAGAATGGCCGGGATCATCAGGATCAGCGTGACCTTCAGGTTGCCCATGTTCACTTGGCCAAGCGCCCAGTATGGCGGCAGCTTGATCAGGTTTACCCAGGCGAAGAGGATCGTGGAGGTCCCGGCATAGACCTCTTTGGGCAGGCGCAGCGGCAGGGTGTAAACCTGATAGGGCGGCGCCCCGGCATGGCTGACAAAGCTGGTGAAACCGGTCAGCGTGCCCCAGAACAACCCTGGCACCACCCGGCCCGGATGCGCAATGCCCTCTGATGTCTGCGGGCGTAGCAACAGATTGGCGGCAAACACTGCCCCGATGCCCCCGACCACAGCCCCCACCGTCTTTTCCGGCACCAGATGTGCCGTGGCCCATCCAAGGGCGACCCCGATCGCCGTGGCAGGCACAAGGATGATCAGCAGGCGACGGTTGAACGCGCCGCGATAGGCGTAAAGCCCGAACATGTCCGAGACGATGTAGATCGGCAGCAGCAGCCCGGCTGCCATGACCGGCGACATGACCAACGCCATCAGCGGCACACTCAGCATCGCCACGACCGGTACGCCGCCCTTGCCAAGGCCAACCAGCGCCGATGCCAGCCCCGCAATGGCCCAGAAGGCCCAATCCTGCATATCCGCCCCTTTATGTCGAATTGCGCCGGGTTTAGCGCAAACAACTTGCGCGAACCAGCAGGGCCTGTCATGCCGCATCGCGGCAGCCTTGCGAGACTCGGCGCGGGGCTCTATGCATACCACCGTATACAATCCCAGCCGGAGACGGAATCATGGCACGACCCAAGATCGCACTGATTGGCGCAGGCCAGATCGGCGGCACCCTCGCCCATCTTGCAGCCACCAAGGAACTTGGCGACATCGTAGTTTTCGACATCGCTGAAGGCACCCCGCAGGGCAAGGCGCTGGATCTGGCGCAATGTGGCCCCGTCGAAGGGTTTGACGCTGTGCTGAAAGGCACCAATGACTATGCCGATATCGCAGGCGCCGATGTCTGCATCGTGACCGCAGGCGTACCGCGCAAGCCGGGCATGAGCCGCGATGATCTGCTGGGCATCAACCTGAAGGTCATGAAATCGGTCGGCGAAGGCATCAAGCAGCACGCGCCGAACGCCTTTGTCATCTGCATCACCAACCCGCTGGATGCGATGGTCTGGGCGCTGCGCGAATTCTCGGGCCTGCCGCACAACAAGGTTGTCGGCATGGCTGGCGTGCTGGATGCCGCCCGCTTCCGCCACTTCCTGTCGGTGGAATTCAACGTCTCCATGCGCGATGTCACCGCCTTTGTGCTGGGTGGCCATGGCGATACCATGGTGCCGCTGGTCCGCTATTCGACCGTGGCCGGTATCCCGCTGCCGGACCTGGTGGCGATGGGCTGGACCACGCAAGAGCGTATGGACAGCATCGTCCAGCGCACCCGCGATGGCGGTGCCGAGATCGTTGGCCTGCTGAAAACCGGTTCGGCCTTCTATGCCCCGGCCACCAGCGCCATCGAAATGGCCGAGGCCTATCTGAAAGACCAGAAGCGCCTGCTGCCCTGCGCTGCCTATGTGAAGGGGGCCTATGGTCTGGACGGGATGTATGTCGGCGTGCCGACCATCATCGGCAAGGACGGGATCGAACGGATCGTGGACATCAAGCTGAATGCCGAAGAACAGGCGATGATGGACAAGTCGATCGATGCGGTGAAGGGCCTTGTCGCCGCCTGCAAGACCATCGATCCGTCGCTGAACTGATTGATCGCCGGGAAACCGGGGCAGGGGCGTCGCTTGCGGCGCCCTTTTGCTTTGTGGCGCGGGGTGCTAATCCCGCCCCATGTCCAGCCATATCTCGCCCTATCACGCCCCTGATTTCATTCCCGATGCGCTGGCGCGCGGGCATCACCGCGCGATCATCGGCGGGCGGTGGGAAGAGACGGGCAATATCCAGATGGAGATGCTGCTGGCCGAAGGGCTGCAGCCCCGGCACCGTCTGCTGGATATCGGCTGCGGGCCGCTGCGCACCGGTTGCCGTGTTGTGCCCTTTCTGAACCCCGGCAACTACTGGGGCACCGATCTGTCGCGCGATCTGATCCTGAAGGGATACGCGTCAGAGCTGACCGAAAGCGACCGGACCCGGCTGCCCAGATCGCAGCTGATCGGCGATCCGGATTTCAGCCTGCCGGGCCTGCCGCGCGATTTTGATTATGTGCTGTGCTTTGCGGTTTTCACCCATCTGCCGCTGAACCATCTGCGGCGCGGCCTGATCCGGGTGGCGCAGCATGTAACGCGGTTCGAAAAGTTCCTGTTCACCGTCTTTCTGGCCCCCGATGCGCAGGCTGCCCTTGCCCCGGTGCGCCAGCCTGACGGGGTGGTAACCCATGACGCCCGCGCGCCCTATCATGTGTTGGCCGAAGACGTGCATCACTTTGCCTGGCAGGCCGGGCTTGATGTCCAGATTCGCCCGACCCGCCTGCCGCGGGGGCAGGCGCTTTGTGTGGCAACCCGCCGCAGCTGACCTGCGGGGGCGCTGTTTGCGTTAGCAGTTTCTTTCTTGTGATCACACTTTTTCAGGCTGTGATCACAAATGCGATTTTTCTGCCCCAAAACCCCCCGTTCCCGCAAAACGCGTTTTGAAAGCGCCGTTTTCTGTGGCATTCCCGCCGCAAATCAGCAGCGATGGGACATGATCCATGAACATCCATGAATACCAGGCCAAGGCACTTCTGCGCAGCTACGGCGCGCCGGTGTCCGATGGCCGCGTGGTCCTGAAGGCCGAAGACGCCAAGACCGCCGCAGGCGAACTTGACGGGCCGCTCTGGGTCGTCAAGGCACAGATCCACGCAGGTGGCCGCGGCAAGGGTTCGTTCAAAGAGCCGGAAGCCGGTGAAAAGGGCGGTGTCCGTCTGGCCAAATCGGTCGAAGAGGCCGCGACGCTGGCCAAGCAGATGCTGGGCCGCACTCTGGTCACCCACCAGACCGGGCCGGTTGGCAAGCAGGTGAACCGCATCTATATCGAAGCCGGTTCCGACATTGCCCGCGAACTCTATCTCGCGCTGCTGGTGGATCGTCAGACCTCGCGCATTTCCTTTGTCGTCTCGACCGAAGGCGGCATGGATATCGAGGAAGTGGCGGCCCACACCCCGGAAAAGATCATCAGCTTCTCGGTTGATCCGGCAGCGGGCCTGCAGGATTACCACGGCCGCCGCGTGGCTTTCGCGCTCGGCCTGGAAGGCACGCAGGTCAAGCAATGCGTGGCGCTGATCAAGACGCTCTACAAGGCCTTCGTCGAGAAGGACATGGAGATGCTGGAGATCAACCCGCTGATCGTGACGCCCGACAACCAGATCAAGGTTCTGGATGCCAAGGTGTCGTTTGACGGCAACGCGATCTATCGCCATGCCGATATCGCCGCCCTGCGCGACGAAACCGAAGAAGACCCGAAGGAACTGGCCGCGTCGAAGTTCGATCTGAACTACATCGCGCTGGATGGTGAAATCGGCTGCATGGTGAACGGCGCGGGCCTTGCCATGGCGACAATGGACATCATCAAGCTTTATGGCGCCGAACCGGCGAACTTCCTCGACGTGGGCGGTGGCGCCACCAAGGAGAAAGTGACCGAGGCGTTCAAGATCATCACCTCGGACCCGAACGTCAAAGGCATCCTCGTGAACATCTTCGGCGGCATCATGCGCTGCGACGTGATCGCGGAAGGCGTGCTGGCGGCGGTGAAAGAGGTTGGCCTGAAAGTGCCGCTGGTCGTTCGTCTGGAGGGCACCAATGTGGAGCTTGGCAAGGAGATCATCCGCAATTCCGGCCTGAACGTGATCGCGGGCGACAACCTCGCCGATGCGGCCCAGAAGATTGTGAAGGCGGTGAAGGGCTGATGCTTTTTGCAGAGGCGTGCTTTGCGCGTCTCTGCCACTCGGATGGTAAAAGCACGATGGAAACGGCGAAGATCGATACAACACAGGTTATCAGCATCGAGAGATCGAGGCTGAAGGTGGTATTCCTCTTTGCTGGCGCATTGGCGCTTATCCTAGTGTCTTGGTGGCTGGTTATAGGTCCAGGAGAAAGTTTCCGTTCTGGCGCGCTGTTTTGGGGTGTGATCGGGATGATCTTCTTCGGCCTTTGCCTGATGGTTTTGATCTGGCAACTTTTCACAGTCCCCAAGTTTGTGCTTACGCTTTCGCCTCAAGGTCTTCGCGATTTGCGCCTGTCGCGCACCGAGATCCCTTGGGAGGCAGTGGTCAACGTTAGGTTCGACAAGAAGTCCAAGATGTTAATCCTTGATCTTGCAGCGGGAACCCATCTGCAGCTGACGCCGTTCTCGAGCGCTATGCTAAGGCTGAATAGGGCGTTTGGTCACGTTTTCTGGGTAAGCGCCGTGGACCTGAAGTTGAGCTTTGCCGCGCTAAATGATTTGGTTCACGCTTACTGGCGTGCCTATGGACCTGAAAAAATCAACGACGGGCAGAGCCCGACAGTAGAAATCAGAGGAGCCTGATATGGCCGTTCTCGTCAACGAAAATACCAAGGTGATCTGCCAGGGCTTCACCGGCTCGCAGGGCACTTTCCACTCGGAACAGGCGATTGCCTATGGCACCAAGATGGTCGGCGGCGTGACCCCCGGCAAGGGTGGCACGGAGCATCTGGGCCTGCCGGTGTTCAATTCGGTGCATGAAGCGCGCCACGTAACCGGCGCCAATGCGACCGCGATTTATGTGCCGCCGCCCTTCGCCGCCGACTCGATCCTCGAGGCGATCGACGCCGAGATGGAACTGATCGTCTGCATCACCGAAGGCATCCCGGTGCTGGACATGATGAAGGTGAAGCGCGCGCTGGAAGGCAGCAAATCGCGCCTGATCGGGCCGAACTGCCCCGGCGTCATCACCCCCGGCGCCTGCAAGATCGGCATCATGCCGGGCCATATCCACCAGCGCGGTAGCGTCGGCGTGGTGTCGCGCTCGGGCACACTGACCTATGAGGCGGTGAAGCAGACCTCCGATCTGGGCCTTGGCCAATCGTCGGCCGTGGGTATCGGCGGCGACCCGATCAAGGGCACCGAGCATATCGACGTGCTGGAGATGTTCCTTGCCGATCCGGAAACCCAGTCGATCATCATGATCGGGGAAATCGGCGGCAGCGCCGAAGAGGAAGCCGCGCAATTCCTGGCCGACGAGAAGAAGCGCGGCCGCTGGAAGCCGACCGCCGGTTTCATCGCGGGCCGCACCGCGCCGAAGGGCCGTCGCATGGGCCATGCCGGCGCCATCGTGGCCGGTGGCAAGGGCGATGCGGAATCGAAGATCGAAGCGATGAAATCCGCAGGCATCATCGTGGCTGACAGCCCGGCCCACCTGGGCGAGGCTGTGATGAAAGCGCTTGGCAAGTAACCTTCCGTTACCCCCGGGGGAATAGCTTCCCGGGGGTGACTGCATGACGGGGACAAAGATGAAGCTGCACGCTCTGGCCCTTCTGGCCGCCATTTCCCTTCCGGCCTGTGTCCAGACTGGTGCGGAAAAGGCTGCGCGTCCCGATCCGGCAATGGTCGCCGCCGAAGCCGCAACCGGTGTCTCTGCCGAAAACATCGTCGCCTATTCCGGCAATGGCGCAGGGCTGGGCGTGGTGATCGCTGGCCTGCCCGATATCCTGTTCTACAAATCCGCAACCACCGACAAGGCGCAGTTGAAAGCTGCGCCCGCGCGCATATGTGGCGGGCGTGGGGTGGCTGCGGCGCAGGATATGGACCTTGAACATCCTGAACAGTTGCCGGGCGTGCGCAAGCTCGTCGTGACCTGCAAGTAATGCCCCCGACCCATACGTCTCCATGAGGCAAATCATATGACCGACCAGACCCCCAACGCCACGATGCATGCCCAATCCTTCATGGATGGCGGCAATGCCGAATATATCGACCAGCTTCAGGCGCGCTACGCCGCCGATCCCAATTCCGTGGATGCGGGCTGGGCAGCCTTCTTCAAGGCCCTGGGCGACAGCGAGCTGGACGCCAAGCGCGCCGCCGCAGGCCCCAGCTGGGCCCGGGCCGACTGGCCGCCGCAGGCCAGCGACGATCTGACTGCCGCGCTGACTGGCGAATGGCCGATGGCCCCGGTGAAAGAGGCCAAGGCCGCAGGGGCGAAGATCGCCGCCAAGGCCACCGAGGCCGGGGTGAGCCTGTCGGATGCGCAATTGCAGCGCGCTGTACTGGATTCGATCCGCGCGCTGATGATCATCCGTGCCTACCGGATTCGGGGTCACCTGATTGCCGACATTGATCCGCTGGGGATGCGCGAAACCACGCCGCACCCGGAACTGGACCCGAAATCCTACGGCTTTACCGAAGCCGACATGGATCGTCCGATCTTCATCGACAAGGTGCTGGGTCTGGAAACCGCTTCGATGCGGCAGATCATGGATATCGTGCGCCGCACCTATTGCGGCACCTTTGCCCTGCAATACATGCACATCTCCGATCCGGAACAAGCCAGCTGGCTGAAGGAACGGATCGAGGGCTATGGCAAGGAAATCGCTTTCACCCGCGAAGGCCGCAAGGCCATTCTGAACAAGCTGGTCGAGGCCGAGGGGTTCGAGAAGTTCCTGCATGTGAAATACATGGGAACCAAGCGTTTCGGTCTGGATGGCGGCGAAGCCCTGATCCCGGCAATGGAACAGATCATCAAGCGCGGCGGCAATCTGGGTGTGAAGGAAATCGTCATCGGCATGCCGCACCGGGGCCGTCTGTCGGTGTTGGCCAATGTGATGGGCAAGCCCTATCGCGCCATCTTCAACGAATTCCAGGGCGGCAGCTTCAAGCCCGAGGACGTGGATGGTTCGGGCGACGTGAAATATCACCTCGGCGCCTCGTCGGACCGCACGTTTGACGGCAACACCGTCCACCTGTCGCTGACTGCGAACCCCTCGCACCTCGAGGCGGTGAATCCGGTCGTGCTGGGCAAGGTCCGCGCCAAGCAGGACCAGCTGGGCGATACCGACACGCGCACCGCGGTGATGCCGATCCTGCTGCATGGCGATGCGGCCTTTGCCGGTCAGGGTGTCGTGGCCGAATGTCTGCAATTGTCGGGCATCAAGGGTCACCGCACCGGTGGCTGCATCCATATCATCGTGAACAACCAGATCGGCTTTACCACCGCGCCGCATTTCTCGCGCACGTCGCCCTATCCGACGGATATTGCGCTGATGGTGGAAGCGCCGATCTTCCATGTGAATGGCGATGACCCCGAGGCCGTGGTGCATGCCGCCCGCGTGGCCACCGAATTCCGCCAGAAATTCCACAAGGACGTGGTTCTGGACATCTTCTGCTATCGCCGCTTCGGTCACAACGAAGGCGACGAGCCGATGTTCACCAATCCGGTCATGTACAACCGGATCAAGAAGCACAAGACCACCCTGCAGCTTTACACCGAGCGGCTGGTGAAGGATGGCCTGATCCCCGAAGGTGAAATCGAGGATATGAAGGCTGCCTTCCAGGCGCGTCTGAACGAGGAATTCGAGGCAGGCCGCGAATTCAAGCCCAACAAGGCCGACTGGCTGGATGGTCGCTGGAAGAACCTGTCGAAGGAAGGCCGCGAATACACGCCGGGCAATACCGCCATCAAGCCGGAAACCCTGGCCGAAGTGGGCGCGGCACTGACCCGCGTGCCCGAGAACTTCGATCTTCACAAGACGGTCGTGCGCCAGCTCGACGCCAAGAAGAAAATGTTCGAAACCGGCGAGGGCTTTGACTGGGCCACCGCCGAGGCTCTGGCCTTCGGCTCGCTGCAGGTTGAAGGGTTCCCGGTGCGTCTGGCAGGCCAGGATTGCACCCGTGGCACCTTCAGCCAGCGCCATTCGGGCCTGATCGACCAGACCACCGAAGAACGCTACTATCCGCTGAACCATATCCGCCCAGGCCAGGCCAAGTATGAAGTCATCGACTCCATGCTGTCGGAATACGCAGTTCTGGGCTTTGAATATGGCTATTCGCTGTCGGAACCCAATGCGCTGACCCTGTGGGAAGCCCAGTTCGGCGATTTCGCCAATGGCGCGCAGATCATGTTCGACCAGTTCATCAACTCGGGCGAAAGCAAATGGCTGCGCATGTCGGGTCTTGTCGTGCTGCTCCCGCACGGGTTTGAAGGGCAGGGGCCGGAACACAGCTCGGCCCGGCCGGAACGCTTCCTGCAGAATTCGGCGCAAGACAACTGGATCGTGGCGAATTGCTCGACGCCTGCGAATTACTTCCACATCCTGCGCCGCCAGCTGCACCGAGATTTCCGCAAACCGCTGATCCTGATGACGCCGAAATCGCTGCTGCGCCATCCGCTCTGCGTGTCGAAGGCCCACGAATTCACCACGGGTTCGACCTTCCACCGCGTGCTGTGGGATGATGCACAACAGGGCCTGTCGAAGACCGCGCTGAAGCCTGATGCCGAAATCCGCCGCGTCGTGCTGTGTTCGGGCAAGGTCTATTACGACCTGCTGGCCGAACGGGATGCGCGCAGGCTGGACGATGTCTATCTGCTGCGCACCGAACAGCTCTATCCGTTCCCGGCGAAATCGCTGACGGCGGAACTGGGCCGCTTCCCGAATGCCGAAGTGATCTGGTGCCAGGAAGAACCGAAGAACCAGGGCTACTGGACGCATATGGAGCCCAATATCGAATGGGTGCTTGGGCAGACCGGGGGCGTGGCTAAACGTCCGCGCTATGTCGGCCGCAGCGCCTCGGCCTCGCCCGCCACGGGCCTTGCCTCACGCCACAAGTTTGAACAAGAAGCGCTGGTGAACGAAGCGCTGACCGTTGAAGGGAAATGAACCAATGACCGTTGAAGTCCGCGTCCCCGCCCTTGGCGAAAGCGTTACCGAGGCGACCATCGCCACCTGGTTCAAGAAGCCGGGTGATGCCGTCGCAATGGATGAAATCCTGTGCGAACTGGAAACCGACAAGGTAAGCCTTGATGTTCCCTCGCCCGCCGCGGGCGTTCTGGGGGAAATACTGGCCAAGGAAGGCGAAACCGTTGCCGCCGCCGCGCTGCTGGCGACCATTGCCGAAGGCGCCACCGCGGCTGCGGCCCCGGCTGCAGCACCCGCCGCCGCCGCGCCCGCCCCGGCTGCCGCAGCCCCTGCTGCGGCCCGCGATGTGGAAGATGCCCCCGCCGCCAAGAAAGCCATGGCCGAAGCCGGGCTGTCGCGCGATCAGGTGCAGGGTTCGGGCCGCGATGGCCGCGTGATGAAGGAAGATGTGGCCAAGGCCGCCGCTGCCGCCATCACCGCTGCCCCCGCCCCGGTGGCCGTGCCACGCGCGCCTGTGCCCGCAGATGACGCGTCGCGCGAAGAGCGTGTGAAGATGACCAAGCTGCGCCAGACCATCGCGCGCCGCCTGAAGGACAGCCAGAACACCGCCGCCATGCTGACCACCTATAACGAGGTGGACATGTCGGGCATCATGGACCTGCGCAACACCTTCAAGGACCAGTTCGAAAAGAAGCATGGCGTCAAGATGGGCTTCATGTCCTTCTTCGTGAAAGCCTGCTGCCACGCGCTGAAGGAAGTGCCCGAGGTCAATGCCGAAATCGACGGCACCGACATCGTTTACAAGAACTACGTCCATATGGGCGTGGCCGTCGGTACGCCGTCGGGCCTTGTGGTGCCGGTGGTGCGTGACGCCGATCAGATGAGTTTTGCCGCGATCGAGAAGAAGATCGCCGAACTGGGTGTTCGTGCCCGTGACGGCAAACTGTCGATGGCCGAAATGGCCGGTGGCAGCTTCACCATCTCGAATGGTGGCGTCTATGGCTCGCTGATGTCCTCGCCGATCCTGAACCCGCCGCAATCGGGTATCCTGGGCATGCACAAGATCCAGGACCGCCCGGTGGTGGTGAATGGCCAGATCGTGATCCGCCCGATGATGTATCTGGCGCTCAGCTACGATCACCGTATCGTCGATGGCAAGGGCGCCGTGACCTTCCTCGTGCGCGTCAAGGAAGCACTGGAAGACCCGCGCCGGTTGCTGATGGATCTGTGAGCCTTAAGGGCTCGCCCAACGCACTGAATAATGCGCAAGGCGGCCACGATAGTCTGCCTTGCTCAATAGGTCTGAAAGTGTCTCGTGAAGCACTAATTCTGCGAGAGGTTTCTGAAGTTGAAGACTGATCGGGAGGCTGTCTGTGTCTAGTTCACCTTCTGACAAAGAAGTAAGCGATTTGGTCCGCGCAGACATTCTCCAACTACTCTCGCAACGAGGCGATAGAGTTGGGACCTTATCGTCAAAGCACTTGTCTTTCCCGGAGTACGCAGACTTTTTTTGGGGTTCAGCACAGTATCTAGAGCGTGAGGGTTTGATCTCGCTTGGGAAAAGGCAGCGCTACGTAGAACGCGGGGGCTGCTACTCAAGCGCTCAAATTACGGCGAAAGGAGAAGCGCTGCTCGATAGATCGCCAAAGGGGACTGCGGCTTCACTAAAGAATCTGCTGGTTGGAGCTTTCAAGGATGCTTCAAAGGAAAAAGTTACCGAAGTTATCAAAGACGCTCCAATGCTACTATGGACAACGTACTCCGCGTGGCAAGCTGGAACCTCCACATGACCCCCGAACTCACCGCCCTCGCCCTTGCCGTCTTGCTGCAGGCCGTTCAATACGGCCTCTATACCGTTCCGGCCAACCTCGAACTCGGCACCCGCTACACGGGGGGCAGCCGTGATTTTCCGCCCGAACGGCCGATGTCCAAGCGCACCGCCCGGCTGGGCCGCGCCATGGCCAATCATTTCGAAGCGCTGATCCTGTTTGGCATCGCCGTCACCGTGGTCACCCTTGGTCATCAGTCCAGCGTGGTGACGCAAATCGCCGCCTGGGTCTATCTGGCCGCCCGCATCGCCTATATCCCCGCTTATGCCTTCGGCTGGAACCCCTGGCGGTCCGCCATCTGGGGTGTGGGCTTTTTCGCAACCCTCACCATGATCGTGGCCAGCCTGATCTGACCCTTTCATCTGTTCACAAATATCCCGGGGGTCCGGGGGCAGCGCCCCCCGGCCGCGGGCACCACCAGGAGATCAAAATGGCAGAATTCGATGTGATCGTGATCGGCGGCGGCCCGGGCGGCTATGTCTGTGCGATCCGCTGTGCCCAGCTGGGGCTGAAAACCGCCTGTGTCGAAGGGCGCGAGACTTTGGGCGGCACCTGCCTGAACGTCGGCTGCATCCCGTCAAAGGCGCTGCTGAACGCCACGCATCACCTGCATGAGGTGCATGAGAACTTCGAAAAGATGGGCCTGATGGGCGGCGCGCCGACGGTGGATTGGGCCAAGATGCAGGGCTACAAGCAGGATGTGGTGAACGGCAACACCAAGGGCATCGAGTTCCTGTTCAAGAAGAACAAGGTCACCTGGTTGAAGGGTTGGGGCTCCATCCCCGCGGCCGGTCAGGTGAAGGTGGGTGACGAGGTTCACAGCGCCAAGGCCATCGTCATCGCCACCGGATCGGAACCGGCCAGCCTGCCGGGCGTGACCGTTGACGAAGAGGTCGTGGTCACCTCGACCGGCGCGCTCAGCTTGGGCAAGATCCCGAAATCCATGGTGGTGATCGGCGCGGGTGTGATCGGGCTGGAAATGGGCTCGGTCTATGCGCGTCTGGGCACCGAGGTGACGGTGGTCGAATATCTCGATGTCATCACCCCCGGCATGGATGCCGAAGTGGCCAAGGCCTTCCAGAAGCTGCTTGCCAAGCAGGGGCTGAAATTCGTGCTGGGCGCAGCGGTGCAGGGCACCGAGCGCACCGCCAATGGCGCGAAAGTCAGCTACAAGCTGCGCAAGGATGACAGCGCGCATGAGATCGAGGCCGAAGCCGTGCTGCTGGCCACTGGTCGCCGCCCCTATACAGCGGGCCTTGGTCTTGCCGAGGCGGGTGTGGAGATGGAGCCGCGCGGTCAGGTCAAGATCGATGGCCATTTCCAGACCAATGTGAAGGGCATCTATGCCATCGGCGATGCCGTGGTCGGTCCGATGCTGGCGCACAAGGCCGAGGATGAGGGCATGGCGGTGGCCGAGGTCATCGCGGGCAAGCATGGCCATGTGAATTACGACGTGATCCCCGGCGTGATCTACACCACGCCCGAAGTGGCATCGGTAGGCAAGACCGAGGAACAGCTGAAGGCCGAAGGCCGCGCTTACAAGGTGGGCAAGTTCCCCTTCATGGGCAATGCCCGCGCCAAGGCGGTGTTCCAGGGCGAGGGTTTCGTCAAGCTGATCGCCGACAAGGCCACCGACCGCATTCTGGGATGCCACATCATCGGGCCTGCGGCAGGCGATCTGATCCATGAGGTGTGCGTGGCCATGGAATTCGGCGCCAGCGCGCAGGATCTGGCGCTGACCTGCCATGCCCACCCGACCTATTCGGAAGCGGTACGCGAAGCAGCCCTGGCCTGTGGCGACGGCGCGATCCACGCCTGATCACGGTCTGACCATGCGGAAACGCCCCGGTCCTGCGACCGGGGCGTTGCTGTTTTTGCCTCGGCTTTTGCCCGTTCGGGCCAAAGCCTCAGGATTGGCGCAGCCGTCACTGGGCCGCAATCGGGGCCGGATCGACCAGCGCCACAATGTCCATCATGATGCGGTTCAGTTCGAAATCCTTCGGCGTATAGACGGCGGCAACGCCCATGGCCCGCAATTGGGCCGCGTCGTCCTCGGGGATGATTCCGCCGACCACCACCGGCACATGATCCAGACCGGCAGCACGCATCCGATCCATCGTTTCTGCAATCAGTGGCAAGTGGCTTCCCGACAGGATCGACAGGCCGACCACATGCGCCTCTTGATCCGCCGCCGAAGCGACGATTTCGGCCGGGGTCAGGCGGATGCCTTCATAATGGATGTCCATGCCGCAATCGCGGGCGCGGGCGGCAATCTGTTCGGCACCATTGGAATGGCCGTCCAGACCCGGCTTGCCGACCAGGAACTTGAGCTGCCGGCCCAGCCTGGAGGATACGGCCTGCACCGCCTCGCGGATCGGGTCCAGCCCTTCGGTGCGGTTCGAGGGCGCTTTCGACACGCCGGTCGGCCCGCGATACTGGCCAAAGGCCGCGCGCACCGTGGCCCCCCATTCGCCGGTGGTGGCCCCGGCCTTGGCGGCGGCGATCGAGGCGGGCATGACGTTTTCACCATTGGCGCAAGCTGCGCGCAGGGCAGAGAGCGCGGCCTGCACCCGGCCTTCATCCCGTGCCGCGCGCCAGGCGGTCAGCCGGGCAATCTGATCCGCCTCGGCCTCAGGGTCGGCCTGCATGATCGCGCCATCGCCGGCCGTCAGCGGCGAAGGGGCGGCCTCGGTCCAGCGGTTCACGCCGACGACGATGGTTTCCTTCGCCTCGATCTTGCTGATCCGCTCGGCATTGGCCTCTACCAAGCGGCCTTTCATATAGTCGATGGCCGCCACGGCACCGCCCATGGCGTCGATCTGCGCCAGTTCCTCGCGCGCACCCTGTTTTAGTGCATCGACCTTGCGATCAATGGCCGGGTTGCCATCGAACAGGTCATCATATTCCAGCAGGTCGGTTTCATAGGCCAGGATTTGCTGCATGCGCAGCGACCACTGCTGATCCCATGGCCGGGGCAGGCCAAGCGCCTCGTTCCAGGCGGGCAATTGCACCGCGCGGGCACGGGCCTTTTTGGACAGCGTGACCGCCAGCATCTCGATCAGGATGCGATAGACGTTGTTTTCGGGTTGCTGTTCGGTCAGCCCCAGGCTGTTGACCTGCACGCCGTAGCGGAACCGGCGATACTTGGCCTCGGTCACGCCATAGCGTTCCAGCAGGATTTCATCCCACAGATCGACAAAGGCGCGCATCTTGCACATCTCGGTGACAAAGCGGATGCCCGCATTCACGAAAAACGAAATGCGCCCCACCATATTGGGGAAATCGGCGGCAGAAACCTTGCCCTTCAGATCATCCAGAACGGCACAGGCCGTTGCCAGTGCAAAGGCCAGTTCCTGCTCGGGCGTCGCACCGGCCTCTTGCAGGTGATAGGAACACACGTTCATCGGGTTCCATTTCGGCAGGTGTTTCTGCGTATAGGCGGCCACGTCGGTGATCATGCGCAGCGAGGGTTTCGGCGGGCAGATATAGGTCCCGCGTGAGAGGTATTCCTTGATCAGGTCATTCTGCACCGTGCCCTGCAGTTTCGACACATCCGCGCCCTGTTCTTCGGCCACTGCAATGTACAGCGCCAGAAGCCAGGGGGCCGTGGCATTGATGGTCATGGATGTGTTCATCTGTTCCAGCGGGATCGCGTCGAACAGCGCCCGCATGTCGCCCAGATGGCTGACCGGCACGCCCACCTTGCCCACTTCACCGCGCGCCAGTTCGTGATCGCTGTCATAGCCGGTCTGGGTTGGCAAATCGAAGGCCACCGAAAGCCCGGTCTGCCCCTTGGCCAGATTGGTGCGGTACAGCGCATTAGATGCCTTGGCCGTGGAATGGCCCGCATAGGTGCGGAACAGCCAGGGGGTTTCCTTCGCTTGGGTCATGGCGGCCTCGTGAATCGGATCGGCAATTTTATTGCTTGCATGCAGATATGGGGGAAAGATTATGCCAATGTCAATTCGCTGCGTTGCGGCATGGCGGGATTTACGCAGGCGCGGCGATAGCCTAGCCTTCGGGAATGACGCAGACCATAGAACTTCCGCTCTGGCTGGTGGTGCTGACCCTGATCCTCGCCGCCATTGCAGCGCTGGAGCGGGTGCTGATGCCTTCTGCGCGCTGGTTCCTGCGTCGATGGGCCGAACGTCTGGTGGCCCGGCTGAACACGCGGCTGGCCCGCCCGATCCAGCCGTTTCGCCTGATGGCGCGGCAGGATCGTGTGGTGCAGCTGACCTATGATCCGCAGGTCATCAAGGCGGTGATGGAAGAGGCGCAAACCAGCGGCACCCCCGAACCCGTGGTCTTCGATGCGGCGCGCAAGGCGGCGCGCGAAATTGTTCCGGGCTTTTCGGCGGTGGTCTATTTCTCCATCGCGACGCGACTGGCCCGCTGGCTCAGCCAGGCGCTCTACACGGTTCGGGTGGGGCGGGTGGATACGGCCCTGGCCGGGATCGACCGGCAGGCCACGGTTGTCTTTGTGATGAACCACCGCAGCAATATGGATTACGTTCTGGTCACCTGGCTGGTGGCGGATCGTTCGGCCCTGTCTTACGCGGTGGGTGAATGGGCGCGGGTCTGGCCGCTCTCGGCGATGATCCGGGCCATGGGGGCGTTTTTCGTGCGGCGCAATTCGCGCGACACGCTCTATCGCAAGGTGCTGGCCCGCTATGTGCAGACCATCACGGCGGAAGGGGTGACCCAGGCGGTGTTCCCAGAAGGCGGGCTCAGCCTGAACGGGCAGATGGGCGCGGCACGGATGGGATTGCTGAGCTATATCCTGCAGGGCTTCGGGCCGGGGCATCGCGATGTGGTCTTTGTGCCGGTCGGCATCAGCTATGATCGCGTGCTGGAGGATCGGGTGCTGGTTGCCGCGGCGCAAAAGGGCGAACGCAAGTTCCGCGCCGGGTTCTGGGGCATTGCGGTCTTCGTCTTTCGCATGATCCGCCGCAAGATCCGGGGGACATGGAAAGGCTTTGGCATGGCGGCGGTGGCGTTCGGGGCGCCTCTGTCATTGGGGGATTGGCTGGGCAGCCATCCGCCCGATCCCGAGGCCTTGGGCGCCGATCTGATGGCCAGGGTGGCAAAGGCCGTTCCGGTGCTTCCCGTGCCCTTGGTTGCGGCGGCAATCCGGCAGGGCGGCACGGGCGATCTGACTCTGCGGGTGCTGGCCCTGGCCGCACAGGTCGAAGCCGCCGGTGGCAGCGTCGAATGGCCGCAACCCGAGCTGGACGCCGCCATTCTTCACGCCACAGAACTGCTGCAGGTGCGCGGGCTTGTCACGGCTGATCTGACGCCGGCCCCGGGGCAAGAGGCCATGCTGGCCTTTCAGGCAGGCCCGGTTGAGCAAGTGATTACAAATTCATTAAGTTGAATTTGTAAATGGGATGTGCTATCGCCCCCTGCAAGCCGCTGGTTGCGGCATCAGGATGGAGAATGACATGACGCTGGATCGTGCAATGTTTCGCTTTGCAGGGGCTATGGTGCTGCTGTCGGTGGCGCTGACCATGTGGGTTTCGCCGCTGTTCATCTGGTTCACCGTATTCATCGGGCTGAACCTGCTGCAATCCTCGTTCACCGGGTTCTGCCCGGCGGCGATCGTGTTCAAGAAACTGGGCATCAAATCGGGCTGCGCATTCCAGTAATGACAATCGGTCCCGTTTGACCCAAATCATGGCGGGCATGCCTCCTGTGGTGAAAAATTCCTGCATCCAAGTGAATGTCGCGCAGATGCAAGGAGGCGCAGATGACCCGCAAGATCCTTTGTCCCACGGACGGGACCGATCATTCCAACATCGCCGTGGCCCATGCGGCCGATCTGGCGGCGAAATACGGCGCCGAGCTGACGCTGTGCGTGGTAAATGTCGCACATGGCGGGGCCAAGGGGCCGTTGATCCCCCATTGGCCCGAGGCGGATGTGGTGGCCCTGCTGGATGCGGCGCAGGCCTTGGCGGCACAGCATGGCGTGGCCGAGGCCCGCCGCGTTGCCATTGCCAGCCGCGAGGCTGCGGCAGGCATCGTGCATCATGCGGAACAGAACGGCTATGACCATATCGTTGTCGGTACGGGGGACAAGCGCGGCATTTCGCGGCTGATGCTGGGCTCGGTTGCGGCGGATGTGATGGCGCGGGCGCATTGCACGGTGACCGTGGCACGTTGACGCTGGGGACTTTGCGACATTTCCGCTATGCTGCGACGCAGCAAGGGGGATTCGCATGGGCAAGGTCATCACGGTTGCGCAGCAAAAGGGGGGCGCGGGCAAGACCACCTTGGCCGTGACGCTGGCCATAGGTCTGGTGCGTCAGGGGCTGCGTGTGGCGCTGGTGGACAGTGATCCGCAGGGCAGTCTCGGCCGCTGGTTCATGACCCGTGCCGAACGGATGGGCGAACCGGATGTCGAGTTTTCCACCGCCTCGGCCTGGGGGGTGGGGTATGAATGCAAGAAATTGCGCGGCACCCATGACGTGGTGATCGTCGATACCCCCCCCAAGGTGGACAGCGATCTGCGCCCGGCGCTGCGCGAGGCCGATCTTGTGCTGGTGCCGGTCACGGCCAGCCATCTGGATCTCTGGGCCACGGATGGGGTGCTGGATCTGGTGGCGCGCGAAAGCGGCCGGGCGCTGATCGTGCTGAACCGCATGTCCACCGGCACGCGCCTGTCGGATGAAGTGGCCGAGGCGGCGGCGGGTGTGGCCCAACTGGCCGATACCCGGCTGGCCGCACGGGTTGCCTATGCCGAAACTCTGGGTCAGGGCCTTGCGGCGGTCGAGGGGCGCGGCGCCGCCGCCTCCGAAGCCAAGCGACTGGTCAACGAAATCCGCGCCTTGCTGGCGGTATGACCGGGGCATTGGCGCTTTTCCCGTGTCTGCCTTGCGCTTAGGATTGCGCAACGGGGCGGCAAGGGATCAGGTGTGGCACGCAGCGAAACTCTTCTTCGGCAGGATGGCTTTGGCATCTTCGCGCATCGGCAGGACAGCCCGGCGCAGACGCTGATCATCACGTTTGGCGATATCTCCAGCAGCCTGACGGAACGCGGCTTCGGCACCGACTGGGCGCTGAAACTTGGGCATGACACGGTCTATGTCGCACAGGCGCGGCGCAGCCAGTATCAGCACCTGTCGCGCGAAACCTTTGCGCGTACTCTGGCCCCGTTGGCTGCAGGATATGACCGTGTGGTCTGTTACGGGTCCAGCGTCGGCGGTTATTGTGCCTTTTACTTCGGCGGCGCGATCCGGTCCGAGATTCTGGCCGCGGCACCGCGCCTGCCCCGTCACCCGATCCTGAACGCGCCCCGGTCGCGCGATCTTCCTTTTCTGCACGAGGAATTTCTTCCGCCCCCCGAAGGGGACTGTATCCCGCTGGTGATCCTTGATCCGCTGACCCTTCTGGACGCCCGTTTTCTGTTTCAATATGCCGGGCCACGCTATCCCAAGATGCATCTGTGCCCGATCCCTGGGGCGGGGCATCTGGTGTTGAAACGCATGGCCGAGGCGGGGGTCCTGTCGCGCCTGTTGCCGCCGATGGTCGAGGGGAGGATGAACAGCCTGCCGCGATGGGCCAAGCTAAGGCTGCAGGCGCATCTGGCGCAGGCCGACGGCATGGCTGATGAGGCTGAGGAAAGCGCCTGACAGGCCAGGATCACCCGACCGCCACAAAAAAGGCCCTGGCAAGTCCCACTTGCCAGAGCCTTTCGTCCGGTTACCGCGCGCGGGCGTTACGGATCAGCGTGCGAAACGCTTGTATTTCACCCGCTTGGGGTTCACCGCATCCGGGCCAAGGCGGCGGATCTTGTCCTGCTCATAGGCTTCGAAGTTGCCCTCGAACCATTCCACATGCGCATCGCCTTCAAAGGCGAGGATATGGGTGCAAAGCCGGTCAAGGAAGAAGCGGTCGTGGCTGATGATGATCGCGCAGCCCGCGAAATCTTCGATTGCCGCTTCCAGCGCCTGCAGGGTTTCCACGTCCAGATCGTTGGTCGGTTCGTCAAGCAGCAGCACGTTGCCGCCCGATTTCAGCAGTTTCGCCATATGCACGCGGTTGCGTTCACCGCCCGACAACAGGCCCACTTTCTTCTGCTGGTCGGTGCCCTTGAAGTTGAAGGCCCCGGTATAGACGCGGCTGTTCACCTGCATGTCGCCCAGATGGATGACCTCGGCCCCGCCCGAGATTTCTTCCCAGACGTTCTTGTTCGGATCAAGCGCGTCGCGCGACTGGTCCACATAGGACAGTTGCACGGTATTGCCCAGCGTGATGGTGCCTTCGTCGGGCTGTTCCTGCCCGGTGATCATGCGAAACAGCGTCGATTTGCCGGCACCGTTCGGGCCGATGACGCCGACAATGGCCCCCGGCGGGATGGTGAAGCTGAGGTCTTCGATCAGCAGGCGGTCGCCCATCGCCTTTTTCAGGCCCTCGACCTCGATCACCTTGTTGCCCAGACGTTCGCCATTGGGGATGATGATCTGCGCGGTGGTGGCGCGTTCGGTGACGGTCTGGTTCGCCATTTCGTTATAGCGCGCGATCCGGGCCTTGCCCTTGGCCTGCCGGGCCTTGGCGCCCGAGCGGATCCATTCCAGTTCCTTTTCCAGCGCCTTCTGCTTGGATTTGTCCTCGCGGGCCTCTTGCGCCATGCGCTTGGCCTTCTGGTCCAGCCAGGCGGAATAGTTGCCCTCGTAGGGGATGCCCCGGCCACGGTCGAGTTCCAGAATCCAGCCGGTGATGTCATCCAGGAAATAGCGGTCGTGGGTGACGATCAGGATGGTGCCCTTGTAATCGATCAGGTGCTTTTGCAGCCAGGCGATCGATTCCGCGTCCAGGTGGTTGGTCGGTTCGTCCAGGAGCAGCATGTCGGGCTTTTCCAGCAGCAGCTTGCACAGCGCGACGCGACGACGTTCCCCGCCCGACAGGGTGGTCACGTCGGAATCATCGGGCGGGCAGCGCAGCGCATCCATGGCGACGCCCACGGTGGCCTCCAACTCCCACAGATTGCCCGCGTCGATCTGGTCTTGTAGCGCGGCCATTTCGTCGGCGGTCTCGTCCGAATAGTTCATCGCCAATTCGTTATAGCGATCCAGGATCGCCTGCTGCGCGGCCACGCCCAGCATGACGTTTTCCTTGGCGGTCAGCGTCGGGTCCAGATAGGGCTCCTGCGCGAGGTAGCCGACCTTGGCCCCCTTGGCGGCCCAGGCCTCGCCCTTGAAGTCCTTGTCCATGCCCGCCATGATCTTCAGCAGGGTGGACTTACCCGCACCGTTGACCCCGACGACACCGATCTTCACGCCGGGCAGGAAGTTCAGGTGGATGTTCTCGAAGCAGGTCTTGCCACCCGGATAGGTCTTGGAGACGTTCTCCATGTGATAGACGTATTGATAGCTGGCCATGATGGTCCTTCGGGCATGTGTCTGGATTTGCCGCCGCTTGTACCGCAAGGGGGGGCGAAGGGCAACGCGGGTTCAGCGCGCGGGTGGCGGGGCGAAGGTGTCTAGCATTTTGCGAAGGAACGGCTCAATATTTGGTTTGCGATCCTCGAACCCTCCGAATGCGCCTTTCGTTACAAACAGCGCTTCCTCACTTGTGCTGCCGCTGAGGGCGCGCGCCCATACATGCCGCATGAAGTTTGCGCGATAGTCGCCGTTCTCAGCGGCCTGATCCATTAGGAACATTGTTCCCATTTCGTCGAGCGTCAGCCGACCTGCACGAAGTTTGGCGTATGATTGTTTAGCCAGTGTTTCCATCGCTAGTGCGGTGATAAGGATGGTTCTCCATGCGGGGTAATAAGTCCCGAAATCGTCTGGTAGAATTGCTAAGCGTGCCACAATTCTTTCAACATCTCTTAAGTTGATCTGTCTTGTTGCGAACAGCTGCAAGGTGTTGAGTGCTTCATCATGTATAGTTTTGAGATCGCCCAACCTACCACAAAGATGGGCGAAGTAACTCTCCCAAGCTTGAACGTTCTGCATCTGCGGCAACTCCACCTGCAAATGAATAAACTTCTGCAAATACAGCCCTGCATCCACCCCGACGCCATAGCGTTGGCGGACCGAGTGTTCCAGCGCCTCCAGGTTCACCCCCAAAACAAACCGAACGCCCTTCACGGCGAAGAAGTGTTTCACCACCTCCAGCAATGACAGCGCATAATCCGGGCGGCAGCGGTCCAGTTCATCAATGACAAGGATCAGAGGCTGATCGGCGGCAAGGGCGGTCAGGGCGTTGCGAAACCCCTCGACTGCGGCGATGCGGCTTTCTTCCTGTTTCCAGAGGTTGTCGATCGCCGCCTTGGCCTCATCGCTCGCTTCCTCGATGAATTTGTCCGCAAGCGTATCCAGAACCGGCAGGGCGAGTTCGCTGATCCCCGCGCTTGCCGCAAAAAGGCCGGCTCGGGCGGCAGGTCTGACAAGTTTCAGCCCCCATGCCTTGACCAGACCAAGGGCCTTTTCGCCCTTGCCCTGCTCTGTGGCGCGGGCTGTGCTGATCGCTGCCACCAGACTTATCAGCGGATCATCCAGATAATCCTGCGCGAAGGCATCGAAATAGATCACACGCGCCTTGTGGCCTTCTGTCTGGTTGTGCGTGCCCACCCAAAGCTTCAGGAAATGTGATTTCCCCGAACCCCAGGCCCCATCAAGGGCCAGCACCAGCGGCTGATCCCCGCGTTCCATGACCTCGGACAAACGGGCCCCAAATGCGGCGCGGTTCAGAAGGTCAAGCTTCTGCCCGTCACGTTCGGTGGCAAAGGTATCCTGACCGACATTGATTTCCATGTCAGAATCAAACATTTCCAGTTCCAAATCCCTGCCGTTCCGGGTTACGCCTTCAGCTTATGCGACAGGGCTTTCCCATGGCAACGCGCGGCATGACCGTTGGACTTCTGGGCGGCTCTTTCGACCCGGCCCATGATGGCCATGCCCATATCACGCGTGAGGCGCTGCGGCGGTTCGGGCTGGATCAGGTCTGGTGGCTGGTCAGCCCGGGCAATCCGCTGAAGGCCCGCCCGCCCGCGCCCATGGCGTTGCGGCTGGCGCAGGCGCGGGGGGTGATGCGGCATCCGCGCGTCAGGATCACCGATCTTGAGGCGCATCTGGGCACCCGCCACACCGCCGCCACCCTGCGCAAGCTGAAGGCGATCTATCCGGGGGTGCGCTTTGTCTGGCTGATGGGGGCAGACAATCTGGCCGGGTTCCATCGCTGGGACCGGTGGGAGACGATCATGCACATGGTGCCGGTGGGGGTGCTGGCCCGGCCCGGATCGGGGCTGAAGGCGCGGCGCAGCATGGCCGCGCAGGTCTATGACCGGGAACGCGCCAGCCTTGGTGCCGCCAACCGTCTGGGCCGCATGGCGCCGCCCGTCTGGGTGATGGCCGATGTGCCGCTGAACGGCGCCTCGTCCAGCGCCATCCGGGCGCGGGGCGATTGGCGCTATCCCGGCACATCTGCGTGAGGCCGCTTTTCCCGCAACCATTGGCAGGCTATCCCGGCTGAGAATGTGAACGGGGGCGACTCGGCATGGGCTGGACAAGACGGGGCATGATGGCGGGGCTTCTGGCGGGGGCGGCAGCACCGCTCTGGGCCGAGGCCCCGGCGACCTCGCTTTTGCCGCGCCGCCGAGGGCAGGCCACGCCAGCCGCCCGCGATACGCAAGCAGTCGATCGGCTGATTGCCGAGGCGCGGTTGCAGGGCGCGACGGTAGGCTTTGCACTGGCCGATGCGACCACGGGCGAGATGTTGGAAAGCGGCGCGGCCGATCAGCCGCTGCCGCCCGCGAGCGTGATGAAGGCGCTGACAGCGGCCTATGCGCTGAACCGACTGGGCCCGGCGCATCGCTTTACAACACAGGTTCTGGCCACTGCGCCCATGCAGGGTGGACGGGTTGATGGCGATCTGGTGCTGGTGGGGGGCGGCGATCCGACGCTGGACACCGACCGGCTGGGCGATCTGGTGGCGCGGCTGGCAGCGACGGGCCTGCGGCAGGTGTCGGGCCGGCTGCTTTACTGGGACGCAGCCCTGCCCCGGCTGGACCGGATCGATGCGGAACAGCCCGAATTCGTGGGCTATAACCCCGCGCTTGGGGGGCTGAACCTGAATTTCAACCGGGTGCATTTCGAATGGCGGCAGGCCGGTGGGGCCGATTGGGCGCTGACCATGGATGCCCGGGCCGAACGCTTTGTGCCGCCGGTGCGCATGGCGCGGATGCGTGTCGAACGCCGCACCTTGCCGCTGTTCACCTATGAAGGCGACAGTCAGGGCGACCGTTGGACCGTCGCGTCCGAGGCGCTTGGCAAGGGTGGTGCGCGCTGGCTGCCAGTGCGCCATCCGGGGCTTTATGCGGCCGAGGTGTTTCGCACGCTCGCCGCCGCGCAGGGGATCGACCTGCCGGAACCACAATCCGTGGCGGCCTTGCCCACAGGGCAGGTGCTGGCCAGCGATGCCAGCGACAGCCTGGACGTGATCCTGCGGGACATGCTGAAACATTCCACCAATATCACCGCCGAGGTGGCGGGTCTGTCAGCCTCAGGGGCGGCCGGTCTGCCGGCTTCGGCACAGGCCATGCAGAATTGGCTTCTGGCGCAGCATGGGATTTCCGCCCGGATCGCGGATCATTCGGGGTTGGGCGGGGTATCGCGCATATCGGCAGGGCAGATGGTGCGGTTGCTGCAGGGCGAACAGGGCGGGCTGCTGCCGCACCTGATGAAGGACCACCCCCTGACCGATGCCAAGGGCAATGCTGTCGAAGGTCATCCGGTGCAGGTGCGCGCCAAGACCGGAACGCTGAATTTCGTGTCCACACTTGCGGGTTATATCCTGCTGCCCGGCGGGCGGCGTCTGGTCTTTGCGATCTTTGCCGCCGATCCCGACCGCCGCGCCCGCCTTTCGCCGCAAGAGCGCGAGGCCCCCGAGGGGGGAAAATCCTGGGCCAAACGCGCCCGCCGCCTGCAGGGCCAATTGCTGACGCGTTGGGCAGGGCTTTACGCCTGACGGCTCAGGGCGTCATGTGCCGCACGCGGGCACCCCATTCGATCGCGGCGGAATGCAGCCGGTCGATGTTCAGCTCGTCGCGGATTTCCTCCAGCATGCGCAGTTCCTGATCGGTATGGCGGCCATCGGCGGTGACCACATCACAGGCCAGCGCATAGGCCGTTTCAAACAGCCGCTCCGGCAGCCCGTCGCGGATCAGGCCGAACAGCGCCTCCAGCCCGTCTTCTTCTTCGAACAGGTCAAACACGGTCTGGCTGACACGGCGGATGCGGTCTGTGTCATAGCCCGCGAAGACCGGCATATGGTTCACCATGCGCTGAATCGCCACCAGTTCGGCGGTGCGCATGTTCTCGTCACTGGCCGAGGCGGCAACCATCACCGCGATCAGCGCATCCTGCGGCGAGAGGGAAGGGGGGGTATCGGGCACGAAAAGGCGTCCTTTCTGCATTATGACCCCCAGAATATTGACGTGCGGCAGGGGCGGCAATAGGAGAGGCGGGTTCGGCAGGCATGGGGCTTGCCGCAATCCGCGAGGAAAACCCGATGTCCGCCCTTCGTGACGCCGCGATGAAATCGAAAGCCTGGCCCTTTGAAGAGGCCCGGAAGATCGCCAAGCGCTACGAGAAGAAGGCGCCGGAAAAGGGCTATGTCCTTTTCGAGACCGGCTATGGCCCGTCCGGCCTGCCCCATATCGGCACCTTTGGCGAGGTGGCGCGCACGACGATGATCCGCCGCGCGTTCGAGGTGATCTCGGATATTCCGACGCGGTTGATCTGCTTCTCGGATGACGTGGACGGCATGCGCAAGGTGCCGGAAAACGTGCCCCAGCAAGAGATGCTGCGCGAGCATATGCAAAAGCCGCTGACCTCGGTGCCCGATCCTTATGGCGAATATGACAGCTTCGGCCATCACAACAACGCCATGCTGCGCCGGTTTCTGGATACCTTCGGGTTTGAATATGAATTCATCAGCGCGACCGAGTTTTACAAATCGGGCCGCTTTGACGACACGCTGAGGCTCGCCACCGAACGCTATGACGCGATCATGGCGATCATGCTGAAATCCCTGCGCGAGGAGCGCCAGCAGACCTATAGCTGCTTCCTGCCGATCCACCCGGAAACGGGCCGGGTGCTGTATGTGCCGATGAAGAACGTCGATCCGGTGAATCACACCATCACCTTTGATGATGAGGAGGGCCGGGAATGGACGCTGCCGGTGACGGGCGGCCATGTGAAGCTGCAATGGAAGCCGGATTTCGGCGCGCGTTGGGCGGCCCTTGGCGTCGATTTCGAGATGTATGGCAAGGATCACTCCACCAATACCCCGATCTATGACGGCATCTGCGAAGTGCTGGGCGGCAAGAAGCCGGAACATTTCACCTATGAGCTGTTCCTGGATGATCAGGGCCAGAAGATCTCGAAATCCAAGGGCAATGGCCTGACCATCGATGAATGGCTGACCTATGCCTCGACCGAGAGCCTGTCCTATTTCATGTATCAGAAGCCGAAAACCGCGAAGAGGATGCATTTCGATGTGATCCCGCGGGCGGTGGATGAATATCACCAGCAGCTGCGCGCCTATCCCACGCAGGATGTGGATCAGCAGGCCAATAACCCGGTCTGGCATATTCATGGCGGCAACCCGCCCGAGTCGAAAATGGTGGTGCCGTTCTCGATGCTGCTCAATCTGGCCAGCGTGGCGGGCGCTACGGATGCCAAGGGGCTGTGGGGCTTCATCAAGCGCTATGCGCCCGAGGCGAGCCCGGAGGCCAACCCTGATCTGGATGCGGCGGCGGGCTTTGCCGTGCGCTATTTCGCCGACAAGATCGCGCCCACGCGCAGCTTCCGCCTGCCGACCGATCAGGAACGCGCGGCCATTTTGGACCTGCGTGCCCGCCTGACCGCCTGGGAAGGTGGCCTTGATGACGAGGCGCTGCAAAGCATGGTCTTTGCCGTGGGCAAGGAACACGCCTTCGAGCCGCTGCGCGACTGGTTCAAGGCGCTGTATGAAACCCTGCTCGGTGCCAGCGAAGGGCCGCGCTTTGGCGGCTTCATCGCGCTGTATGGCGTGGAGGAAACCATCGCGCTGATCGACCGCGCCTTGGCTGGTGAACTGGTCAAGAAAGACCCTGCGCAAGCCGAGGCCTGACGCCATCCCACCGGCCCGCTGCCCTGCGGGCCGGTCAATCGCCCCAGAACCACAGCGACAGGCGCAACGCCTGCGGGGTGGGGAGCCACGCCCCCAGCGGGACGCCTGCCTCGCGCAGGGTTTCCCCCATCCAGACATTGCAGGTGCGCAAGGCGGAAAAGCCGGTCCTTGCGTGATAGAAGGCATCTGCCTCTGTTAGCCCGGGCGCGCGCAGCAGGCGCGGCGGGGTGATCTCGGCCTCGATCCGGTCGAGCAGGGCGGCATAACCGCTTTCGGTCAGGGTAATGGGCTGCACCTCAGGCAGATCGGCCAGCGCGAACTGGCCCCAGGCCTCCAGCCGCAGCACCGAAGCATCGCCAACAATGCCACGCCAGACGGCGTGCAGTGGAACATCGCTGTAGCCGCCCGCACTGGTATAGAACTCGTGCGCGCCCCAACCGATCAGCAGCCAACCCGCATCGGGTGCCGTGATCCCAACGCCATCGGCGGCGGCAAAGCCGAAGCGGCTTTGCAATTCGGGCGTTATCGGCAGCAGCAGATCATAATGAATCGGGGTAGCGATCAGCCCGATCTGCACCAGGTCAGGCCCGTCATGCCGGGCAACCTGGCCCGGGATCAGCGCGCCAAGGACCCCTGCAACGATCCAAAGGATGACAAGACCCAGCGGCAGCGCGACAAACAGGGCAAGGCCGCGCCACATCGGCGGGCTGTCAGTGGTCGTCGTGGGCGTGGTCGCGATCAATCACATAGCGCTTGTCGCAATAACCACATTCGACAAAGCCGGTATCCTGCGGGATGGTCAGCCAGACGCGCGGATGGCCAAGCGCGCCCTCGCCGCCGTCACAGGCCACTTTCCAGCGGGTGACAACCTGGGTTTCCGGCGCGTCGATGCTCATGGCTCTTCCTCTGGCTTGGCAGGCTTGGCAATTCGGGGCAGGGTGCCCCGCCCTCTCTTAGCGCGCGCGGGCCCCACCCGGCAAGCCCTGCGGGCCGCGGGCGGTTGCGCATGTGGTCACTGTTGCGCCGGGTTTTCAGGGGCGGCCACCAGACGCGCGACGATCCGGCGGGTCAGCGGGGCCACCACAAGGACCACCGGAAAAGCCACGGCCCAGGCCACCAGCCAACTGCCGATCCAACCGGGCAGAAAGCCTGCCGAAAACCCAAGTGCGCGGAAGGTGGAAATGCCGCTGACCATGCAGGACATCAGCCCTGACAGGATCAGGCCAAACAGGATGGGGGCAAAACGGGCGGGAATCATAACGCGTTCCTTGCGGCAAATATGGGGGTTGGCAGGATCACAGGCTGCTGTCCTGCAGATCGGCCACTGGGATCACCGGGAAGAAATGGCCGCGCGACCACAGGCCGAACCAATCGCCCTCGGCTTCGCCCAGATCGATCAGCCGGTAAAAGCTTTTCCGGTCCACCCGCGCCTCCAGCCCGCGCCGCACCATCACATAAGGGGCGCCATCGCCCATGCGCAGGGGGTTGTCGGGGCCAAGTGGTACGTCGTCGCCCACATTGGTGGTGAAGGTCACGTCCTGATTGCGGCCGCTGCCGGACACCGTGAAATCGACGGCAATGAAGGGCGCATCTTCCACCGTGATTCCCAGCTTTTCGACCGGGGTCACCAGATAGAACCGTCCCTCTTCCAGCTTCAGGATCCCGGCAAACAGCTTGACCAGCGGGGCGCGGCCAATCGGCGCGCCTTCATGGAACCATGTGCCGTCGCGGGCGATCCGCAGATCCATTTCGCCGCAATAGGGCGGATTCCACAGGTGAACCGGCGGCGGCCCCTTTTTCGAGGCGGCCTGTGCGGCAGCAAGGATCCCGTTGGGTTCAGCCATTTGTCGCTCTTTCGCTTTTGTCATTTGTGCAGGCGCGCGGCATTGCGCATAACTGAACCAGATATAGTCAACTTGGGACGGATGTCATGGCCGAGGCGCTGGTGGAACAGATCGAAACGCTGGGAACCCGGCTGGCCGAGGCGAAGGCATCGATCAATCGCCGCTTCATCGGGCAGGACAAGGTGGTCGATCTGGTGCTGGCGGCCATGCTGTGTGGCGGGCACGGCCTGCTGGTCGGCCTGCCCGGCCTTGGCAAGACGCGGCTGGTCGATACGCTGTCCACCGTCATGGGGCTGAAGGGCAGCCGGATCCAGTTCACCCCCGATCTGATGCCCGCCGATATTCTGGGGTCCGAGGTGCTGGAAAGCGATGCGGGCGGCAGCCGGGCCTTCCGCTTCATCGAGGGGCCGATCTTCTGCCAATTGCTGATGGCGGACGAAATCAACCGCGCCAGCCCGCGCACGCAATCGGCACTGTTGCAGGCCATGCAGGAACGCGAGGTGACCATTGCCGGTCAGCATCGCCCGCTGGGCCGCCCCTTCCATGTGCTGGCGACGCAGAACCCGATTGAACAGGAAGGCACCTATCCGCTGCCGGAAGCCCAGCTTGACCGTTTCCTGTTCCAGATCGACGTCGATTATCCCGACCGCGCCACCGAACGTGACATCCTGCTGGCGACCACCGGTGCCGAAGAGGCGGCGGTGCATCAGGTCTTTACCGCCGATGATCTGCTGGCGGGGCAAGAGGTGATCCGCCGGATGCCGGTGGGGGACAGCGTGGTGGAGGCGATCCTTGATCTGGTCCGCTCCTGCCGCCCGGGCGAGGTTGAGGGCGCGCATCTTGCCGATACGCTGGCCTGGGGGCCGGGGCCGCGCGCAGCGCAGGCGCTGATGCTGGCAGTGCGGGCGCGGGCGCTGTTGCAGGGGCGGCTGGCCCCTGCGGTGGCCGATGTGGCGGCGCTGGCGCGGCCGGTGCTGAGCCACCGGATGGCCTTGAACTTTGCCGCGCGGGCAAGGGGTGAAACCGTCGCTGCGGTGATCGACCGGGCGACGCTGCGCGCGCTTGGCCAAGAGGCCGCCGCGTGACGATCCCTGCCGATCTGCGCGCCCGGGCCGAAAGGCTGGGCCAGAGCCTGCCGCCCTTGCTGGCGGCAGCCGATCATCTGGCCGGTGCAATGGTTCTGGGCGATCATGGCCGCCGTCGTGCGGGCATGGGCGATGAATTCTGGCAATATCGTCAGGCCCATGCGGGCGATACGGCCCGCATGATCGATTGGCGACGGTCGGCCCGGTCTGACGCGACCTATGTGCGCGAACGCGAATGGCAGGCCGCGCAAAGCGTGTCGCTTTGGGTCGATCCTTCGGCGTCGATGCGATTTTCGGGCGACCGGTCCCGCGCGCCCAAGGCCGACCGCGCGCGGCTGCTGGCGCTGGCGCTGGCGGTGCTGTTGCTGCGCGGGGGCGAAAGGGTCGGGTTGATGGGCGACCACACGCCGCCCCGGTCGGGTCGGGCGCAGGCCGAACGGCTGGCGCTGGCTCTTGGGGCGGACGGGGCCGAGGATTACGGGCGCCCCGAAACCACCGGGCTTGCGCCGCATGGCCGGGCGGTCTTGCTGTCGGATTTTCTGGGCGATCTGGCCGGGCTGGAAGCCACGCTGGCCGCCGCATCGGATCGCGGGGTGCGCGGGGTGATGCTGCAGGTGCTGGACCCGGCCGAGGAAGAGTTTCCCTTTGACGGCCGCACCGTGTTTGAATCGATGACCGGGGCAATCCGGCACGAAACGCTGCGGGCGGGCGATCTGCGTGACCGCTATCTGGCGCGGCTGGCCGATCGCAACGCGCGGCTGGCCGAATTGGCGCGGCAGGCAGGCTGGCAATTCACCACCCATCACAGCGGTGATCCGGCGCAAGGCGCGTTGTTGTGGCTTTATCAGGCGCTGGAGGCCGGGTTCTGATGTGGATGCTGGGTCCTGTCGGCTTTACCGCGCCGCTGATCCTGATGGCGCTGGCGGCCCTGCCGGTGCTGTGGCTGATCCTGCGCGCCGTGCCGCCTGCGCCGATCTTGCGGCGGTTTCCGGGTGTGGCCTTGCTGCTGGGCCTGCGCGACAAGGATGCCCAAACCGCGCGCACCCCGCTGTGGCTGCTGCTGCTGCGGGCAGGGGCCATTGCAGCGGCGATCATCGGCTTTGCCGGTCCGGTGTTGAACCCCGAACCGCCCAAAGGCGCGACTGACCTGCCCTTGCTGATCGTGGTCGATGGCGGATGGGCCGATGCGCGGGATTGGCCGCGTCGGGTGGATCAGGCGCTGCGGCTGGCCGAAGGGGCATCGCGGGCGGGGCGTGTTCTGGCACTGATCCGCCTGACCGATACGCCCGAGGCCCCGGTCTTTCAGGCTGCCGCGACGCAAGGTGCCCGGCTGGCCGGGTTGCAGCCGCAGCCCTGGGGGCCACGCGATCTGGCTGGATGGGCCGAGGTCTTGCCCGAAACCGGATTTGAAACCTGGTGGCTGTCGGACGGGCTGGATCATCCGGGCCGGGCAGACCTGACGGCCGCCTTGCAGGCGCGCGGGCCGCTGAGCATCTGGGAAAGCCCGCGCACGGTGTTTGCGCTGGCCCCTGCAGGCTTTGCCGATGGCAAGGTGCAGATCCGTGCCGAACGCCTGCCCGCCGGTGCCCAGACCGAGATCGAGGTTTCGGCCCGTGGGCTTGACCCTGCCGGGATCGAACGCGAACTCGCCCGCGCCAGCCTGACCTTTGCCACCGGGCAGTCGGGCGCGGAAACCGCGCTCGACCTGCCGCCCGAATTGCGCAACCGGTTGTCGCGCTTTGAAATCGTGGGGCAAGCCAGCGCAGGGGCCGTCAGCCTGACCGATGACAGTCTGCGCCGCGCCAAGGTGGCGCTGATCGGGGGCGGTGCGCAGGCCGAAGGTCTGCAACTTCTGTCACCCACCCATTACCTGCGGCAGGCGCTGGCCCCGGTGGCCGATCTGATCAATGGCGGGTTGCAGGATGTGGTGCAGGCCAAACCCGATGTGATCGTGCTGGCAGATGTGGCACGGCTGACCCAGGCCGAAAGCGACGCGCTGGTGAAATGGGTGGAAGGCGGCGGTCTTTTGCTGCGCTTTGCGGGGCCGAAACTGGCAGCGTCCGATATTGCCCGGGCCGAGGCCGATCCGCTTTTGCCGGTGCGGCTGCGCGAAGGCGGGCGCAGTCTGGGCGGCGCCATGAGCTGGGGTGACCCAAAGCTGCTGGCGCCTTTCCCTGAATCCAGCCCCTTCTTCGGCCTGCCTATCCCGCCCGAGGTGACAGTGACGGCGCAGGTGTTGGCCCAGCCCGATCCCGATCTGGCCGAACGGTCGATCGCGGCGCTGGCCGATGGCACGCCGCTGGTGACGCGCAAGCCATTGGGGCAGGGGCAGGTGGTGCTGTTCCATGTCACTGCAAATGCGGAGTGGTCTTCGTTGCCTTTGTCGGGGCTTTTCGTGCAGATGCTGGAACGGCTGGCGGTTTCCACCCGCCCCGCTGCGCCCGAGGCCGCCGATCTGGCGGGGATGACCTTTACTGCCGAACGTCTGCTGGATGCCTTCGGGCGGATCAGACCGCCGGGCGGCCTGCCCGGGGTGCGGGGCGAGGATCTGGCCGATGGCGCTTTGGGGCCCGATCTGCCGCCGGGCCTATATGCCGATGGCGACCGCCGCGTCGCGCTGAATGTGATCGGACCAGACACCCGGCTTGCAGCGGCCCGCTGGCCCGATGGGGTGCCGGTAGAGGGGGCAGAGCGCCCGCGCGAGCGCCCCTTGGGCGGTGGGTTCCTTGCGGCGGCGCTGTTGGCGCTGATGGCCGATGTGATCGCGGCGCTGTGGATTTCCGGGCGTCTGTCGGGGGGGCTGCTGGCGCGTCTGTCGGTGCTGTTGGTCCTGGCTCTGCCGGTGGCGCAGGTCCGGGCGCAGGAAACGCTGCCGGGCGATGATTTTGCGCTGGCCGCCACGGGCGAAGTCCGTCTGGCCCATGTGCTGACGGGCGATGGCCGGGTCGATGATCTGGCGGCGGCGGGGCTGCGCGGGCTTGGCCTGCGGCTTTATGAACGCACCACGATCGAGCCCGCAGATGCGATGGCGGTGGATATCGAACGCGACGAGCTGGCGTTTTTCCCGTTCCTCTACTGGCCCGTGACCGCCGACCAGCCGCTGCCGTCGGTCGCGGCCTATCAGAAGCTGAACCAGTATCTGCGCAGCGGTGGCATGATCCTGTTCGATACCCGCGATGCCGGGATGGGCGGCGGCACCTCGCCCGAGGCGCGGCGGCTGCAACTGATCGCCAGCGCGCTGGACATTCCGCCCATCGAACCCATTTCCGCCGATCATGTTCTGACGCGCACCTTCTATCTGATCCAGGATTTTCCGGGCCGGCAGAATGGCCCGATCTGGGTGGAGGCCCCGCCCGCAGATGCCGAAGAGGTGGAAGGCATGCCCTTCCGCAATCTGAATGATGGTGTGACCCCGGTGGTCGTGGGCGGCAATGACTGGGCGGCAGCCTGGGCGGTGGACGAGGATGGTATCCCGCTTCTGCCAGTAGGGCGTGGTTCCGCCGGTGAACGCCAGCGCGAGATCGCCTATCGGTTCGGGGTCAATCTGATCATGCATGTGCTGACGGGCAATTACAAATCCGATCAGGTCCATGTGCCTGCATTGCTGGAAAGGCTGGGGCAATGAACGCGATTGTCTTTGCCCCGCTGATCCCTTGGCCGCTTCTGTGGGGGATGGCGGCGCTATCGGCGCTGCTTTGCCTCTATGCGCTGTGGCGGCGGCTGGCGGGCTGGTTGCCGCGGGCCGTCGGTGCCGTGGTTCTGCTGGCGGCGCTGGCCAATCCCTCGTTGCAGACTGAAGACCGCGAAGCCCTGTCCGATATCGTGATCGCGGTGATCGACCGCAGCTCCAGCCAGACCGTCGGGGATCGGGCGGCGCAGACCGATGCGGCGCTGGCGGCATTGCGGGCCGAAGTGGCGGCGCTGCCGAACACCGAACTGCGCGAGGTGGTGGTGCGTGATGCCGGGGGGGATGGCGGATCGCCGGTTATGGCCACGCTGGCCGAGGCACTGGCCGCCGAACCGCGTGCCCGGGTGGCCGGTGCGGTGATCATCAGCGATGGTCAGGCGCATGACGTCGATCTGGCCCCCGCGATGCCTGCCCCGCTTCATCTGGTGCTGACCGGCGAGACGGCAGATTGGGACCGGCGGCTGATCGTAAAAAATGCCCCCGCTTTCGCGATCATCGGTGAACCTGTGATGCTGCAATTGCGGGTCGAAGACAGCGGTGCTGTGCCCGTCGAGGCCGGGGCCACGGCCAACCTGTCCATCGCCGTCGATGGCGGCCCGCCGCAATGGTACAGCGTGCCGGTGGGGCAGGATCTGGATCTGCCGGTCACACTTCCGCATGGCGGGCAGAATATCCTGCAGTTCACGGTAGAAACAGCCCCCGGCGAGTTGACGGACCGCAACAATGCCAGCGTGACAGCAATCAACGGGGTGCGCGACCGGTTGCGGGTGCTGCTGGTTTCGGGCGAACCCCATGCCGGCGAAAGGGTCTGGCGCAATCTGCTGAAATCCGATCCTTCGGTCGATCTGGTGCATTTCACCATTTTGCGCCCGCCCGAAAAACAGGATGGTGTGCCGGTCGAGGAGTTGTCGCTGATCGCCTTTCCGACCCGGGAACTGTTTGTCGAAAAGATCGATGAATTTGATCTCATCATCTTCGATCGCTACCGGTTGCGTGGGATTTTGCCCATGCAATACCTTGAAAACGTGCGAGATTACGTTCTGCGCGGGGGCACGGTGCTGGTGGCTGCCGGGCCGGAATTCGGCACGGCTGACAGCCTGTGGCGGTCGCCTCTGGCTGACATCCTGCCGGTGACCACGACCAGCCGGGTGATCGAGGGCGGCTTTCGCCCGGCGCTGACCGATCTGGGGCAGCGCCATCCGGTGACCCGGAGTCTGGATGCGCTGGCCCCCGAAGGTGGCTGGGGGCGCTGGTTCCGCCAGATCGAAATCACCGCGCGGGGCGCGGGGCAGGTGGTGATGCAGGGGGCAGGTGGTCAGCCGCTTCTGGTACTGGCCCGCGAAGGCGAAGGCCGGGTGGCCGTGCTGGCCTCGGATCATGCCTGGCTTTGGGGACGCGGGTATGAAGGCGGCGGACCGCAACTGGAACTGCTGCGGCGGCTGGCGCATTGGATGCTGAAGGAACCCGAACTGGAGGAAGAAACCCTGTCGGCCCAACCCGGCGCGGCCATGCTTGCGATCACCCGGCGCAGCCTGTCAGAAGCTGATCCCGGGCCCGTCACACTCACGCGGCCGGATGGGACCGAAATGCAGGTGACCTTGGCGCAAAAGGCCCCGGGGCTGTACGAGGCGGATATTGCTGCGCCGGATGTCGGGCTTTACCGCCTTGCGCAGGGCGATCTGGCGACGGTGGTGGCCGTCGGTCCGCCTGCGCCGAAGGAATTTGAACAGATCCTTGCCAGCCCCGATCCGCTGAAGCCGGTCATCACGCCGACAGGCGGCGGCACATTGCGGATTGCCGACCGCTTGCCCGATCTGCGGCAGGTGGAGACAGGGCGCACGGCGGCGGGGCGGGGCTGGCTGGGCATCACCCCGCGCGAGGCGCATCTGACAACGGACATACGCATCACCCCGCTGCTGCCCGGCTGGGCCTGGCTTTTGCTGGCGGCGGGTTTTGCGGTGCTGGCCTGGTTGATGGAGGGCCGGATCACCCGGCCCCGTCAGACCATCGGATCCTGATCCTTCAACCCGGCCACAATGGCCACGCGCGATTGCGAGATGAATTCGCGGCGGATCAGTGTGGCGAAGGTCATCGCCATGGCCAGGGCCAGACCCAGCGGCCCGACCAGCCAACCAAGCGCGCCAATCGCGAAATAGACCGATCGCAACCCGCGATTATAGTTCTTGGCGGCGGTGATGTTCACCTCGGCCGCCTGCATGGCGCGGGTCATGGCATGGGGATGGTCGGGGTCATTGGGCACCGATGCCATCAGGATCGAACAATAGCCAAACAGCCGGTGCGCCCAGACGAATTTCAGAAATCCGTTCACCACGAAGGCCAGCACGAACAGGATCTTGGCCTTGGTCAGCAAGGCCGGGGCATCGGGCAGGGCAAAGCTGTGCGCTAGACCTTCCAGAGGCTGCGTATCCCCCAGAAGCGCCAACCCCCCGCCAAGCGCCAGCATGCAGGTGGAGGCGTAGAAGGTGATGCCTTGCCGCAGCCCATCCAGCACGGTGGCATCATACATGCGGGGCTGCCGGGTCACGAATTCGCGCATCCAGTCACGCCGATAGGCCCGCATCAGCACGGTGACCGATGGCCGCCAGCGATTGGGGCGTTCGATCAGGGTTTGCAGCAGCACCACGCCCGCAAGCGTGAAACCAAGGGCGGCATAGTCCGCCGGGGTGATAAGGGACAGGATCTCCAGCATGTGGTCAGGGTAGAGCCTAATTCCACCCTTGCCAAATCGCAAAATTGGTTATATTACTTTACCAATAAAGCGGAGCTTGCCTATGGATATGCCCCAGCCCAACCCTGCCATCCTGGCCCGCAAGGACCGGATCGTGCAACGCCTGCTGGAGGTGCTGCCCGCAGATGCCGTGGTGCATGACCCGCACGAAGTGCGCGCCTATGAATGTGACGCGCTGTCGGCCTATCGCTGCCCGCCGCTGGCGGCCATCTTGCCCCGCACAACTGCCGAAGTCGCGGCGGCGCTGAAGGTATGCCATGACGAAGGCGTGCCGGTGGTGCCGCGCGGGGCGGGCACCTCGTTGGCCGGGGGCGCCTTGCCCACCGCCGACAGTGTCATCCTTGGCGTGGCGCGCATGACATCCGTGCTGGAAACCGATCTGGCCGACCGTTTCATCCGGGTGCAGGCCGGGCGGACCAATCTGCAGGTGACGGCGGCGGTGGAAGGCGAGGGGTTCTTTTATGCCCCCGATCCATCCAGCCAGTTGGCCTGTGCCATTGCGGGCAATATCGCGATGAATTCGGGCGGGGCGCATTGCCTGAAATACGGGGTGACGACCAATAATCTGCTGGGGGTGACCATGGTGCTGATGGATGGCACGGTGGTCGAAATCGGCGGGCCCTGGATGGATGGGCCGGGCCTTGATCTGCTGGGGCTGGTCTGTGGGTCAGAGGGGCAACTCGGCGTGGTGACCGAAGCCACCCTGCGTATCTTGCCAAAACCCGAAGGCGCGCTGCCGGTTCTGATGGGATTTGACAGTTCGGAAGGCGCAGGGGCCTGCGTGTCAGACATCATAAAGGCGGGCGTGTTGCCGGTCGCCATCGAATTCATGGATCGCCCCTGCATCGAGGCTTGCGAAGCCTTTGCCAAAGCGGGCTATCCGATGTGCGAGGCATTGCTTATCATCGAGGTGGAGGGTTCACCCGCCGAGATTCGCCACCAGCTTGATCTCATCATAGCCATTGCCCGCCGGCATAACCCGGTCGAACTGCGCGAGGCCGCGGACGAAGATCAGGCCAAGCGCATCTGGCTGGGCCGCAAATCGGCCTTCGGGGCCATGGGACAGATCAATGATTACATGTGTCTGGATGGCACCATTCCGGTGTCCAGCCTGCCGCATGTCCTGCGCCGGATCGAGGAGCTGAGCCGGGATTACGGGCTGAAAGTGGCGAATGTGTTCCATGCGGGGGATGGCAACATGCACCCGCTGATCCTCTACAATGCCAATCAGCCCGGCGAGCAGGAGAAATGCGAGGCCTTGGGGGCCGATATCCTGCGGCTCTGCGTCGAGGTTGGCGGCTGCCTGACCGGCGAACATGGCGTGGGGATCGAAAAGCGCGATCTGATGGCGGTGCAATATGCCCCCGCCGATCTGGAAGCGCAGCTGCGGGTGAAGGATGTCTTTGACCCGAAATGGCTATTGAACCCCGCCAAGGTGTTTCCGTTGCAGGTGACGGCCGCGCGGCGCGCGGGCTGAAAGGGCAGACCGGGGGGCACACCCCCGGACCCCCGTGGGAAATTTGGACCAAGGTAAAAGCACGATGCGCCCGAATGACGAAACCGAACTGGCCGAGATGATCCGGGCGACCGAAGCGCCGCTGCGGGTGCAGGGCGGTGGGACGCGCGGGGCACTTGGGCCCGGGGCGGTGCTGGAGACTGGCGGATTGTGCGGCGTGCGGCTGTATGAACCCGGCGCGCTGACGCTGGTGGCGGCGGCGGGCACGTCTCTGGCCGAAGTGGAGGCGGTGCTGGCAGCAGAAGGGCAGCGTCTGGCATTTGAAGTGCCCGATCTGCGCGCGCTTCTGGGGCGCGAGGGCGCATCCACGCTGGGGGGCGTGGTGGCCGAGAATGCCGCCGGCCCGCGTCGGGTGGCTGTTGGCGCGGCCCGCGATTTTCTGCTGGGCGTGGCCTTTGTCGATGGGCGTGGTGACCTGATCCGCAATGGCGGGCGGGTGATGAAGAATGTCACCGGCTATGATCTGGTGAAGCTGATGGCGGGCAGCCGCGGCCAGTTGGGGGTCTTGACCGAAGTGGCGCTCAAAGTGCTGCCGCGCCCCGAGGCGGTGGTCACGCTGCTGCTGCCCGGGTTGGACATCGGGCAGGCCGTGGCCGCCATGGCAGCGGCCCTGGGATCGCCCTTCGAGGTGACGGGCGCTGCGCATCTGCCGGAAGCGGGCACCTACTTGCGGCTGGAAGGGTTTGCAGGATCGGTGGCCTATCGCCGGGATCGGCTGGCGGCTTTGTTGCGGCCCTTTGGCCTTGCCGAGGAGGTGGCCGATCCTTGGGGGCAGATCCGCGATGTGGCCCCCTTTGCCGGGCGTGCGGGCGATGTCTGGCGGCTGCATCTGCGCCCGTCCGAGGCGGCGGGAGTGGTGGCCCGGATCGGGGCAGAGGCGGTGATGCTGGATTGGGGCGGCGGCCTGATCTGGGCATTGATGGAGCCGGGGGCCGATCTGCGTGCGCGGGCCGGGGCGTTTCAGGGCCATGCCCTGCGGTTGCGTGGTGCGGCGGATACGGCACCGCTGCCCCCGGTGCTTGCCGGTCTGTCCGACGGGTTGCGCCACCAGTTTGACCCGCGCGGCATCTTTGCGCCGTCATCCACCCTGGCCCAGACCACAGCAGGAAATTGACCGATGCAGACCCATTTCACCCCGGAACAGCTGCGTGATCCCGGTCTGGCCCGGGCCAATGAAATCCTGCGCGCCTGTGTGCATTGCGGATTCTGCACCGCCACATGCCCCACCTATCAGGTGCTGGGTGATGAATTGGACAGCCCGCGCGGGCGCATCTATCTGATCAAGGAGATGCTGGAAACCGGTCGTCCGGCAGATGCAAAAACGGTCAAGCACATTGATCGGTGCCTGTCTTGTCTGGCCTGCATGACCACCTGCCCCAGCGGGGTGCATTACATGCATCTGGTGGATCAGGCGCGGGAATATATCGAAAAGACCTACAAACGGCCCCTGGGTGACAGGCTGCTGCGGTGGGTTCTGTCGCGCATCATCCCCTATCCGGGGCGGTTCCGGCTGGCCTTGCTGGGGGCCAAGATGGCGCGGCCTTTTGCCGGGCTGCTGCCGGACCGTCGTTTGCGGGCGATGATCGCCATGGCCCCGAAACAGGTGCCGCCCGTCAGCCGCAATGACGATCCGCAGGTCTTTGCCCCGACGGTGCCGCGCCGGATGCGGGTGGCCTTGCTGACCGGCTGTGCGCAAAAGGCGCTGAACACCGACATCAACGATGCCACCATCCGGCTGTTGCGCCGTCTGGGCTGCGAAGTGGTGGTCGCGCGGGGCATGGGCTGTTGCGGGGCACTGACCCATCACATGGGGCGCACGGACGAAAGCCACGAACAGGCGGCGACCAATATCCGGGCCTGGATGGCCGAACAGCGCAACGGCGGGCTGGATGCCATTGTCATCAACACCTCGGGCTGTGGGACGACGGTCAAGGATTACGTTCATATATTCCGCACCGACCCGATGGCGGCTGACGCTGCGCAGGTGTCTGAACTGGCCATGGATATTTCGGAACTCCTGGTGAAGATCGGTATGCCGGAAGGCGCGCCAAAGGGGCTGCGCGTGGCCTATCACGCCGCCTGCAGTCTGCAGCATGGGCAAAAGGTGAAGTCCGCGCCGAAAGACCTGCTCAAACGGGTCGGATTTGAGGTGGTGGAGCCGGTAGACAGCCATTTGTGCTGCGGATCGGCGGGCACCTACAACCTGATGCAGCCCGAGATTTCGGCCGCGCTGAAGGCGCGCAAGGTGGCAACGCTGGAGGCGAAGGCCCCCCAGGTGATTGCGGCGGGCAATATCGGCTGCATGATGCAAATCGGATCGGGCACGGCGGTTCCGGTGGTGCATACGGTGGAATTGCTGGATTGGGCTTTGGGCGGGCCAAGGCCAAGGGCGCTGCAGCCCGAGCTTGTCTGACGCCCGGTTTTGCCGCATTGCTGCCGATATTCCCGGTTAACGGATGCGGCATGAAACGCCTGAGCCTTGCCCTTGCCCTGATCCTGGCCGCGCTGCCGCTGCGCGCCGATGACGCGCGTCTGCGCAGCCTGATGACCGGTGATGACAGCCGGGGCTGGGATGCGGTGGGGCGGTTGAACCTTGGGCGCAAGGGGTTCTGCACCGGGGCCTTGATCGCGCCCGATCTGGTGCTGACTGCCGGGCATTGCCTGTTCGACAAGGATACCGGCGCGCGGATCGACCCTACGACCATCGAATTTCTGGCTGGCTGGCGCAATGGGCGGGCCGCCGCCTATCGCGGTGTCAGCGCGGCGGTGGCCCATCCCGATTATGTCTATGCCGGGGGCGAACGGCTGGACCGGGTAACGCATGATCTGGCACTGTTGCGTCTGGATCGCCCGATCCATCTGCCATCGATTCAGCCCTTTGACATCGCGGATCAGCCGGGCACCGGCGACAGTGTCGGCGTGGTGTCCTATGCCAGGGACCGCGCGGATGCGCCATCGCTGCAAGAGGTGTGCGAGGTGCTGAACCAGCGGCCGGAAATGCTGGTCCTGTCCTGCGATGTGGATTTTGGCGCTTCGGGTTCGCCGGTCTTTTCGCTTGCCGGTGGGGTCCCGCGTGTCGTGTCGGTGGTTTCAGCCAAGGCTGAACTGGGCGGGCGCAACGTGGCGCTTGGCACGGCCCTGCGTGCGCCGCTGCAGGATCTTCAGGCGGAAATGGCGCTGTCCTCGCCGCGCCGCACTGGCAAGGTGCGAGTTCTGTCGGGCGGCGGGGCAGGGACCTTCATCAAGCCCTGACATCTGCGCGGCAGATGCCCCAGAAAATCCCTTGCGAAGGCCGCATTTTCGCCCTGCTTGCCCGGCTATCCTGCATTTACCAACCGAGGAGAGCCGAAATGAGCTTTGTCACCCGCCTGCTGAGCCGGCTCCGCCGTGCCCCCACCCAGACGCAAGCACAGGCCGAACAGGAAGACGTGTTCGAAATGCGCCTGCGCAAGATGCAGGGCCGCGCCCGCCGCGAACCGGCAGCAACGCCGTTCAGAAATTCACGGCAACAGTCGGCAGCCTGAGTTCGGCCATCAGATCGCGCAATTCCTGCCGGGCGGCGATGTTCGACAGGTTAAGCTGATCGACGCCGGTATCCTTCAGGTCCAGAAGGGTCAGGCCGCGTGGAAAGAGTTCGCGAAAGATCACCCGTTCGGTAAAGCCGGGGGCGACGCGAAAGCCGATCCGCTTTGACAATTCTTCCAGCGCGGCGCCGACCTTCTTCTTGTTGTGCATCTGCTGGGCACCCAGACGGTTGCGCAGCACGATCCAGTCGATCGGTTTCAGCCCGGCCTGCGCGCGCAATTGCCGGGCATTCCAGACCATTTCCGAATAGATCGAAGGCCCCTTTACCTTGCCGGTTTCCGGGTCCACCCGGGCCAGCAGGTCGAAATCGACGAAACTGTCGTTCAGGGGGGTGATCAGCGTATCGGCCAGGCTATGCGCCACCTGGCTCAGCCGGGTATGCGACCCGGGGCAATCAATCACGATGAAATCGCAGGCGGGCTCCAGCGCGGCCATCGCGACCGAAAGCCGGTGGTCGAACGGGTTTTCGCCGGGGGCGAGGGTGGCCGGGTCCACCTCGGGCATTTCGCGGTAATCGGGGGTGGGCAGGTCCTTTTCGGACCTGGCCATCCAGGCGCGGCGGTTTTCGACATAGCGGCCAAAGCTGCGCTGGCGCAGGTCAAGATCCAGCGCGCCGACACGAAACCCCATCCGGGCCAGGGCGGTGGCCACATGCATGCAGGTGGTCGATTTGCCCGACCCGCCCTTTTCGTTGCCCACAACGATGATATGCGCCATGGCAGTGGCCCTTCCTTCTGTCTTCTTGTTGCGCCCCTTCTAAGGGCTGGCCGAAACTTAGGGAAGCGGGAAGCCGCCGACAGATGCGGCAGAATATGCAAAGGTTTCAGGTGGCAGGCCCAGCGATGGGGTGTCAGGCCAGAAGGGCCAGATGTCGGGCAAAGACTGGATCGGCCATCAGGGCCCGGCAGCGGGCAAACCGCCCCTCGGCATAGGCACGAAAATCATCTGCCGGGTTGCCATTCGCCAGTTGGATCAGGCCCCAGAGCGTCCAGAGCAGATCGCACATCGCTTTGTAGATCACCATGCGGGCGCGGGCCTGATCGGGGGCGGGGCCGTCGAAATAGGCTGTCAGCAAAGCCTCGTCCTGTGCTGCATCGAACTGCGCTTCCACCGACAGGTCGCCCAGATCCCACATCGGATCGTTCATGCCGGAATATTCCCAATCCACCACCCACATCCGGCTGCCTGTATCGAGAAAATTCTCGCAAAGCGGATCGCAATGGCAGGGCACCAGCGGCACCGGGTGGCGGGCCAGCGCGGCACGGATGGTTTCGGCCTCGGCCAGAACCGCGTGATAGCCCTCGGGCAGGGCCACATCCTTGCCCGACAGCAGGCGCAGGTAATCGTCGATCATGGCAAACAGGTCGAACCGCGTCGGGAAGGTTTCGCCTGACCGATGCAACTGCCGCAAGGCCAGCGCGGCACGGGCCGGAGCGCCGGTCCGGCTGCGGAACGCTTCGGGTGTCATGGTGACCCCCGGGACAAAGCGGGTGATCATCACCCCGCTGTCCGGATCGGCCATCACCAGATCGGGGCTGACCCCTGCGCCTGCGGCGGCGCGGGCGGCAACAGCCTCGGCCTTGCGGTCGATGTATTCGGCAGTGCCTTCGCCCGGAACCCGCACGATCAGATCGCCCAGCCGGTAGACCCGGTTCGTCAGGCCGCCCAGCCGTTCGGGCTGGCCTGTCGGGACCAGCCCCGGAACCCGGGCCACCAAGGCCGCAATGTCATCCTGCATGGCTTGCCCTTTCATCGCTGCTGACCCAAGCTAGCGGCAGCAAAGCGTGGGAGTCCAGCATGGCATCAGGGCAGCATGACGGGCATCTGGGTGCGGTCTATCAGGCCAGCGCCCCAGAGGAAGTGGCGGCAATCTATGACGCCTGGGCCGACAGCTATGATGCCGAAATGGCCCGGGCGGGCTATCGCCACCCATCGGTCGGGCTGGCGCTGTTGTCCCGCCACGCCCCGCGCGGCACCGGACCGGTGCTGGATGCGGGCTGTGGCACCGGGCTTTTGGGCGATTGGCTGGACATTCTGGGCTTTGCGCCTGCCGAAGGGCTGGACCTGTCGGAAGGCATGCTGGCGGTCGCGCGGGCCAAGGGGCCCTATGCGGCGCTGCATCGGCTGGCGCTTGGTCGCGATCTGCCCTTTGCCGACGGGTATTTCGCGGCGGTCATTTCAACCGGGGTGTTCACCACTGGCCATGTCGGCGCAGAGGCGCTGCCCGAACTGATCCGCATCACAGCGCCGGGCGGTGTGATCGTGCTTACGGTAAAGACCTCGCTGTGGGACGGCGGCTTTGCCGATGCGCTTGGCCGCCTGCCGGGGCTGCGGATCGTGGAACAGACCGCGCCCTATGTCTCGATGCCGGGCGAAACCGGCACGGTTCCGTCACTGGCGGTGGTCTTGCGGCGCGAGGGTCAGCCGAACCTCTGATGCCGCCAGCGCCGCCGCGATATCCGGGGCAGGCGCGGCATCGGTCACCATCGCGTCGATCCGATCGAAGCCGACCACCCGGATGAACCCGCGCCTGCCGAACTTGCTGGCATCGGTCACCACTGTCCGACATTCACCGCAGGCCAGAACCGCGCGGGCAAATTCGGCCTCGTGCAGGTCAAAATCCATCACGCCGCTGGCATCCACTGCCCCGGCCGAAATGATGGCATGTTGCACGGCAAAGGGCCGGATGAAATCCAGCGCCGAAGCGCCGAGCGCGGCCCCGCTGTCGCCCCGCAATTCGCCCCCGGCCATGAAAACCCGGTTGCCGTTCACCGTGGCCAGGGTGCGCGCGATGTCTGATGAATTGGTCACCACCGTCAGCCGCCGATGGCCCAGCAATTCGCGGGCCAGAAAGCTTGTGGTGGTGCCGGTATCCAGCATCAGCGAATCGCCATCGGCGATATTGTCGGCCATGGCCCGGGCAATGGACCGCTTGGCCCCCGCGTTTTCGCGCATGCGTCGTTCGAAAGGGGCCTCGCCGATCTGCCCCGCAAGCCCCACAGCGCCATGCACCCGGATCACCGCGCCCGCATCGGCCAGGGTGCGGATGTCGCGGCGGATGGTTTCTGCCGAAACATCAAGCCCCTGCGCCAGTGCCGTGACCGACAGAGACCCCTGGCGTTCCAGCAGTTTCAGTATCGCGCCATGACGTTTGGTCAACATGAAAGCACCGGTAGCCTGTGGATTTGTCGCACTGATTTGCCCGTATGGTGACCATAATTGAAATCATCGGTCATAAAAACCACAAAATCACCCGATTTTCGTTGACAGGCTAGGTCTGGCCTTGCGTAAATCGGATCAGGATCAGAAGGCGCGCGGCCCGATTGGCTGGCCCGAAGCGCCCGCCCCACCGGATTGACCGCGCTTGTCGCATCACCAGAACAGGGAGTTTCCGATGCGCTTTCCTTGCCTGACCTTGCCTGCCTTGCTGCTTGCCACCACCGCCATGGCGCAGGAGTCGTCTGACCCGATCAAACTGACGCTGCATGACTGGACCGGCCAGCTCATCACCACCCAATTGATGGGCGAGGTGCTGAAGAAAGGCGGCTATAACGTCGAATATGTGCAGGCCGACTATCTGGCCCAGTTTGCCGGGCTGGAAACCGGCGATCTGCATGTCGCCATGGAAATCTGGGAAACCACGGGGCGCGAGGCGATGGATGCCGCGACCGCCACCGGTTCTGTCGAAGTGCTGGGGCCGACCGGCATGCAGGCCAAGGAGGAGTGGTGGTATCCCTCGTACATGAAGGAAAAATGCCCCGGCTTGCCCAATTGGGAGGCCTTGAAGGACCCGGCCTGCGCCGAAGCGTTCAGCACGGCGGAAACCGCGCCGAAGGGCCGCTATCTGGGCGGGCCGGTCACTTGGGGCGGGTTTGACGAAGAGCGGATCGCCGCTCTCGATCTGCCCTTCGAGGTGATCCATGCCGGGACCGATGCCGCACTTTTTGCCGAGCTGGAAAGCGCCTATCAGCGGCAGGCACCGGTCCTGCTGTGGATTTATGCGCCACATTGGGCCCCGGCGAAGTTCGAGGGCGAATGGGTCGAATTCCCCACCTATGAAGCCGCTTGCTACACCGATGCCGCCTGGGGCGGCAATCCTGATGCCACCCATGACTGCGGCAAGCCCTTTGGTGATATCTGGAAAGTGGGCTGGTCGGGCCTGAAGGACAAATGGCCCGGTGCGCACAAGGCCGTACAGGCCTTCACCATCGACAATGCGGCGATGGGGGCGATGATCACCGAGGTCGATCTGAACGGCAAGACGGTTGAGGCTGTGGTGGCCGACTGGATGGCAGCCAATGAACCTGTCTGGAGCGCATGGGTCGCCAAATGATCCTTTCAGGCTCCGTGGCCCCGGCCGGTCGATCCCCTCTCCGGCCGGGGTTTTCTGGGCGGCGCACCCATGGCTGAACCTGACGAAACCCTGATCTGCCGCGAGTTGTGGAAGGTCTTTGGTGCCCATGCTGGTGCCGCCCTGTCCGCAGCGCAGGGCGACGCGGACAGACTGCTGGCACAGGGTCTGGTGCCGGCCGTGCGTGGGGTGAACCTGTCGGTGCGGCGCGGCGAGATCTTCGTGATCATGGGTCTGTCGGGCTCGGGCAAATCCACCCTTGTGCGGCTGTTGTCGCGGTTGATCGAACCAACGGCGGGCGAGGTGCTGTTCAACGGCCAGAACCTGCTGACCGCCTCGGATGCTGAAATGACCCGGATCCGACGGCACAAGATGGGCATGGTGTTTCAGCATTTCGCGCTGCTGCCCCATCTGACCGTGCTGGAAAATGTGGCCTTTCCCTTGGCTGTGCAGGGGGTTGCCGCCGATCGCCGGGCCGAGCGGGCGCGCGAGATGGTGGCGCTGGTCGGGCTGGCCGGGCGCGAAGGGTCTTATCCGCGCCAGCTTTCGGGCGGGCAGCAGCAGCGTGTCGGGATTGCCCGGTCACTGGCCGTAGAACCGGAGCTGTGGTTTCTGGACGAACCCTTTTCCGCGCTGGACCCGCTGATCCGCCGCGAATTGCAGGATGAATTCATTCGTCTGCAATCGCGGCTGCACAAGACCATCGTGTTCATCACCCATGATTTTGACGAAGCGATCCGCTTGGCCGACCGCATCGCCATCATGAAGGATGGCGTCGTCGAACAATGCGATACGCCCGAGGCGCTGGTGCTGCGACCGGCGACAGAGTATGTGCGCGCCTTCACCGGGGCGGTGCCCAAGGCCAAGGTGGTCCGGCTGGCACGGCTGATGATCCCGGGGCCGGTGGCCGAAGGCCTGGCGCTGATGCCAGATCGCGCCACGGTGGCCGAGGCAGGCCCGGCCTTTCTGGGCGGGGCAGAGGCCATCGGCATCACGCAGGATGGCCTGCCCGTCGGCACGGTGTCCCGGCGTGCGGTGATTGATCTGTTGCTGGGGGGCGGGGCATGACGGCGTTGGCCCTGCCACAGCGCCCGGCGCTGCCAGACCGCACGCTTTGGGCGTTGGCTGTGGCGATGTCGCTGGCGATCTGGCTTTTCGGGCGCGATCTGTGGCCTTGGGCTTTCGAATACCCCAAAGGCTGGCGCCTGCCGTTGGCGGGCTGGATCGGTGCGGCGATGACATGGCTGGTGAAAGAAGCGGCCATCGGCCCGCTGGCCTTTTCCGACCTGACGCGCGCCCTGGCATTTGTGATCGACCTGCCCTATCGCGCGGTGCTGGCCTTGCTGGCAGATGGTGTGCAGCGGCAAGAGGCCGGGCAGGTGCAGCAGATTTTGCCACCTCTGCCATGGGTGGTGGTCACGGGGCTTGCCGCGCTGATCGCCCATCGCGCGGGCGGGCGCGGACTGGCGCTGCTGGTGACGGCTTGTTTCTGCTTCATCGCGGTGTTCGGGCAATGGCATTCGGCGATGGTGACACTGGCCTCGATTCTGGTCGCCGTGCCACTGGGGGTGGCGGGGGGGCTGGCCCTGGGCATTCTGGCCTGGCGCCACCGCTGGCTTGACCGGGCGCTGCGGCCGCTGCTGGATCTGATGCAGACCATGCCGGTCTTTGCCTATCTGGTGCCGATTCTGATCCTGTTCGGCTTTGGCCCCACGGCGGCGGTGATCGCGACGCTGATCTACGCCACCCCACCGATGACGCGCATCACCACGCTGTCGCTGTCGCGGGTGCCGGGGGAAACCCATGATCTGGCCACCATGGTGGGCTGCACGCCGCGACAGCGGATGTGGCGGGTGCTGATCCCTTCACTGCGTGAACCGCTGATGGTCGGGGTCAATCAGGTGATCATGCTGTCGCTGAACATGGTCATCATCGCCTCGATGATCGGGGCGGGGGGCTTGGGGTTTGACGTGCTGAACGCGCTGCGGCGGCTGGATTTCGGCGCGGGGCTTGAGGCGGGGTTGGCCATTGTCGCATTGGCCATCGCACTTGACCGGGTCAGCCAGGCCGCCGCACAGGGGCGGCCCGGAGGCGGCGGGCATTTGCGGGCGGCGGGGGTGCTGGTTGTGGTGGCCGTGCCGATGGCCCTGCTGATCCCCGCGCTGCAGACCTGGCCCGAGACGGCGCGGCTGACCACCAGCCCGTTCTGGGCGGCGCTGGTCGAATGGATCAACGTGAATTTCTTCGACACGCTGGAGGCGGTGAAGACCTTTGTTCTGACATGGGCGCTTGTGCCGGTCAAACGGGCGCTGACCAGCCTGCCCTGGGCCGTGGCGGTGGGGTTTCTCGGCTTTGCGGGCTGGCGGCTGGGCGGCTGGCGGCTGGGCACGCTCTGCGCGGGCCTGTCCTTCCTGATCGCCGCGACAGGTCAATGGGAAAAGGCGATGATTACGGTCTATCTCTGCGGCATTTCGGTGGTGGTGGCCATGGCCATCGGCCTGCCCATCGGGATCTGGGTGGCCGAACGTCCCCGCGCCTGGGCGGTGACCCGGGCGGTGATCGACACGCTGCAGACCCTGCCCAGCTTTGTCTATCTGATGCCGGTCGTGATGCTGTTCCGGGTGGGGGATTTCACCGCGATGATTGCAGTGGTCGCCTATGCCGTGGTCGCCGCCATCCGCTATACCGTGCTGGGCCTGCAGGGCGTTGACCCGCGGCTGATCGAGGCTGGCCGCGCCATGGGCTGCACCCCGCTGCAGATATTGACCCGCATCCGGCTGCGGCTGGCCCTGCCGGAAATCCTGCTGGGCCTGAACCAGACCATCATGTTCGCGCTGTCGATGCTGGTCATCACCGCATTGGTGGGCACCCGCGATCTGGGGCAAGAGGTCTATATCGCGCTGACCAAGGCCAATCCGGGCAACGGGCTGGTGGCGGGGCTGGCGATTGCCTTCATCGCCATCATGGCCGACCGGCTGATTGCGGCAGCGGCGCGGGCGCAGCGCATGAAACTGGGGCTGGAAGGGGGCACGCCATGATCCCTGATCGCATTCGCACCTTGCCCTGCTGGCAGGGCGACATCACGGCAGAGCCGTTGCCCGGCGGGCTGTCGAATGAAATCTGGAAGGTCACCGATGCGGCCGGGGCGCATGTGGTGCGCTTTGGCCATGATTTTCCGTTTCACCATGTGGATCGGGCACGCGAGGTGATGACAGGCCGCGCGGCCCATGCGGCGGGTTTTGGCCCTGCGGTGCAGTTCGCGGCACCGGGCGTCAGCGTGGTGGCGTTTCTGCCCGCGCGCACCTGGGGGGCCGCCGATTTGCGCGCGGCCCCGGATCGGGTCGGGGCGGTGTTGCGCCGCTTTCACACGGAAATGCCCGCCCATGTCAGCGGGGCGGGGTTCATCTTCTGGCCCTTCCATGTGATCCGCGATTATGCGCGCACCCTTGCGGCAGGGGGCAGCCCCTTTGCCCGGGATCTGCCCGCGCATCTGGACCTTGCCGCGCGGCTGGAGGCGGCACAGATCGCATTGCCCATCAGCTTTGGCCATCATGACCTGCTGCCCGCGAATTTCCTGGATGACGGCCAAAGGCTTTGGCTGATCGATTATGAATATGCAGGCTTTGGTACGGCGATGTTCGATCTGGCCGGTGCCGCTTCGAATGCCGGGATGAACGATGCCGAAACCGAGGCGTTGCTGCTGGCCTATCTGGGTCATCGCCCCGATGCCGCCTTTTGCCGTGCCTTTGAAGCCATGCAATGCGCCAGTCTGCTGCGCGAGGCGATGTGGTCGATGGTCAGCGATTTGCACCTGTCGGCACCCGGGGCAGATTACCGGGCCTATGCAGCGGAAAATCTTGAAAAACTTGCAGCGAAGCTTGCCGCTTTCACCGCGCAATACGGAGAACCCTGATGTCCCTTCCGACCCATGCCCAGATCATCGTCATCGGCGGCGGCATCATCGGCTGTTCCACCGCCTATCATCTGGCGCGCGATCACAAGGCCGATGTCCTCTTGCTGGAACAGGGCAAGATCACCAGCGGGTCAACCTGGCACGCGGCCGGACTGGTGGGGCAATTGCGGTCCTCGGCCAGCATCACCCGCGTGCTGAAATACTCGGTCGATCTGTACAAGGGGCTGGCGGCGGAAACCGGGCTGGATACCGGCTGGAAGATGACCGGTTGCCTGCGATTGGCCACCACGCCCGACCGCTGGACCGAATTCCGCCGGCTGGCCACCACCGCCCGCAGTTTCGGCATGGAGATGGAGCTGATCGGCCCAGATGAGGTAAAGCGGATGTGGCCCTTGATGGATACCTCCGATCTGATCGGGGCCAGTTGGTTGCCGACCGACGGGCAGGCCAGCCCATCAGACATCACCCAATCGCTGGCAAAAGGCGCGCGGATGCATGGCGCGCGGATCATGGAAGGGGTGACGGTGACCGGATTTGTCATGGATGGGCAGCGCATCACCCATGTGGAAACCGATCAGGGGGTGATCGCCTGCGAAAAGGTGGTGAACTGCGGTGGCATGTGGGCGCGCGAATTGGGGGCCATGGCCGGGGTTTGCGTGCCGCTGCATCCCGTGAAACACCAGTATATCATCACTGAAAAGATCGCCGGCCTGTCGCCGGATGCCGCCACCCTGCGCGATCCCGACCGCCGCACCTATTTCAAGGAAGAGGTCGGTGGGCTGGTGATGGGCGGCTATGAGCCGAACCCGCAGGGCTGGGTGACCGGCGATATTCCGAAAAACTGGGAATTCCGGCTGTTCGATGATGATTTCGACCATTTCGATCAGCATCTGGAACAGGCCATCGCCCGCATCCCCGCGCTGGAAAAGGTGGGGGTGAAGCAGATGATCAACGGTGCGGAAAGCTTTACCCCCGATGGCAACTTCATCCTTGGTCCGGCCCCGGAATGCGCCAACATGTATGTTGGGGCGGGGTTCAACGCCTTTGGCATCGCATCGGGCGGGGGGGCTGGCTGGGTGCTGGCCGAATGGGTGATGCGGGGCGAGGCGCCGCTGGATCTTTGGGCCGTGGATATCCGGCGCTTTTCCGGCCTGCACCGCGATCGCGACTGGGTGGCCGAACGCACATTGGAGGCCTATGGCAAGCATTACACCGTGGCGTTTCCGCATGAGGAATATCTGTCTGGTCGGCCAAGGCTGGTTTCGCCGCTTTATGACCGGCTGGCGGCTGCGGGGGCAGTGTTCGGCTCCAAACTGGGGTGGGAGCGTCCCAACTGGTTTGCCGCGGCGGGCGTGGTGGCGCAGGATGTCTATTCCATGGGGCGGCAGAACTGGTTCGATGCCGTCGGGGCGGAACATGCCCATGTGCGCGCCCATGCCGGCCTTTTCGACCAATCCTCCTTCGCGAAATATGAACTTTCCGGCCCCAGGGCAGCCGAGGCGCTGGAGGCGATCTGTGCCAACCGGGTGGCGCGCGAGGTGGGGCGGCTGACCTATACCCAGCTTCTGAACAGCCGGGGCGGCATCGAGGCCGACCTGACCGTGGCCCGCATGGCCGAGGATCTGTTCTATATCGTGACCGGAACCGGATTTCGGACCCATGATTTCGGCTGGATCGCCGACCATCTGCCGGGGGATGGCGTTGTCTTCCGCGATGTGACCGAAGATTGGGGCACCCTGTCGCTGATGGGCCCGCATGCGCGGGACATACTGGGCCGGGTGGCAGCGCAGGATGTGTCGGATGCGGCCTTGCCCTTCGGATCGGCGCGGCTGATCACGTTGGCTGGCGTGCCGGTGCGTGCCCTGCGGGTGACCTATGTGGGCGAACTGGGCTGGGAGTTGCATTGCCCGATTGCACAACTGGGCGTGGTCTATGACGCGTTGATGGCGACCGATACAGACCTGCGACCGGTGGGTTATCGCGCGCTGGAAAGCCTGCGGCTGGAAAAGGGTTATCGGGCGTGGTCATCCGACATTACCCCCAACGATACACCCTTTGAGGCCGGGTTGGGCTGGGCGGTGAAGCTGAAGGGCAATACGCCCTTTCTGGGCCGCGTCGCATTGGAAGCCGCGCAGGGGCAGCCGCTGGCCAAGATGTTCGCCGGGTTCACGGTGGATGCGCCGGGGGCGGTTCTGGTCGGGCGCGAAACCATCCTGCGCGACGGGGTGCCAGTGGGCTATCTCACCTCGGGCGGCTATGGCTATACGATCGGGAAAAGCATCGGCTATGGCTATGTTCGCAATGCCGCAGGGGTGACCGCCGAATGGTTGCGGGACGGGCGCTATGCGCTGGTCATAGCAGGCGAGGAAACTGCGGCAGAGCTGACATTGCGCCCGCTGGTGGACCCGGAAGGGCTGCGCATCCGCTGCTAGACTGCTGCGCGCGCAAGGGCCAAGCGTGTTGGACGCACCTGCGCTGGTTGCGGATTGCGCATTACCGGCCCCAGCATATGGCCTATGTCGATGTGCTGAAGGGGCCGGGTGAACGGCTGTTGCTGTTTCGCACGTTTAACGGCGGTCATGTGCAGGATTTTCACGCTGAAGGCGATCATTTTTGGTGCTTGGGGCGCTTTCGCAAGGGGCAGGACGAGGGATCGCAGATTGTCCGCCATGATCTGACCAGCGGACAGGAACAGGCCAGTGTCTGGATCGGTGGCGGATGGCGACCCATGCAGCGGTTTGCAATCAGCGAGACCACAGTCTTGGTCGGATATGACGAAGTGGCTGTTCTTGATCCCCAAAGCCTAGCGCGGGAACTTGGGGATGGCGACTGGGACCGCGCTTGGCCAGCATTTCCCTGACATGATCGGCACCTCGCCGCCCCGTGCCCGCCCTGCGGAACGCGGCCACACCTCGGTGCTTGGACGGATTCTCAGGCTGTTGACAGGCAGGTAGGGCCGCAGCAAATGAAAAAGCCCCGCAAGGGTGCGGGGCTTTTTGCATGAAACGCGGGTGGGATCAGAAACCCAGGCCAGCGTATTTGTTCTTGAACTTCGACACGCGACCGCCGGTGTCCATCAGCTTGGCGGTCTGGCCGGTCCATGCCGGGTGCGACAGCGGGTCGATGTCGAGCGACATCTGTTCGCCTTCCTTGCCCCAGGTGGTGCGGGTCTGGAAGGTGGTGCCGTCGGTCATCTTCACGGTGATGAAGTGATAGTCGGGGTGGATGCCCTGTTTCATGGCGCCAGTCCTCACTCAGCTTTTTCTTTGTAGTTGGTGACTTCGGCGATACGGGCCGATTTGCCGCGACGGGCGCGCAGGTAATACAGCTTGGCGCGGCGCACACGGCCGCGACGCACGACCTCGATCGAGTCGATGTTGGTCGAATAGAGCGGGAACACACGTTCCACGCCTTCGCCGAAGGAAATCTTGCGCACGGTGAACGAGGCGGAAATGGTCATGCCGCCCTTGCGGCCGATCACGACGCCTTCATAGGCCTGCACGCGCGAACGGGTGCCTTCGGTCACCTTGTAGCCGACACGAATGGTGTCGCCGGCCTTGAAATCCGGGATCTTCTTGCCGAGGGCGGCGATTTGCTCGGCCTCGAGTTGTGCGATAAGGTTCATCGCAGTCTCCTGTCTGCCTGCGGTGTTCCGCAGAGGTGATGCCGTGCCCAGAGCTTCTGGTCTTCACCGGGTCCCCGTTCGCACGAGCCCGCCAGAGATGCGCCGACGTTATTGCAACAACCGATCCCCGGGCGTAGGCCCAGCCGAAGCAGGCAGGGCGCCAAAGGGAGTCGGGCCCGTGGGCATCGCAGCCCCGGACCGTGCGCGTATAGGCGCGAAGGGGGGCGGGGTCAAGCGGCGGCGGTAATGAAGGTATGCAGCCGGTCAGTCGCGGTTGCGGTCGGCGGGATAGACGCCCAGGATGTTCATGTGCGAGGTGAAGTAGCCCAGTTCGTCCAGCGCGCGGGCAACGTGGGCATCTTCGGGATGGCCTTCGATGTCGGCATAAAACTCCGTCGCCGTGAAGCTGCCGCCGACCATATAGCTTTCCAGCTTGGTCATGTTCACCCCGTTGGTCGCGAAGCCGCCAAGCGCCTTGTAAAGCGCTGCCGGGATATTGCGCACGCGGAAGGTGAAGGTGGTCATCATCTGCGATGCGCGGCGGCTGTGGTCTGGCGTGCGGCTCATCAGCAGAAAGCGGGTGGTATTGTTCGCCTGGTCTTCGATATGGCGGGCCAGCACATCCAGCCCATAGATTTCCGCCGCCAGTTCGCTGGCCAGCGCCGCGCGGGACGGATCGCCTGCTTCTGCTGTTTCGCGGGCGGCGCGGGCATTGTCGGAACTGACACGGCCCTTGATGCCATGCTGGCGCAGGAAGCCCGCACATTGCGGCAGGATCACCACATGGCCATGCGCCTCGCGCACCTGATCCAGCCGCGCGCCCTTCACCCCCAGAAGGTTGACATGCACGCGCACGAACGCCTCGTCCACGATATGCAGGCCGGCGCGCGGCAGCAGGCTGTGCACATCGGCAACGCGGCCATAGGTGGAGTTCTCCACCGCCAGCATACCGAGATCGACCTCGCCCGACCGGGTCAATTCCACCACGTCTTCGAATGTGGTGCAGGGAACCGGGTCGCAACCGGGGCGTGCCTGGGTGCAAGCCTGATGCGAATAGGCGCCAAGTTCCCCCTGAAAGGCGATGCGTAGGGCCATGGGTATCGGGCTCCTGTCGGTCAAGCGTGGTCATTTCGCCGCATTTGCGCGGATCATGGCGCTACTACACCTTGAAACCATGGGGGGGAAGCGGATAGAAGCCCCCCTAGCGACAAGCCAAGGTAGGACGCGACATGTTCGACACGATGACATTCACCAAGGTGCTGGGCGCGGTCTGCGGGTCGCTTCTGGTTTTCCTTCTGGGCAATTGGGCCGCAACGTCCCTGTATTCCATGGACGGTGGCCATGGCGGCCATGGCGAGGAAACCCAGAGCTATGTGATCGAGGTGGCCGGCGGCGCGACCGAAGCCGCAACCGAAGAAGCTGGCCCGGATTTCGCCACTGTATATGCGGCAGCCGATGCTGCAGCGGGCGAAAAGGTCTTTGCCAAGTGCAAGGCCTGCCACAAGGTTGATGGCAGCGATGGCACCGGCCCGCACCTGAATGGTGTGGTGGATCGTGCCAAGGCAAGCGTTGCAGGCTTTGGCTATTCCGATGCGCTGTTGGCCATGGCCTCGGACGCTTGGACCGCAGAAAATCTGAACGCCTTCCTGGAAAGCCCCAAGGGCTATATGCCGGGCACCAAGATGTCTTTCTCGGGTCTGCCCAAGGTTCAAGATCGGGCGAACCTGATTGCCTGGCTGGCGACGCAGCCGTAATCACGGCACGGGCACAAGTTCCATCAAGGGCCATCCGGCGGGGGTGGCCCTTTCGTTTTGGCGGTCTTGTCGCCGGTTTTCCCTTGTTGCTATCGGCCCTCTCACGGAATCGCGCCTTGAGAGGGCGGGAATTTGCGTTACTGTCTGTTGCCAAAGTTGCCCCGCCAGAAGGAGACCTGCATGACCCGCCCCGCCGCCGCCCGTGCCATAGCCCTTGCCAGGGAAGGGGAAACCAGCCTGCGCTGGCTGGCGACCGGGCTGGGATTGGCGGGTGCATTGGTTCTGGCCGGGGCACTGCAGGTGCGCGCGGAAAGCGCGGTGATCGTCGCGCATGGCATTTCCACCTTTGGCGATCTGAAATATCCCGCCGATTTCCCGCATCTGGATTATGTGAACCCCGATGCGCCCAAGGGGGGCGAAATCAGCGAATGGACGATGGGCGGGTTTGATTCGATGAACCCCTTTTCGGTCAAGGGCCGGGCGGGGGCGCTGTCGTCCATCATGCTGGAAAGCCTGCTGACCGGCACGGCAGATGAAATCGGGGCCAGCTATTGCCTGTTGTGCGAGACGCTGGAATATCCCGAAGACCGGTCCTGGGTGATCTTCAATCTGCGGCCCGAGGCGAAGTTTTCCGATGGAACACCGCTGACCGCCGAAGATGTGGTCTTTTCCTTTGAAACCTTTCTGGCCAAGGGGCTGACCGATTTCCGTACCATCGCGGCGCAGCGGGTTCAGGGGGCCGAGGTTCTGGGGCCGCATCGGGTGAAGTTCACCTTCAAGCCGGGGGCCGAAATGCGCGACCTGCCGGAAATGGTGGGCGGCCTTTCGATCCTGTCCAGGGCGCAATACGACCGCGACAAGCTTGATCTTGAGGAAAGCACCCTGACCCCCTATATCGGGTCGGGGCCCTATGTGTTTGACCGGATGGAGGTCAACCGCACGCTGGTTTACAAGCGCAACCCCGATTACTGGGGCGCCGATCTGCCGATCAACAAGGGGCGCAACAATTTCGACAGCATCCGCATCGAATACTTCGCCGACAGTGCCGCCGCGTTCGAGGCGTTCAAATCCGGGGCCTATACCTTCCGCAATGAAAACAGCGCGAAGCAATGGGCCACCGCCTATGATTTTCCGGCGGTGCAGGCGGGCCATGTGAAACAGGCCGTGCTACCCAAGGGCACCAAGACGACGGGGCAGAGCTTCCTGTTCAACCTGCGGCGCGAAAAGTTCCAAGATCCGCGCGTGCGCGAGGCGATCGGGCTGATGTTCAATTATGAATGGTCGAACCAGACCCTGTTTTATGGCCAATATGCCCGCATCACATCGTTCTGGGAAAAGACATGGATGAAGGCCGAAGGCGTGCCGGGGCCGCAAGAGGTGGCGGTGCTGCAGCCCCTGGTCGATGAAGGTCTGCTGCCCGCCAGCATCCTGACTGACGAGGCGGTGTTGCCCCCGGTGTCGGGCGAACGGCAGCTGGATCGCGGCAATCTGCGCAAGGCCACCAAACTGCTGGACGAGGCCGGTTGGGCGGTTGGCGCTGACGGGGTGCGGCGTAATGCCAAGGGCGAGGTGCTGAAGGTCGAATTCCTGAACGATGATCCGAATTTCGACCGGGTTCTGAATCCTTTTGTCGAAAACCTGCGCGCCCTGGGTGTGGATGCGGTGGTGGTGAAGGTGGACCCGGCGCAGGCTGAATCCCGCCAGCGCCCACCCACCTATGATTTCGACATCATCACCGGTCATGCCCAGACCGGCTATTTTTCCGGGGGCGACCTGCTGCAGTATTACGGCAGCGAAACTGCCGACCAATCCGCCTTCAACCTGATGGGTCTGAAAAGCCCCGCAGTGGACCGGCTGATCCGGGTCGTGATGGCCGCAAAATCCAAGGATGAGCTGACGATCAGCACCATGGCGCTGGACCGGGTTCTGCGGGCCGAAAGGTTCTGGGTGCCGCAATGGTTCAAGGATACCCACACGGTTGCCTATTTCGACATGTATGAACACCCGGAAACCCTGCCGCCCTACGCTCTGGGCGAAATGGATTTCTGGTGGTACAACCCGGAAAAGGGCGCTGCGCTGAAGGCTGCCGGCGCGCTGAAATAACGACTGCACAGAGATAACGACGGGCAGAACCGCGACATGGCAGGCTATATCCTTCGGCGTTTGCTGCTGATCATCCCCACTTTGCTGGGGATCATGATCATCAATTTCGGGCTGACCCAATTCGTGCCCGGCGGGCCGGTGGAACAGGTTCTGGCACGGATTGATGGCGGCGGCGATGCGTTCCAGTCGATCTCGGGTGGGGGCGATGCCGGGGCCCCGGCAGAAACGCCGGGCGCCGAAGGCGGCGGTGCGGGCGGCTATATCGGTGCGCGCGGCCTGCCGCCCGATTTCATCGACGATCTGGAAGCACAATTCGGCTTTGCCCGCATCATCTGTGCCGAAGGCTATACCGGCCCTGTCACCACAAAGGCCCCTGAATGCCGCAAGGAAATGATCGGCTTCTGGGAACGCTTTGGCATCATGATGGGCAATTACCTGACCTTCGATTTCGGCGAGAGCTATTTCCGGTCGATCAGCGTGGTCGATCTGGTGCTGGAAAAGATGCCGGTGTCGATCAGCCTTGGCCTGTGGTCCACCCTGATCGCCTATCTGGTGTCGATCCCGCTGGGAATCCGCAAGGCGGTGCGCGATGGATCGAGCTTTGATACATGGACCTCGGGCCTGATCATCATCGGCTATTCGATCCCCGGCTTTCTGTTTGCCGTTCTGCTGATGGTGCTGTTTGCGGGCGGGTCGTTTGTCCAGTGGTTCCCGCTGCGGGGGCTGACATCGGACAATTGGGAAAGCCTGAGCCTGTGGGGCAAGATCGTCGATTATCTTTGGCACATGGTTCTGCCGATCACCGCCAGCACGATTTCCAGCTTTGCCACCATGACGCTGCTGACCAAGAACAGCTTTCTGGATGAAATCCGCAAGCAGTATGTGATGACGGCCCGCGCCAAGGGGCTGGGCGAGGCGCAGGTTCTGTATGGCCATGTGTTCCGCAATGCCATGCTGATCGTGATCGCGGGCTTTCCGGCGCTGTTCATCAGCGTGTTCTTCGGCGGGTCGATGGTGATCGAGACCATCTTTTCGCTGGATGGGCTGGGGCGGCTGGGGTTCGAGGCGGCGGTGAACCGCGATTATCCGGTGCTGTTCGGGACGCTGTTCTTCTTCAGCCTGCTGGGCCTGCTGGTCGGTATCCTGTCGGACCTGATGTATGTCTTTGTCGATCCGCGTATCGACTTTGAAAAGCGGGGGTAAGACATGGCTCTGTCACCGCTCAATCAGCGCCGCTGGCGCAATTTCAAGGCCAACCGCCGGGCATGGTGGTCCTTGTGGATTTTTTCGGTTCTGTTTGGCCTGTCGCTCTGTGCGGAACTGATCGCCAATGACAAGCCGCTGCTGGTCAGCCACAAGGGCGAGTTGTACACGCCCTTCCTCACCTTCTACCCCGAAACCGCCTTTGGTGGCGATTTCCAGACCGAGGCGGCCTATCGCGACCCGGAAGTGCAATGCCTGATCGTGGCCCAAGGGTCTGATGCCTGCTGGGACGACCCTGAAGGTATTCTTGCCCAGGCGCAGGCGGGCAGTGTGGAAGGCCAGCCGATCAAACCGGGCTGGATGCTCTGGGCGCCCATCCCCTACAGCTACAATACCATCAACGACATCGGTGGCGCGGCACCTTCGGCCCCCGATGCCCGGCATTGGCTGGGCACCGATGACACGGCGCGCGATGTGCTGGCGCGGGTGATCTATGGTTTCCGCCTTTCGGTCAGCTTTGCCCTGATCGTGACGGTGCTGACCAGCCTGATCGGCATCGCGGCCGGTGCGGTGCAGGGCTATTTCGGCGGCTGGGTCGATCTGATCTTTCAGCGCGTGATCGAAATCTGGGGGGCCACGCCCAGCCTTTACATCATCATCATCGTGGCGGCGATCTGGCAGATGAATTTCTGGCTGCTGGTCGGGCTGATGGTCCTGTTCGGCTGGACCACGCTGATCGGCGTGGTGCGGGCCGAATTCCTGCGGGCGCGCAACTTCGAATATGTCCGCGCGGCGCGGGCCCTTGGTGTCGCCGACCGGGTCATCATGTTCCGCCATGTGCTGCCCAATGCCATGGTGGCCACGCTGACCATGCTGCCCTTCCTGATCACCGGGGCGATCGGCACGCTGGCCATGCTGGATTTTTTGGGCTTTGGCCTGCCCGCCTCGGCCCCGTCGCTGGGCGAGCTGACCCAGCAGGCCAAGCAGAACCTGCAGGCGCCCTGGCTGGCCTTTGCCGCCTTTGCCACCTTTTCGGTGATGCTGTCGCTGCTGGTCTTCATCTTTGAAGGGGTCCGCGACGCCTTCGATCCGCGAAAGACCTTCAAATGACCCTGCTTTCGGTTGAAAACCTGCATATCCGCTTCCGTCAGGAAGGCCGTCTGATCCATGCGGTGAAGGGCGTCAGCTTTGACGTGAACCGGGGCGAGACGGTGGCCATCGTCGGCGAAAGCGGATCGGGCAAATCGGTCACGGCGCTGTCCACCGTGCGGTTGCTGGCCGACAATGCTGAAGTGTCGGGGCAGGTGCTGTGGCAGGGCCGCGACATGGCCACTGCGGCGGAACCCGAATTGCGGCGGGTGCGCGGCAACGACATCAGCTTTATCTTTCAAGAGCCGATGACCAGCCTGAACCCGCTGCACACCATTGAAAAGCAGTTGGCCGAAAGCCTGTCGCTGCATCAGGGCCTGACCGGGGCCGCCGCGCGGGCGCGCATCGTGGAATTGTTGACCAAGGTCGGCATCCGTGACCCCGAAAGCCGTCTGGGGGCCTATCCGCACGAACTGTCGGGCGGGCAACGCCAACGGGTGATGATTGCTATGGCGCTGGCCAATGGCCCCGATCTGCTGATCGCGGATGAACCGACCACCGCGTTGGATGTGACGATTCAGGCGCAGATCCTTGACCTTCTGGCCGATCTGAAGCGCGAGGAAGGCCTGTCGATGCTGTTCATCACCCATGATCTGGGCATCGTACGCCGGATCGCAGACCGTGTCTGCGTGATGAAGGATGGCGAGATCGTCGAACAGGGGCCGGCGGCGGCGATCTTTGCCGATCCACAGCATCCCTATACCCAGAGGCTTCTGGCTGCCGAACCGAAGGGGCGCCCCGATCCGCTGCCGGCCGAGGCGCCCGAGATGCTGGCGACCGAGGGTTTGCAGGTCTGGTTCCCGATCCGCACCGGGCTTTTGCGCAAGGTCACCGGCCATGTAAAGGCGGTGAACGGTGCCGATCTGTCGGTGCGCGCCGGTGAAACGCTGGGCATTGTCGGGGAAAGCGGATCGGGCAAGACCACGCTGGCGCTGGCCATTCTGCGGTTGATTGCGTCGCAGGGGAAGATCCGCCTGCAGGGGCGCGAGATTCAGCAGATCAGCGGGCGGCATCTGCGCCCGTTGCGCCGCGATATGCAGATCGTGTTCCAGGATCCGTTCGGCAGCCTGTCGCCGCGCATGACGGTCGAGGAAATCGTGGGCGAGGGATTGGACGTCCACGGCCTTGATCCCGGCCGGAACCGGCGCGACATGGTGGCCGATATCCTGACCGAAGTCGGGCTGGACCCAGGCATGATGGGCCGCTACCCGCACGAGTTTTCCGGCGGGCAGCGCCAGCGTATCGCGATTGCGCGCGCCATGATCCTGCGGCCCCGGCTGGTGGTTCTGGATGAACCCACGTCGGCGCTGGATATGACCGTGCAGGTGCAGATCGTGGAATTGCTGCGCAGCCTGCAGCGCAAATACGGGCTGGCCTATCTGTTCATCAGCCATGACCTGCGGGTGGTGCGCGCACTTGCGCATCAGGTGATCGTCATGCGCAATGGCGATATTGTCGAATCCGGGTCGCAGGTCTTTGCCGATCCGCGTGAAGATTATACCCGCCGTCTGTTGACCGCCGCTTTCGGCGGATCGGAGTTTGCATGAAGATTTTGTTCGTTCACCAGAATTTCCCGGGCCAGTTCCTGCATCTGGCGCCCGAGATGGCGCGGCGCGGCCATGAATGCCTTGCACTGACCGATGCGACCAACAACCGCGCGGCGTCGATCCCGGTGGTGAAATACCGCCATTCCAGCCCGGCGCCCGATCCGGCAGCCTGTCGGCTGGGCCGCAACTTCACCCAGATGTCGGATCGCGGGGTGACGGTTGCCCGCGCGGCGTTGCAGTTGCGGGAAAAGGGCTATGTGCCCGATGTGATCTTTGGCCATTCCGGCTGGGGCGAGACGCTGTTTCTGAAGGAAGTCTGGCCCGAGGCCAAGCTGTTGGTGTACAGCGAATTCTACTACAAGGGGCGCGGGGCCGATGTGGGCTTTGACCCCGAATTCGACAATCCGAGCTTTGATCAGGTGATGATCGCGCAGGGCCGCGCCGCCCATCTGGGGCAGGCCTTGCTGCATGGCGATGCCGGGTTATCGCCGACCAGATGGCAGGCCAGCACCCATCCTCAGACCCTGCGCGACAAGATCGAGGTGATCTTTGACGGGGTGGATACTCAGGTCATGAAACCCGATCCGTCAGCAAGCCTGACCCTGCCGAATGGCAAGGTACTGCGCGCGGGCGACGAGGTGCTGACCTTCGTGAATCGCAATCTGGAACCCTATCGCGGCTATCATACCTTCATGCGAGCGCTGCCTGCGATCATGGCCGAACGACCCGAGGTGGAGGTGGTGATCGTCGGCGGCGATGATGTCAGTTATGGCCGTGCCGCGCCCGAGGGGGCGAAGTGGAAGGATATCTTCCTGTCGGAAGTGCAGGGCCGGATCGACCTGAACCGGGTGCATTTCATGGGCAAGGTGCCCTATCCGACCTTTGTATCCATGATGCAGGTCAGCCGGGTGCATGCCTATCTGACTTATCCTTTCGTGCTGTCATGGTCGATGCTGGAGGCGATGAGCGCAGGCTGTCTGGTCATCGGTTCGCGCACCGCGCCGGTGCAGGAATTGATCGAAGATGGCGTGAATGGTCGCCTGGTCGATTTCTTCGATCCGTCAGGCTGGGCCAAGCTGGTAACCAAGGCGCTGGCCCATCCGGGCCGGTTTGATGATCTGCGCGCGCGCGCGCGGGAAACGATCCTGCAGAATTACGATCTGCAAACCGTGTGCCTGCCGCGCATGGTGGCCTGGGTGGAAAGCTTCGGCCCGAAGGCAGGTTAGGGCAGGCGGCACCCCGCTGCCGGGCCGTGATCGCAGGTCGAAAGGCCGCGAACCCCGCGCGTTGCAGAGCAAGTGGCCCTGCCTTGCCTTGGTTCCTGTGGCGGCCTGCTCAGATTGCCGCCGAATGTTGCGCCTTGCTTTGGTCATAGGCATCAAAGGCCCGCGCGATCATCCGGGTCAACGGGCGGGCATGCGGCGGGATGGTCAGAGCCTCTGCCGTCAGGTCCACCATCGCGCTGAACTGCGCCTTGGCCGCGGCGAACATTGGTGCCAGTTGCGCCTGGGTTACGCCGAAATCGCGCTGCAATTCTGTCAGCGAGACGCGAAAATCGCACATCAGCGCTTCGATGATCCGGCCCCGCAGCTTGTCTTCGCCAGAAAAGACATGGCCGCGATGGGTGGTGAACTGCCCGGCGCGCACCTGTTTGGTGTAGTCCGACGTGCCCGACACATTCTGCGCGTAACCTTGCGGGAAGCGCGAGATGCTGGAGGCCCCAAGCCCCACCAGAACATCGGCCTGATCGTCGGTATAGCCCTGAAAATTGCGCCGCAGGCGGCCCGCACGATGGGCCACGGCCATGCCGTCTTCGGGCCGGGCGAAATGGTCGATGCCAATGGCCTCATACCCGTCCCAGTCGAACAGTCGCGCGGCCGTGTCAAACAGGCGCAGACGTTCCTGCGGGGTAGGGATAGAGTCTGACGGGATCATCTGCTGGCGCCGGCTCATCCATGGCACATGGGCATAGCCGTAAAGCGCCACACGGTCGGGCGACAGGGTCAGCAGTTTCTGCACGCTGTCCGAGATACGTTCCGGCGTCTGGCGCGGCAGGCCATAGAGAATATCGGCATTCAGGCTGCGTACACCCCGGTCGCGGATCATGTCGGTCACACGGCGCGTCAGGTCATAGGGCTGAATGCGACCGATCAGCCGCTGGATCTCATCGTCGAAATCCTGCACCCCGATCGAGGCACGGTTCATGCCGCTGGCCGCCAGCGCGTCCAGCCTTGGACCGTCCACCTCGTCGGGGTCAATTTCCACCGAAAACTCGGCATCCGCGCCCATTGGCACAGCATCGAAAATGGTGGCCGCCAGATCGCGGATCAGATCGGGCTGCAGCAGCGTCGGTGTGCCGCCCCCCCAATGCAGGCGGCTGAGATGCACGCCCGGCGCCAGATGGCGCTTCAGCGTGGCAATTTCGGCCTTCAGGGTCTGCACATAGGCAATGACCGGATCATCGCTGGAGGTGCCCTGGGTGCGGCAGGCGCAGAACCAGCACAACCTGCGGCAGAATGGCACATGCAGATAAAGCGAAATGGCCGAACCCGCCGGGATTGCCTGAATCCAGCGGGCAAAGAGGTCGGGTGTGACCGAATTTCCGAATTGCGGTGCCGTCGGGTAACTGGTGTACCGGGGCACCCGCGCATCGAAAAGGCCGAGCCGGGCGAGTTGCGATTCCTGTTCCATGGGGCTAAACTAGGTTCACGACGCGAAAATTTACCTTGACCCAGATCAAACCGGAAAGCTGATGCCGATGCAGGATATGCACATTGTGCATCATGAGTGTGGTGATTGCCCCATCCGGCATCGGGCCGTCTGCGCCCGCTGCGACAGCGATGAACTGACCCGGCTGGAACAGATCAAGTATTACCGCAGCTATCAGGCGGGCCAGACGGTGATCTGGTCGGGCGACCGGATGGATTTCGTGGCCTCGGTCGTGACGGGCATCGCCACGCTGACCCAGACCATGGAAGACGGTCGTCGCCAGATGGTCGGGCTTTTGCTGCCATCGGATTTCGTCGGGCGTCCGGGTCGGGCCACGGCGGCCTATGATGTGACAGCGACCACCGATCTGGTCATGTGCTGTTTCCGCAAGAAGCCCTTTGAAGACCTGATGCAAACCACCCCGCATGTCGGGCAGCGCCTGCTGGAAATGACGCTGGACGAACTGGATGCGGCGCGGGAATGGATGCTGCTCTTGGGCCGCAAGACGGCACGGGAAAAGATCGCCTCGCTTCTGGGCATCATCGCGCGGCGCGATGCAACGCTGAAGCTGAAGGCCCCCAAGGGCGCGCTGAGCTTCGATCTGCCGCTGACGCGTGAGGAAATGGCCGATTACCTGGGTCTGACTCTGGAAACCGTCAGCCGCCAGATCAGCGCGTTGAAGCGGGACGGGGTGATTGCGCTGGAAGGCAAGCGCCATGTCACCATCCCCGATTTCGACCGGCTGATGGAAGAGGCGGCCGATGACAGCGATGGCGGTTTCCTCGACTGACCTGGCCCCTGTGTGGCGGGGCAGGGGGCGCTCGCGCCCCCTCTTCGGCTCTATTCACCCCTGAGGATAGTTGGACCAAGATAAAGGAGGCCTTGGGCCAAGCCCCGGCCGGGTATGGTCAATGCGCCATCAGCACCGGCAGTTCGGCCTGTTCCAGCATGTTGCGGGTGGCACCGCCCAGGATCGCTTCGCGGAAACGCGAATGGCCATAGGCCCCCATGACCAGAAGATCGGCATTCAGGTCGCGGGCATGGCGGTTCAGGACATCCGAGATGCGCGGCATGGTGCGCGCCAGCACCGATACTTCGGCCCGCACCCCATGGCGCACCAGCATCTGGCACAGCGCGCCGCCGGGGTCTGACCGTTCGGGGCCGTGCTGCGGCGGGTCGATGACCGCGATATTCACCTGTTGCGCGGCGGTCAGCATCGGCAGGGCGCGACGGACGGCGGTCATGGCCTCGGCGCTCTGGTTCCAGCCGATGACCACGCGTTGGGGCAGGCCAAAGCCGGGGGCGCTCTGGTCGGGCAACACCATGACCGGGGCCTGACCTTCGAACAGCGCGGCTTCGATCACCGCCTCGGATTCGCTGCCCTTGCCCTTGCCATAGGGGCGCGGCAGCACAACCAGATCGGAGAAGCGGGCGCGCAGGGCCACCAGTTCGCCAAGCGCACCGATCTGGGTGATGGCGCCTTCCACGCTCCAGCGCAGGCCGACGGGCTGGCCTTGCAGGGCAGCGCGTACCGCGGCTTCGGTGGCGCGTGCATCGGCCTCGGCGCGATCCATGGCGACCTGCATCAGCACTGCCCCGCCGCCGATATAGGCATAGCCCATCTGCGTGCGGTCGATCCCGAGTGCCAGAATATCCAGATGCGCATCGCAGGCGAGCGCCAGCCGGGCAGCCCCGGCAATGGCGGCCTCGGCATCTTCGGGGGCGGTGACGACGGTTGTCAGCGTCTTGTAGGCCATCTGTCCTGTCTCCTGTCCTGGGCCCCTCCGGGCTGTGGGGCGCGACGAAATGCCTAGCCCGCAGCGCCCCGTGTCGCATTGACCTGCGTCAAGGGAGGGAGAACTAAAGATTGACATGGATCAAGGCTGCTTCACGCTGCAAATGCGAAAGCACAGGGGTCGAAAAGCGCCCGGACGACTCGCCCCTCAAGGCGGTGACAAGGGCCAAGACGAAGGGACGCAAAATGTGGGATTACGTTAAATTGGTCGTGCTTGGCGCGGTCGCGGTGCTGGCCGCGATTGCCGCCAATTATGCGCATGACCTGCCATACATGGTGAACGCGATCGTCGTCATGCTTGCTGCGGCCATCACCTTCGTGGTGGTGCTGCGTGGCATGGACGAGCCGAAGCGCGTGGCCATCAATGAATACAATGACGGCGTCGTGCGCGCCGGCGTCATTGCAACCGCCTTCTGGGGCGTGGTGGGCTTTCTGGTGGGCGTTGTCATCGCCTTTCAGCTGGCCTTTCCCGCGCTGAACATTCCGGGTGTCGAGGGCATCCTGAACTTTGGGCGGCTGCGTCCGCTTCACACCTCGGCGGTGATTTTTGCCTTTGGCGGCAATGCCTTGATCATGTCGGCCTTCTACATCGTGCAGCGCACCTGCGCCACGCGGCTGTGGGGCGGCAATCTGGGCTGGTTCGTGTTCTGGGGCTGGCAGCTGATGATCGTGCTGGCAGCGACCTCTTATGTGCTGGGCGGGACCCAGTCGAAGGAATATGCCGAGACGGTCTGGTATATCGACCTGTGGATCGCCGTGGTCTGGGTGGCTTTCCTGCTGACCTTCATGGGCACGCTCATCATGCGCAAGGAACCCCACATCTATGTGGCGAACTGGTTCCTGCTGTCGATGATCATCACTGTGGCCATGCTGCATATCGTGAACAACCTGGCCGTTCCGGTTTCGATCTTCTCGTCCAAGTCGGTGTCGGCTTTTGGTGGCGTGCAGGATGCGATGACGCAATGGTGGTATGGCCACAATGCCGTGGGCTTCTTCCTGACGGCGGGCTTCCTGGGCATGATGTACTACTTTGTGCCGAAACAGGCCGAACGCCCGGTTTTCAGCTACAAGCTGTCGATCATCCACTTCTGGGCGCTGATCTTCCTATATATCTGGGCCGGTCCGCACCACCTGCACTACACCGCTCTGCCGGAATGGGCCTCGACCCTGGGCATGGTGTTCTCGATCATGCTGTGGATGCCCAGCTGGGGTGGTATGATCAACGGCCTGATGACGCTGTCGGGCGCCTGGGACAAGCTGCGCACCGATCCGATCATCCGCATGATGGTGGTGTCGATCGGCTTCTATGGCATGTCCACCTTTGAAGGCCCGATGATGTCGATCAAGGCCGTCAACAGCCTGTCGCATTACACCGACTGGACCATCGGCCACGTTCATTCCGGCGCTTTGGGCTGGAACGGCATGATCACCTTCGGCGCACTGTACTTCCTGGTGCCGCGCCTGTGGAACCGCGAGCGGCTCTATAGCCTCAGCCTTGTGTCCTGGCACTTCTGGCTGGCGACCATCGGGATCGTGCTTTACGCCGCCTCGATGTGGGTGACCGGCATCATGGAAGGCCTGATGTGGCGCGAAGTCGATGCCAATGGCTTCCTTGTGAATGCTTTCGCCGACACTGTTTCCGCGAAATTCCCGATGTATGTGGTTCGCGGTCTGGGCGGGGCGCTGTTCCTGACGGGTGCGCTGATCATGTGCTACAACCTGTGGATGACCGTTCGGGCCCAGCCGGCCAAGGCGCCGGTGAATGCCAACAACTTCGTCCCGGCGGAATGAGGAGCAACACCATGGCATTTCTTGACAAGCACAAGGCCATCGAGACCCATGCGACGCTGCTGCTGGTGCTTTCGTTCCTCGTGGTGACCATCGGCGGTCTGGTGCAGATCGTGCCGCTGTTCTACCTGGAAAACACCATCGAAAAGGTTGAAGGGGTCCGCCCCTACAGCCCGCTCGAACTGGCGGGCCGGGAAATCTACATCCGGGAAGGCTGCTATGTCTGCCACAGCCAGATGATCCGTCCGATGCGGGACGAGGTCGAACGCTATGGCCATTACAGCCTCGCGGCGGAATCGATGTATGACCATCCGTTCCAATGGGGCTCCAAACGCACCGGGCCGGATCTGGCCCGCGTGGGTGGGCGCTATTCGGATGAATGGCATGTCGATCACCTGATGAACCCGCAATCCGTGGTGCCGGAATCGGTGATGCCCAAGTATGAATACCTGATGGGCAACGTCATCGACGCCCGCTACATCGGCAATTCCATGCGGGCCAACCAGATTGTCGGCGTGCCCTATACCGCCGAGATGATGGAGAACGCCGCTGCCGATTTCGCGGTGCAGGTCGATCCGAATGGCGATACCGATGGTCTGCTGGCCCGTTATCCCAAGGCGCAGGTGCGCAACTTTGACGGCCAGCCCGAGCTGACCGAAATGGATGCGCTGATCGCCTATCTGCAAGTGCTGGGCACGATGGTTGATTTCTCGACCTTCCAGCCCGACCCGAACCGGTAAGGGGGCGAAGATGGATACCTATTCCTTCCTGCGCCAATTCGCCGACAGCTGGATGCTTCTGCTGATGACGGCCCTGTTTGTGGGGGTAGTGCTCTATGCCTTCCGCCCCGGCAGCGCCAAGCTTCAGTCCGAGGCCGCCAACTCGATCTTCCGCAACGAGAAGCACCCTGCTTCCGCTGCGGAAGGGCCCAGCCGCAACAGCAAGGAGGCGTGAAACGATGTGCGCCAAACAAGTGAAGAAGCCCGGAGAGGTTCCGACCACCGGCCATGAATGGGATGGCATTCGGGAATATGACAATCCGATGCCGCGCTGGTGGCTGTGGACCTTCTACCTGACGATCATCTGGTCGGTGGCCTATATGATCTTCTATCCGGCCTGGCCGCTGGTCAGCTCGGCGACGCAAGGGATGTGGGGAACGCAGCCGGCGGGGGATACCCGTCTGGCCGTGGCCGAAGAGATCAAGCGGTTCGATGACGCCAATGCGCCGATCAAGGCCAAGCTGGTGGCCACCGAACTGAATGCCATCGCGGCCGACCCCGAACTGGAGGGCTATGCCAAATCGGCGGGCGCTGCCGTGTTCAAGACCTGGTGCGCCCAATGCCACGGTGCCGGTGCCGCCGGTGTGCAGAACCTTGGCTACCCCAACCTGCTGGATGATGACTGGCTGTGGGGCGGTGACATGGAATCGATCCACCTGACGATCACCCATGGCATCCGCAACACCGATGACGCCGATGCCCGCTATTCGGAAATGCCGAAATTCGGCGTGGACGGATTGCTGGAAAAGCCGCAGATCGAAGAAGTCGTGGAGCATGTGCTGGCCCTGTCGGGGCAAGAGCATGACGCCACCAAAGCCGCAGCCGGTGCCACCGTGTTCGCCGACAACTGTGCCTCCTGCCACATGGAAGACGGCTCGGGCGACCGGTCGCAGGGCGCGCCGAAACTGTCGGATGCCGTCTGGCTGTATGGCGGTTCGCGTGAGGCGATCACCGAAAGCGTGACCTATGCCCGTTTTGGCGTGATGCCGAACTGGAACACCCGTCTGTCGGAAGATGAAATCCGCGCAGTGGCGGTCTATGTGCATGGTCTGGGCGGCGGGGAATAACGCGCCTGACCGGAAACAGAAGGGCCCCCGGAGCGATCCGGGGGCCTTTTGATTCTCAGGTGTGGGCGTTCGGATCGCAACAATGCCACGGCGAACAGCCAAGAACGGTGTCACGATGCCGACGGATGCCCTGTCGATTGCGGTGCGTCGTCACAGATTTCATACCAGCCAGGTTTTTCCGAGGTGAATTCGTGGAACTGGTTCCTGAGGCCGAACTCCGTATCGAGCGCATGAGCTGAGATCGGGAAAGTTGCCGCGTCAGAGAGAATTTCACCCAGCGAAGAACCGCAGAACCGGCAGAAACACCGGCCATATTTGTAAGGTGGGGCGGGAGTATAGAGTGCGACATGCTCTTTGCCCTGCAACCAGATCAGATCTTCGCGCTTTACAAAGACGAGCGTGCTTGCCCCCGCCTTTCGGCAACGTGTGCAGTGGCAGGTGCCCATCATGGCAGGTGCCGCGCGCAATTCGAACTTTACCGCGCCACAGCAACAGCTTCCCGAGATCATGTCTTGCCTCCATAGTTTAAGAACAAAAAGTGAACATATGGGGTTTTCTGGCGCAGAGCTAGCCCTATCGTGCAGGGTTGAGAGGCAGCACACAGCAAAAGGCCCCCGGAGCGATCCGGGGGCCTTTACTGGTCGGTTGGGGTCATGATGTCAGCGCACCTCGGTCAGGAACCGGCGGCGGTCGCGGATGCTGAGCATCCATTCTTCGTCTTCGCGGCGCAGCCGGGCGATCTGTTCGCGGCTGGTGGCCGGGGTCAGGCGGGCGGCCAGCATCAGGCTCTCTGCAAAAATCCCTAACATCTTTATCTCCTGTCTGTTCAGGGTATGGCTTGAATATAGGCAGAAAAGGCGCATCCTGCGACTCAGGGTTTTTGCTGTCATGTAAGTGAGGCTTTCATGTTGGGCTGGCGCGACTTTCCGCCGCTGTCGCAGTTGCGGGCCTTTGCGGCCTTTGCCGAGGCGCGGTCACTGGAACAGGCGGGCGCGCGGATCGGGGTGACCCATGCGGCGATCAGCCAGCAGATCCGCGCGTTGGAGGCGCATCTGGGGCTCGATCTGGTGGAACGCGGCGGGCGTCGCCTGACGCTGACGCCCGAGGGCGAGCGGCTGGCCGAGGCGCTGGTGGCGGGCTTTGGCCAGATCGGGCAGGCCATCGCGGTGCTGACGGGGGCGGACGAAGCCCAACCGCTGCGCATCACCACCACCCCCACCTTTGCAGCGGGGTGGCTGATGCCACGGCTGTTTGATTTCCGCGCCCGACATCCGGGGATTGATCTGGCGATCGACCCGGCGTCGGAGAACCGCGAGATCGGGCGCGAGGCCGATCTGGGCCTGCGCTATGGCAGTGGCACCTGGCCGGGGCTGCAGGCGCGGCTGGTGCTGCGCTCCAGCATTGTGGTTGTGGCCGCCCCGGCGCTGGTGTCCGGCCCGGGTCCGGTGGGGCTGGAGCAACTGGCGGGGCTGCCCTGGCTGCAGGAACTGGGTACGACCGAGGCCACCGCCTTTCTGGAAAAATACGGTCTGATCCGCCGTGCCGGGGCCACCATGATGTCGATGCCCGGCAACTTGATTCTGGATGCGGCGCGCGACGGGCAGGGGGTGGCCGTGCTGGCGCGGGCCTTTGTCGAACGTGACATCGCGGCAGGGCGTCTGCTGGTTCTGTTCGAGGATGATGAACGCGAAGGATATTTCCTTATCACCCGGCCCGGACACCCGCGCCCGGCGGTGAAGGCCTTTTCGGCTTGGGTGCTGCGACAGGCTGCCGCAGATCAGACGGCTACCGTTTGATACAGGTCAAGGTGCCCCCGCGTCAGGGGTGCGATAAGCACTTCAGGTCAGGTGGCAAACCCCAGACCTACGCCCCGCCGCTTCATCCTGTTCGCGCGTTTCCTGGAAGCGGCGGGGCCTCATCCCCCAAAACTCAAGCATCTGACAGGTTTTGCCGCGCGGCGCGCGCTTTGCCGCAGGTGCAAGGCCATTTGCCGCATCGCTATCCTGTATCGGGGATGCGATTTTTGATACAGGTCAAGGCAGCACTTCCCGGTCGCAGCCATACCGAAGCAGAACGCCAGCCGGAGTCCTTCCGTGACAAGCCCAGATACCGAACCCCATTCGCTATATGCCGCCCGCGAGCCGGTCTTTCCGCGCCGTGTCAAAGGCACCTTCCGCAACCTGAAATGGTGGCTGATGGCGCTGATGCTGGGGGCCTATTACCTCGCACCCTGGATCCGCTGGGATCGTGGCCCCGAATTGCCCGATCAGGCGATCCTGCTGGATATGGCGGGGCGGCGGTTCTTCTTTTTCATGATCGAGATCTGGCCGCATGAATTCTATTTCGTGGCGGGCCTTCTGATCATGGCGGGGCTGGGGCTGTTTCTGTTCACCAGCGCGGCGGGTCGTGTCTGGTGCGGCTATGCCTGCCCGCAGACAGTCTGGACCGATCTGATGATCCTGGTCGAACGCTGGGTCGAAGGGGACCGCAACGCCCGTATCCGCTTGCATCGCCAGAAATGGGATGCCGAGAAAATCCGCAAGCGCGCGGTGAAATGGACGCTGTGGTTTCTGATCGGGCTGGCCACGGGCGGGGCCTGGGTGTTCTATTTCACCGATGCGCCGACGCTGATGCGTGATCTGGTCACCGGAAATGCCCATCCCATTGCCTATACTACCATTCTGGTGCTGACCGCGACGACCTTTGCCTTTGGCGGTTTCTTCCGCGAACAGGTCTGCATCTATGCCTGCCCATGGCCGCGCATTCAGGCCGCGATGATGGACGAAGATACCCTGACCATCGCCTATCGCGAATGGCGGGGCGAACCGCGCGGCAAGCAGACGGTTGAAGGCAATGGCGATTGCATCGATTGCATGGCCTGCGTGAATGTCTGCCCCATGGGCATTGATATCCGCAACGGCCAGCAACTGGCCTGCATCACCTGCGGCCTGTGCATCGACGCCTGCAATGACATGATGGACAAGATCGGCAAGCCGCGCGACCTGATCGGCTATCTGGCTTTGACCGACGAAACGCGCGAGCGCAGCGGGCTGCCGCCCAAATCGGTCTGGAAACACGTGTTCCGGGTGCGGACGGTGCTTTACACCGCGTTGTGGTCCGCAGTGGGGATCGGACTGATCGTGGCGCTGTTCCTGCGCAGCGATATCGACATGAACGTGACCCCGGTTCGCAACCCGACCTTCGTGACGCTGTCGGATGGCACGATCCGCAATACCTATGACATCCGCCTGCGCAACAAGCTGGGATCGGATCACGACTATCGCATCTCGGTGACGGGCGTGGATGGGGTCGCGCTGCGCATCGAAGGGGCAGAAGGCAATGTTGTCTCTGTTCCCGCGAATGATACGCTGTCCACGCGGGTCTATCTGGAGGCGCCGGCAGACTCGGCACCCGCCAGGGCCGAACGGACGGAACTGCGCCTGTGGGTCAGCGATACGGTCGGCGATACACGGGTGCATCACGATACGGTCTTCAACGGAAAGGGGCAGTAACATGGGCGAGATCACCGGTCGTCAGGTCTTTGCCGTGACCAGCGGGGCATTCGCCGTGATCATCGCGGTGAATGTTGTGATGGCCTGGCAGGCAGTCAGCACCTTTTCCGGGGTGGAAGTCGGTAATTCCTATGTCGCATCGCAGGAATTCGAGGAAAAGCGCGATGCGCAGGATGCGCTTGGCTGGACCTTGCAACCCGCCTATGTGGCGGGGCAGGGACTGACGCTGACCTTCACCGACAAGGCCGGTCTGCCGGTGCAGCTCAGCAATCTGTCGGTACTGGTGGGGCGCCCGACCAATGACAATTTCGACCAGCGCCCTGATTTTCAGCGTGAAGCCGGTGTCTATCGCAGCGCAGTGACGCTGGAGCCGGGCAAGTGGATGCTGCGTGTCGAGGCCGAAGCGCCGGATGGCACACGGTTCCAGCAGCGACTTGATCTTTTCGTGAAGGGCTGACGGCCATGACCATCGCCGAACGCATCGAAACCGGCGAAACGGCGGGCGGGATTTCGGCCTGCCCGGCCTGCGTGGCCGCCCCTTCGGCGGAGCGGCTGGCACAAATGGCGGCAGGGGGCGATGCGCGGCTGATGCTGTCGATCCCCACGGCGCATTGCGCGGCCTGCATTTCGACCGTTGAACATGCGCTGCAGGCCCTGCCCGGTGTGCGTTCGGCGCGGGTAAATCTGACCATGAAGCGGGTATCGGTTGACGCCGATCCCGCGGTGGATGCCGCCCCGCTGATCGAGGCGCTGAACGGCGTGGGATATGAGGCACATGAACTGGATGCCGGGCTGCTGTCTGCGACCGAGACCGACAGGCAGGGCCGCGATCTGCTGATGCGGCTGGGCGTGGCCTTCTTTTCGATGATGAATGTCATGCTGCTGTCGGTCGCCGTGTGGTCGGGCGCGGGCGATGCGACACGGGATATGTTCCACTGGATTTCCGGGGCGATCGCGCTGCCCACCGTGGTCTTTGCCGGGCAGCCCTTCTTCAAATCGGCCTGGGCCAGCCTGCGCGTCGGTCGCTTGGGCATGGATGTGCCGATCAGCCTTGCGTTGATCCTGGCCTCGGGCATTTCCCTGTTCGAAACCATCCATTCAGGCCACCACGCCTATTTCGATGCGGCGGTGATGCTGGCCTTTTTCCTGCTGCTGGGCCGCTATCTGGATCACCGCACCCGCGCAGTGGCCCGGTCCGCCGCCGAGGAACTGGCCGCGCTGGAAGTGCCCCGCGCCACGGTCTTGCGCGACGGCGAAGAACTGGTTGTGCCAATTTCAGACTTGGCGGCGGGTGAACTGGTCCGGGTGCGCCCGGGCGGGCGGATGCCGGTGGATGGCGTGGTTGTCGAAGGCACGTCGGAGATCGACCGGTCCCTGCTGACGGGCGAAAGCCTGCCCGCCTGGGCCGGCCCCAACTCTGTGGTCAGTGCCGGTGAGGTGAACCTGACCGGTCCGCTGATGCTGCGCGTGACGGCTGCAGGGCGCGACAGCAGTCTGCATCGCATGGCCGATCTGGTGGCCGTGGCCGAAAGTGCCAAGACGAAATATACCAGCCTTGCCGAACGGGCGGCGCGCGCCTATTCGCCGCTGGTGCATCTGCTGTCCTTCAGTGCCTTTGGCTACTGGATGTGGGCGACAGGGGGCGACATCCGCTTTGCAGTGAACATCTCGGCGGCGGTTCTGATCATCACCTGCCCTTGTGCGCTTGGGCTTGCCGTGCCTGCAGTGGTGACGGCAGCCAGTGGAAAACTGTTCCGCAAGGGGTTGCTCATCAAGGATGGCACGGCGCTGGAACGGCTGGCCGAAGTGGATACCGTGGTCTTTGACAAGACCGGCACCCTGACCATGGGAGCGCCCGAGCTGACCAATCTTGGCGATCACCCCCGTCAGGCGACCGAGGTGGCGCTGGCACTGGCTTTGGCATCGGGCCATCCGCTGGCGCAGGCGCTGGCGCAGGCCGCACGGGCGGCGGGATTGCAACCCGCACCGGTGACCGATCTGCGCGAAGTGCCGGGCTATGGGATCGAAGGCCAGTGGCGGGACCAGACCGTGCGGCTGGGCCGGGCAGGCTGGTGCGGGGCCGAAGGCGATCTGGGCGTGACCGCGACCTGGCTTTGCACCGGCGACCGGCAGCCGCGTCCCTTCACCTTTACCGACCGGCTGCGCCCGGGGGCCGAGGCGGCGATTGCCGGGCTGCGGGCCGAGGGCAAGGCGATCCGGCTGATTTCGGGCGATACCGAAGGGGCCGTGGCCGCGCTGGCGGCGCGCTTGGGCATCACCGATTACACGTCGGGTGCCTTGCCGGCAGAAAAGGCTGCGCTGCTGGCCGATCTGACGGCGCAGGGTCGGCGCGTCTTGATGGTGGGCGACGGGTTGAACGATACTGCGGCACTGGCGGCCGCGCATGTGTCGATCTCGCCCGCTTCGGCGCTGGACGCGGCGCGGACGGCATCGGATATCGTCTTGCTGGGGCAGGACATGGCCCCCATCGCCGATGCGACCCGCATTGCCCGGCAATCCGCGGCGCGGATCAAGGAAAACTTTGGAATTTCTGCGCTTTACAATGTGATCGCCGTGCCGCTGGCGCTGGTGGGTGCGGCCACACCCTTGGCGGCGGCGCTGGCCATGTCACTGTCGTCGATCTCTGTCACCCTGAATGCACTGCGATTGAAATAACCATGGAAATCCTGACCATCCTGATCCCCGTTTCGCTGTTTCTGGGCGGTATCGGCCTTGCGGCCTTTTTCTGGGCGCTGAAGCGGGGGCAGTTCGATGATCCGCAGGGGGATGCCAGCCGCATCCTGACCACCGAATACGACGATCAGCCGAAGCGCTGAAGGAAAGAGGGCCGGGCGCTGGCCTTAGCGCCAGTCGAAGAACCCCTTGGGGGCCTGGGCGAGCAGCTGTCTTGCCAGTTCGGTGCCAAGCGCGGCACCATCGGCGACCGGGCCACTGACGCTGCCCGTGATGGTTTCCGATCCGTCCGGGCGCAGAATTTCACCACGCAAGGTGATCTGCCTACCTATCAGTGTGGCAAGGCCGGCGATCGGTGTTTCGCAAGACCCATCAAGCGCCGCGAGATAGGCCCGTTCGGCGGCCAGCCGCTGCCCTGTCTCGCTGTCATGGATGGCAGCCAGCATCGTGGCAGCGCGGCTGTCGGAAGCGCGGCGTTCAATGCCAATTGCGCCCTGGGCAACGGCGGGGAGCATTTCCTCAGGCTCGATGGCGGAGCGCGCGACATTGGCCATGCCCAGACGGTTCAGCCCGGCCATGGCAAGGAAAGTGGCGACAGCCACACCCTCTTCGAGCTTTTTCATCCGGGTCTGCACATTGCCACGAAATTCGACCAATTGCAGATCGGGACGGCGGGCGGCCAGTTGGGCGCGGCGGCGCAGGCTGGACGAGCCGACGACAGCCCCTTGCGGCAGATCGGTCAGCCGGGCGACATGGGGCGAGACGAAAGCATCGCGCACATCTTCGCGCGGCAGATATGTATCCAGCAGCAGGCCGTCGGGCTGGGCAACCGGCATGTCCTTCATGGAATGGACCGCGATGTCGATGCTGCCGTCAAGCAGCGCCTCTTCGATTTCCTTGGTGAACAGGCCCTTGCCGCCGATTTCCTTCAGCGGACGATCCAGCACCCTGTCGCCGGTGGTCTTGATGACCACGATGCGGAAGGCCGCTTCTGGCAGGTCGAATGCGGCCATCAACCGGGCGCGGGTTTCATGCGCCTGGGCCAGCGCAAGCGGTGAACCACGGGTGCCGATGTTCAGCGGGGCGGCGGGGGAGGGGAGCGTCAGGGTCATGCCCCACATCTACCCGCCGCGCAGGTCCGTTTCAACGGGCCAAGCGCCGCAGGTGATGTGACATTTGCCGCGCTTGACTTCACGCGCGGGGCAGTGAAGTCAGAGGTAACAGGAAAGGGCAGGCCATGACCGAAAAAACCATCCTCCGCGCGCTGAAGGGCGAGGTTTTGCCGACACCGCCGATCTGGATGATGCGGCAGGCCGGGCGCTATCTGCCCGAATACCGCGCCACACGGGCGCAGGCAGGGGATTTTCTGAAACTGTGCTACAACCCGGAATTGGCCGCCGAGGTGACCTTGCAGCCGATCCGCCGTTACGGTTTTGACGCGGCGATCCTGTTTGCTGATATTCTGCTGCTGCCGCAGGCGCTTGGCCCCGAATTGTGGTTTGAAACCGGCGAAGGTCCGCGCATGCAGACCACCACGACCATGGCCGAAGTGCAGGCCTTGAAACCGTCTCATGCGATCCATGACACGCTGGCACCGGTCTATGAAACGGTGCGTCGCCTGTCGCGCGATCTGCCGCGTGAAACCACGCTGATCGGCTTTGCCGGGGCACCCTGGACAGTGGCGACCTATATGATCGCCGGGCGCGGATCGAAGGATCAAGGGGCGGCCCATGCGTTGAAGAATACCGACCGCGCCGCCTTTGCCGCGCTGATCGACCGCATCACCGAAGCAACCGTGCTGTATCTGTCCGAGCAGGTGAAGGCCGGGGCCGAGGTGGTGAAGCTGTTCGACAGTTGGGCCGGCAGCCTGAAGGGCGAAGATTTCACCGAGTTTGCCGTGAAACCCGCTGCCCGCATCATTGCGGAACTGAAGACACTGCACCCCGGCCTGCCGGTGATCGCCTTCCCGCGTGAGGCCGGGCAGGGCTATATCGGTTTCGCGCAGGCGACCGGGGCGGATTGTGTCGCCATCGACAATTCGGTCAGCCCGGAATGGGCGGCGGCGCATGTGCAGGTATCGGGCTGCGTTCAGGGCAATCTGTCGCCGGAACATATGGTTACCGGTGGAGACGATCTTGTGAGAGAAACTCGCCGTGTGGTAGAGGCCTTCCGCAAAGGGCCGCATATCTTCAACCTGGGGCATGGTATCACGCCAGATGCTGACCCGGAAAATGTGGCGCTGATGATCGAAACAGTGCGCCGGGGCTGATCCCCGCGTCTTGAAGGGTGGCAGACAGTATCATGGCAATTCTGACGTTCTACGATGCGCTCGGAACGGGCGGAGTGCTGCGGTGGGGTGATGTTTACAACAGCGAACTGCGCGGTCTCGGGGCGCCGCAGTCCGTAACCGACCGCCGCGATTCGGATACTGTCTGGATTACCGGAACCTATCCCGGGCAGGATTTGTCATTCGGACTGCTGGTCGATGTCCATGGTTTGTTTGACTATACGATCCGCGATGTCGAAATCAGGACCACCAGCCTTGTATTCACCGGAACCGGGGTCGATTCCCGTTCGCCGAATTTCAGCTATCTGCTGACCAGCAACAGCGATCGGATTTACGGAAACCGCTTTGGCGACGAACTTCATGCGGGCGATGGGAACGATGTTGTCTTTGGTGGGGCCGGGGCAGATGAGATGTTCGGCGATGATGGCCGTGATACCCTGTATGGCGGAGACGGTGCGGATACCATCTCGGGTGAAGACCATGCTGATCTGGTGTTCGGTCAGGCAGGGAACGATAGTCTGGACGGTCATTTAGGTGCTGACCGGCTTTTTGGCGGAGATGGTGCCGATACGCTTTGGGGCAGTGTGGATGCTGACACTCTGAATGGCGGTGCAGGGAACGACCTGCTCAACGGTGGTGACGGCAATGATCGCCTCACGGGGCAAGATGGCGACGACCACCTGTTCGGCGATACTGGAAATGACAGATTGTCCGGTGGTTTGGGGCGCGACTCTCTGGAGGGTGGGGTCGGCCGGGACCGGTATTTCCTGGGCAAGGATACGGTTCCCGATGTGATCATTTTCAACCGCATATATGACAGCAGCCGGGCTGATGGGGTGGATATCATTCACGATTTCGACCGGCGGGAAGATGTGATCGATCTGAGCGGGATCGATGCCAACAGCCGGACGTTCGGCACCAATGACGCCTTTGCCTATTCGCGCAGCGGGCCGGCCCGGAATTCTGTCTGGGTCGAGGGCTCTTCGGGTGGTGTCTATCTGATGGCTGATGTTGATGGCAACAAGCGCCCCGATTTCCGCATCAAGGTCACGGATATTCAAATGCTTGGCGCAGATGATCTGATCTTGTGAACAGGCACAGGCGGTGCCTTTACAGCCCCGGCACCCCCATCAGGCGCAGGGCGGCAAGGGCTGCGTCAGCTCCTTCGCAGGACTTCAGCCGCACGGCGACGCGATTGGCATAGCCAAAGCGGGCAGCGCGGGCGGGGGTGATGTCGATCACCAGACCTTCGGGCCCGATTGCGGCACAGGCCACAGCATCATCGGCGCCGAAATCTTCGTCATTCACTTCGAACCAGACGGGCCCGCCATCAAGGGATTGGCGGAACAGCGCGTAATCTTCCTTTCGGGGATCGACAAAGCCCACAAATCGCAGCACGTCTTCTTCGGTGACGGTCGCATAGCCCGCCTTGATGACCAGATCTGCCATCGGATCAATACCACTTGGCCACGGGAGGCAGGCTCATCAGCACCGCCTCGGGGTTATGGCCGGTTTCCAGCCCGAATTTGGTGCCCCGGTCATAGACCAGATTGTATTCGGCATAAAGCCCGCGGTGGCGCAGTTGGGTTTCGCGATCCTCGGCGCTGGCCGGGCTGGCGATCCGCCGTTCGGTGACGGGCAGGAAAGCAGGCAGGAAAGCCCGGCCCACGGATTGGGTAAAGGCAAAATCGGCCTCCCAGTCGCCGGTGTTCAGATCATCATAGAAGATGCCGCCCACACCGCGCGCCCGGCCACGATGCGGGATGAAGAAATACTCATCCGCCCAGGCCTTGAACCGGGCATAGTAGTCGGGCGCATGGGCATCGCAGGCCGCCTGAAGGGTGCCGTGAAAATGCGCGGTATCTTCGGGATATTCGATGCAGGGGTTCAGATCGGCCCCACCGCCAAACCACCAGGCATGCGGTGTCCAGAACATGCGGGTGTTCATGTGAACTGCCGGGCAATGCGGGTTCTGCATATGGGCCACAAGGCTGATGCCGCTGGCCCAGAAACGGGGATCATCGGCCATGCCCGGCACGCCACGGGCCGCCATCGCCTTCTGTGCCCGGTCGCCCAGCGTGCCAAAGACGGTCGAGATATTGACGCCGATCTTTTCGAACACCGTGCCATTGCGCAGCACCGCCATTTCGCCGCCACCGCCGGATTCGCGCAGCGTGGGGGTGATTTCGAACCGGCCAGGTGCCGCCCCGCCCTGCTGTGTTTCCAACCCTTCAAAGGCCGTCACGATCTGGTCGCGCAGATCGCGGAACCAGGCGCTGGCGCGGGATTTGCGGCTTTCGAAATCATCGGTCATGAGATGGCCCCCTGTTTGGCGCGACCCTATCAACTTCACGCCAGCAGGGCCAGAAGCCCGTTGCGCAGGGCAGGGGGGCGGGCCATGATATGACGCAGCGAGGTGGTATGCCATGATCCGTTATCTTGTTCTGATTCCAATCCTTGCAGCCTGCGTTCCGGCGGAAGGCTCTGATCCTTGCCGGTTCAAGGGCGAACGGGCGGTGGTGGCGACCGATCGCCGCATCGCCGAAACCAAGGCCGATATCGCGCGGGGCTACAGCCTGGAATGGGTCACCCACAGCTATGACCGCTGGGGCCCGAACTGTGGGTTCAGCGATGATTGCAGCGTGGATATCACCCGGCGTGAAAAAGTGCCGCTGGATGCGGCCACCGGTGCCGCTCGGCTGGAGCGTCTGCAGGCTGAACGGGCCAGCCGTGTGGCGGCGCTGGCAGCCTGTCGCTGATCGCGTCAATAGGCGCTGACCGAAACGCCGTCCAGAAGGCCGCGCCCGCCATCCACCGTGACCACCTGCCCGGTCATGAAGCTGGAGGCATCAGAGGCAAGGAATTGCACGGTTTCCACCAGTTCGGAACAGGCGGCAATCCGGCCCAGCGGTGTGCCCTTCAGGATCGCATCGCGATCTTCGGGATGTTCCTTCAGATGGCCCTGCAAACTTGCGCTCATGACCGAGCCGAAGGCCACGGCATTCACCCGTATGCCGCGGGGAGCCAGAACCACCGCCATCGACCGGGTCATCTGTTCCAGCGCGGCGCAGGCAATGGAATAGCCCATCAGTTCGGGCCGGGTCAGCCGCGCGGCCAGCGACGACAGGTTGATGATTGCGCCCTGCAGCGGTTCGCCGCTGCGTTCCGCATGGGCGATCATGCGCTTGGCGGTCAATTGCGTGAGCCGCAGGCTGGGCATCAGGTTCTGCTGCAGCATCGGTTCCACCGCATCATCATCAATGCAAAGCGGATCAGAGGCCTGCATCTGCCGGCTGGCATTCACCAGAATGTCCACCCGTTCAAAGGCATCCATCGTGGCCGACAGCAGGTTGGTAATGTCCAGCTTGCGGCGCAGATCGCCCGCGAACATCCGCACCGGCCCGTCGCTGCGGGCCGCAGCACCGATTTCGGCCTCCAGCCGGGCTTCATCAATATCGGCGAACATCACATTCGCGCCCTTGTCGAGGAAATGGCGACCGATGGCCAGACCGATGCCGTTGGCGGCACCGGTGACGATGGCGGTCTTGCCTGCGATGGAAAGCGACATGGGGAGCTTCCTTTCGGCGCTCAGCGCCGTTTGGGGTGGCTTGCACGGATCAGGCGGAAAGCGGCATCGCCGCCGATCTCCTCGATATTGTGAAAGGCTGCCTTCAACACGGGGTCATAAGGCAGATGGCGGTTGCAGACCAGCCAGAGCGTGCCATCGGGGGCCAGCATCCGCGCCGCAGCCTTCAGGAAGGCTTGGCCCAGCGACGGGTCGGCATTGCGCCCGGTATGAAAGGGCGGGTTGCACACCACTGCGCCTGCCAGATGCGGCACCTGCCATTGGGTCGCATCGGCCCAGTGAAACTGGCAGCGCGGATCGGTGATATTGGCCTTGGCGCAATCCAGGGCTGCGGCCTCGGCTTCAACCAGATGCAGTTCCTTCACGCCATCGCGCAGCAGGATGTGGTGGGAAAGATATCCCCAGCCCGCCCCCAGATCGACAACCCGACCGGGCAGCTTTGGCGGCAGCACTTCGGCCAGCAGAGCCGAGCCCCGGTCCGGCCCATCAGCGGAAAAGACGCCGGGCAGGGTAGTGAACCCCGCCACCTGCTGCGGCACTGCCACCCAATCAGCCAGCGCATCACTGGCGGGGAAACCGAAGATCTTGCCATGTGCCTTGGACAGGGCCGGGCCCACGGCCACACGACCGCGCAGATCCTTGTAGATCGAATCAACCCCGTCGGTCTTTTGCCCATCGACCAGAACCGGCGCTCCGGGCGGCAAGGCGGCACAGGCGGCGGCCAACAGGGCGCGGGCTTCGGCCTTGGCGCGTGGCAGGCAGACCAGCGCTGCAGCAGCGGGAGAGGGGGTGGTGGCGCAGGCAAGGCCCGCCCGGCTGAACCAGTCGAAATCGGGCTTGAACCCGGTGACCACGCGCAACCGCGCCTTGGGCAGTGCCGACAGATCATCCCCGGCGCGGGGCCGCAGGATCAGGATATCGCCTGCCTCGGGCAGGCGGGCCGCGCCGGTTTCCAGCGCAAGGTCAAGTCGGGTCGAACGCATGGGCGGCCCTGTGGGCCTGATCCTTCCGTTATTCTTTTTCCATCGTGCATTGCAGCGGATGCTGATGGCGGCGCGCGAAATCCATCACCTGCGCCACCTTTGTTTCGGCTACTTCGAACGAGAAAACGCCGACCACTGCAAGGCCCTTCTTGTGGACCGTCAGCATGATTTCAAAGGCCTGCGCATGGTTCAGCCCGAAGAAGCGTTCCAGGATATGCACGACGAATTCCATCGGCGTGTAATCATCGTTCAGCAGCAACACCTTGTACAGTGGTGGCCGCTGTGTGCGGCTGCGCGTCTTCGTCAGGACAGAATTGTCCGTTCCGTTGCCCTGGTCATCATCGGACATCGAAATTGGGCGAAGGGTCAAGGCAGCGCTCCGGCTTTGCAGGGATCCGTGCAGGATCCGGGACGGATTCGGGTTGGGTTACAGGCTGTATAGTATAGCGCAAATGCGCGGGGCGAAAAGGGCTGGCCTTCCCCCGCCATTTGGCTAGGGTCGCGCCATCACAGGCAGGAGCCCCTACCGATGCACAGCCCGGGCAAGATCACCCTTGTTGGCTTTGATGCCGATGACACGCTTTGGCAGAACGAGACCTTCTTCCGCCTGACGCAGGCACGGCTGGAGTCCTTGCTGGCGGATTTCTGCGATTCCGCCACGCTGCATGACCGGTTGATCGCTGCGGAACGGCGCAATCTGGGCCATTATGGCTATGGCGTGAAGGGGTTCACCCTGTCGATGATCGAAACGGCCATTGAGGTCACGCAGGGCCGCGTCAGTGCCCAGGTCATTGCGGAGATCATGGCCGCCGGGCGCGAGATGCTGGAACATCCGATTGAGTTGTTGCCCCATGCGCGGGCGGCGGTGGAACAGGCGGCAGAGCAATTCCATGTCGTGCTGATCACCAAGGGCGACCTGATGGATCAGGAACGCAAGCTGGCGCAATCCGGTCTGGGCGATCTGTTCCACGGGGTCGAGATCGTGTCGGAAAAGACGGCCGATACCTATGCCCGCCTGTTCACCCGCCATGGCGCGCGGGCCGAGTCGGCGCTGATGGTCGGCAATTCGCTGAAATCCGATGTGCTGCCGGTGCTGGCGGCGGGAGGATTTGGCGTTCACGTCCCACATGGTCTGACATGGGAACTGGAGCGGGCTGAGCCCCCCGCGCAACATCCGCGGTTTTTCGAACTGGAGGATTTGTCGGGCCTGAATTCCCTTTTGGGGCGACTGGTCGCTTGATCTTGTGGTGCAGTGAGAAACCGCCACCAGATTTGCCATGGTTTACGAAAGGGTTAACGTAAACCTCTGGAATTTGGGGGGTTTTCGTGCCGGGTGCGCTATGCTAGCCTTATCGAAAGCCCCGAAAACAGGGGCGACCAGGCAGTAATCAGAACAGGCAAGGGGCAGCGACGTGACCGCGCGGCTGGGGCAGTATGTCCGACATTTCGTTTTGCTCGCCATCTTTGCGGTGGTAGCAGCTTGTTCGACCCCGAAACCGACGGGGGCGGCACCATATGCGGCCTATGTGATGGATGCGCGCACGGGCGAAACGCTGTATGAGCACAATTCCGATGCCCGGCTTCATCCGGCCTCGCTCACAAAGATGATGACCTTGTACATCGCCTTTCAGGCGGTGGAACGTGGCGAAATCAGCCTTGATACCATGGTCAAGGTTTCCAAACACGCGGCAGGGCAGCCGCCGTCGCGTCTGGGCCTGAAGGCCGGGCAGAAGGTGGCGCTGCGCCACCTGATCCGCGCGGCGGCGATCAAGTCGGCCAATGATGCGGCCACTGCCATCGGCGAGGCGCTGGAAGGCAATGAAGCGGCCTTTGCCAAGCGGATGACCCGCACGGCCAAGGCCATCGGGATGAACGGCACCACCTTTGCCAATGCCAACGGGCTGACAGCCAAGGGGCATCTGTCCACCGCACATGACATGTCGGTGCTGGGGCGTCGGCTATTCTATGATTTTCCGCAATATTACAACATTTTCTCGCGCCGTGAGACGGATGCGGGGGTGACCGATGTCGTGTCCACGAACCGCAAGTTTCTGGACATGTACAAGGGTGCGGATGGCATCAAGACCGGCTTTACCAATGCGGCGGGGTTCAACCTGACAGCATCGGCCGAGCGGGGCGGGGTGCGGATCATCGCCACGATCTTTGGCGGCACGTCCACCGCGCAGCGCAATGCCAAGATGGTCGAATTGCTGGATATGGGTTTTGCCAAGGCCCGGCCCGGGGCCAAGACCCGCCCGCCCGAACCGGTGGAGATGCCTGCCGAAGAACCGCAACTGGTGGCCGAGGCCGGATCGGGCGAGGCTCGCATGATGGGGGCCAAGACCCTGCGGGTCAGCACAGTGGTCGAGCGTTCGCCACGGCCCATGCGCAGGCCGGGTTCGGGTTCCGAGGCCGTCCAGGCCGCACCGGTGGCTGTGGCCGAGGTGGCCCCGGCGGCTGATGCGGGCTCCGACCCGGTGGCCGAAATGATCGCGGCGCAGGTTGCGGTGGCAGCGATGGAAGACGGCATTGCCGGTGCGCTGGCCGAGGCTGCGGGCGCTGCACCACCCTTCGAGGTGGTCGATGCGGGCCCCGCGCTTGAGGATGGTTCGGTCATGTCGCTGGCGGCACTGGCCCCGGCCACGCCTGCCCTTCCAGAACCCGAGCCGGTGCATGTGCCGACGGTGATCCATACCTCCAGCCAGTCCGAGCCACAACTCGCCGAAGCCGTTGCCCAAGCTGAACCGGTAGAGGTGGTGACCCGGATTTCCACCAGTGGCGGGCGGCAATGGGGCGTGAATATCGGGCGCTTCCCCAGTCGCACGGCGGCGGAGCGGGCCTTGATGCAGACAATGCTGGCCGAAAGCGCGACGCTGGATGAAAGCTTGCGCAAGGTTGTGCAGCGCAAGGCGGGCTATGATGCCAATTTCATGGGGCTGAGCCAGGAAGAGGCCGATCTGGCCTGCCGCCGCCTGCAGGCCCGGGGCACGCCCTGCTTTACCATGGGGCCATGACGGGGCTGTGACCGGAGTTTGAAACAGGCCCGGAGTGGGGAACCGCTTCGGGCTTTCTGCTATGCTGCAGGATCAGGGAAGAACCTTGCCGGGGTTCATCAGGTTCTGTGGGTCCAGCGCCTGTTTGATCTGGCGCATCACCGCCAACGCCACCGGGTCTTTGCGCCGCGCCATGGAGGCCTTCTTGGACAGGCCGACCCCATGTTCGGCCGAGAAGGTGCCGCCAAGGGTCTGAACTTCATGCTCCAGCAGCGCGACGATCCGGTCGGCATGATCCGGGGCATCATGGCTGGGAAAAATGGTTAGATGGATATTGCCATCCCCGAGATGGGCAATGGCCAGCGTTTCGGCACCTGCATCCAGGTCGGGCAACCGCGCCTCGAACCGTTCAAGCAGCGGGGCCACGGCATCCAGCGGCAGGGCAATATCGGTGTCGATCAGGGGTTTCCGGGCGAAACTGACCTCGGCGGCCAATTCGCGGCGGTGCCACATGGCACGCCGCTGCGCTTCGTTCCGGGCGATATGGGCATCGTGGATCAGCCCATCCTCCAGTGCGCCCGCCAGCACCGTTTCCAGCAGGCTGGTCAAAGGCAGGCTGCCATCGGGTTCCGCTGCGCAATCGCGCGGTGCCGTCGCGCCCAGTTCAACCAGCAATGCAATCGCCGGGCGTGGGGTGAAGGGCGGATCCAGATCGGGGCGGGCCTCGGCCAGACGGCGCAGATAGCTTTCGGGCATGTATTCGAAGGCTTCGACCAGACCGCCGGTTTCACCCTGCAGGCGGTTGAGCAGCGTGAGCGCGGCGGGCAGATTGTCCAGTGCCACCATGGCGGTGGCATGGGCCTGGGCTGCTGGGACCAGCTTCATCACCGCCGCCGTGATCACGCCCAGCGTGCCTTCGGCGCCGATGAACAGGTCGCGCAGATCATAGCCTGAATTGTCCTTGTGCAGCGCGCCCATCAGGTTCAGCACCTGCCCGTCGGCCAGCACCACCTCCAGCCCCAGGCATAGCGCGCGGGTAGAGCCATAGCGCAGCACGTTCGACCCGCCCGCATTGGTGGACAGCGCACCCCCCACCATGGCCGAGCCGCGCGCGCCGAACCAGAGCGGAAAGTAAAGCCCATGATCGGCTGCGGCATCCTGCAATGCCGCAAGGATGACCCCGGCCTCGACCACCGCCACCCGTGCTTCGGTGCGGATGTCGCGGATGCGGTTCAGCCGCTCCAGCGACAGCATCAGGCCGCCCGTGGTCATCGCGCCGCCGACCAGACCGGTGCGCCCGCCCACCGGAACCACCGGCACGCCATGGCGCGCACAGGCCTGCACGACTGCGGAAACCTGCGCCGTATCGGCGGGGCGTGCAACGGCGCAGGGGGCGCTGGTATAATGCCCTGTCCAATCGCCGCAATAAGGGGCCAGATCAGCCCCGATCAGCACATGGGGCGCGCCGATCAGAGCGCGCAGGTCCTGGATCAGGGCATCTGACATGGCAGGGCCTTTCCTTGCAGACAGGGGGCCAGAGCGGGGCCGGAACCGGGTTTTGGGGGATCAATCCCCCAGCTTGGCGTGAACCTCGTCCAGATCGACCTCGCCCAGCGGCATCTTGTTGTTCGGATCGTCAAAGTCATATTTGAACAGCTGGAAATCCTTGCGGTAGATTTCCCAGACCAGATGGCGCGACAGATCGTCGAAGTAATCCGCCACCGGATGCGCCCGCTTGGGCCCATGCCCCTCGCTTTCGTTGAACTTGGGGATCTTCTTCAGGTTCACCTTCTTCTTCGTCTTGATGTTGTTCAGGACGTGCTGCATGCCCTCGTCGAACTTTTCGGTGAAGAAGATATGGTCATATCGCCCGCCATTCACGATGAAGGTGGAGATATGGCCCGACATGGCCGACCAGTGAATGTCGGGTTCCATCGGCTTGCGGAAGCGGATGGTGTCGCGCGCAAACAGCAGGAAACGGCGGAAGCTCTTGATCTGGTCGAATTCGAACCCGTCTTCCGGGCTGCCCACCTCGATCCCGTATTTCTGCACCAGAAGCGGCACAAGGTTGCCGCGATAGCGTTTGCCATTGCGCTGGATGCCGCAGATCTTGTCGAAGAAGGACGACAGGATGCGCGCATAGGGGTTGCGCACGCAGGTGAAGGCATAGGATTTATGCGCCTTCACGTTGCGTTCGATCAGCTGCTGGCTGGCCTCCTGGCTCCATTTGTGCAGACCGGCCGTCGAGTCGTGAATATCACCATCGAAAAACTTGCCGTGGTCGGAATAGAACATGATCTGTCCGATCGACGAACAGGCACATTTGGGCACCACACGGTACACAACACTTTCACTTTCGGTCATCCAGGTGCCGGGGAACCCCATCGGCCTGCCTCCATTGCCTTATCGCCCGCCCTTCGGGGCGGCGCTTGACTGTATGGTCACAAAAAGCAAACAAACTCTGTCTTTTCAATGACCCATAAAGCACTTTATGGAAACAGTGCGGGGAAGTTGAGGGGTTGTGTTTCCTGAATGGCTCGAATCGCCTATATCCTGCTGTGCCACAAGGACCCGGAAGGGATCATCGCACAGGCGCAGCGGCTGACGGCAGCCGGTGACTACATTTCGATTCACTTCGATGCCCGCGCACGGCGCGAGGATTACGAGTTGATCCGCAGCACGCTGGCCGACAACCCTTCGGTCACATTTGCAAGGAAGCGCCTGAAATGCGGCTGGGGCGAATGGAGCCTGGTCGATGCCTCGCTGCAGGCGGTGCGCGCGGCGGTCGATGCCTTTCCGCGCGCCACGCATTTCTACATGCTGTCGGGCGATTGCATGCCAGTGAAATCTGCCGAATATGCCCATGATTTTCTGGATCAGACCGAAGTTGACTATATCGAAAGCTTCGATTTCTTCCGGTCGGACTGGATCAAGACCGGGATCAAGGAAGAACGGCTGATCTATCGGCACTGGTTCAACGAACGTACCCACAAGCGGCTGTTCTATGCGTCGATGAACCTGCAGGAAAAATTCGGCCTGCAGCGCGAAGTTCCCGAAGATCTGGCGATCCAGATCGGCAGCCAATGGTGGTGCCTGCGGCGGCGCACTGTCGAATGGGTGCTGGATTTCTGCCGTCGGCGGCCTGATGTCATGCGGTTTTTCCGCACGACCTGGATCCCGGACGAGACGTTCTTTCAGACGCTGGTGCGCCATCTTGTGCCGCAAGACGAGATTCGCACCCGCACGCTGACTTTTCTGATGTTCACCGATTACGGGATGCCGGTGAATTTCTACAATGATCAGTATGATCTGCTGATTTCGCAGGATTACCTGTTCGCGCGCAAGATCAGCCCCGAGGCGAAGGAGCTCAAGGAGCGGCTGGGCGACCTCTATACTGCCGAAGGGGTCAGTTTTCCGATTTCGGGTGAAGGGCGCAGCCTGTTCAAGTTTCTGACCGGGCGGGGCCGGATCGGCCGCCGCTTTGCGCCGCGGTTCTGGGAAACCGAAGCCAGTCTGGGGCGCGAACGCACGCTGCTGATCGTGACCTGCAAGAAATGGCATGTGGCCAAGCGGCTGGTGGACCGGATCCGGGCTGTGACAGGCATGCCGGCGGTGGATTACCTGTTCAACGAAGCCTCGACCCCGCTGCCTGATCTGGGCGGGATTCAGACCACCTTGGAAAAGCGCACCCGCCATCGCAGGGCGCTGGTGCGGATGCTGTTCGATTACTGGAACACCGACAAGCTGGTGGTCTGCATCGACCCGGCCAATGTGGACCTGATGCAGGATTTCTATTCCGACAAATCGAACACCCGGCTGCTGGAAATCGAATGCGATTTCACGGATGAGTATCTGATCGGCCATGCCCGCAGGGTTGGCCTGGCCAGTGATCAGACGCCGCAAGAGGTGATCGAACGCCTGCTGCCCACCATCCGCTATGACGTGCGCTTTGAAAGCGACCATATCCGCGATGCCGATTTCGAGGGGTTCCATCGCATCCGCCAATCTGCCACGGTGGAAGAGAACACTGCGCCGCTGGCGGCCTTTCTGGGCATCACCCCATCGAAGGCGCGCGAGATCGCCGAGACACACTATCTTTTCGTGGATTGATCCCGATGCCCTATGCCTATGATCCGCAAAACATCTTTGCCCGCATTCTGCGCGGCGAAATCCCCAACAAGACCGTGCTGGAAACCCCGCATACGCTGGCCTTCCACGACATTGCGCCACAGGCGCCGGTGCATGTGCTGGTGATCCCCAAGGGGCCCTATGTCACCTATGACCATTTTGCCCGCGATGCGTCAGACGCGGAAATCGTCGATTTCCACCGCGCCGTCGCCCAGGTCTGTGCCATGACCGGGGTGCAGCCGGGTGAGGGGGGCGAGGGGTTCCGCGCCATCACCAATGCGGGGGCGCATGGTGTGCAGGAGGTGCCCCATTTCCACCTGCATATCCTGGGCGGGCGCATGATGGGCCGCATGGTGGCGCGGGCCGACTGACCAGCCCGCCGTTACGCTTTTTGCTGGCCGCGTCCTGCGCATAATGCGCAGGAAGCGGGTCGCGCAGCCCGGCGGTTCAGCCCAGAGATGGGGAAACCGCAGGAGGACCGCATGACCATCCGCTTTACCCCGATCCCGACCGATCTGGCCCGCGCCCTTCGGGCCGGTGGCCCCGATGCCTATGGCCTGCCGCCCGAGCGGGTGCACGCCGAAGGCGCGGGCAATCCTTGCCGCCATTGCCTTGCGCATGTGCCCGAGGGGGCCGGCATGTTGATTTTGGCGCATCGTCCCTTTCCCATGCCGCAACCCTATGCTGAAACCGGCCCGATCTTTCTATGTGCCGATGAGTGTCCGGCGGGCGGTGGGGCAACCTTGCCCGCCATGCTGACATCGCCCGACTACATGATCCGGGGTTATGGCGCCGATGACCGCATCGTCTATGGCTCCGGCGCCGTTGTGCCGACCGGGCAGATCATGGATGCGGCAACGGCCCTGCTGGGCAATCCGGCCATTGCATATGTGCATGTCCGTTCCGCCCGGAACGGTTGTTTCCAGTGCCGGATTGACCGGGCCTGACCATCAGGCCAGCGACACCGCGAACCGTGGTCCCGCGGGCGGAAGTTCCGCCAGACCCATGGCGCGATAGGCCGTCTGCGCCATGGCATTGGCCGGATGGGTGGGGATGGTCAGGCCGCTGCGACCTTCTTGCAATGCGCAGGCGCGGGCAGCTTCGACCAGCGCGCGCGCCACGCCCTGACGGCGGAAGGGCGGTTGCACGAAAAGATGGTCAAGCACATAGGCCATCTGGCCGGTCACCATGTTCTGCCAGCCCCGCAGCAGCGCATATCCCACCGGATGCGGGGCGGGGCTGTCCGGCAGGCTGGCCACCAGAAGCCGCATGTCGGGATGATGCAAGGCCAGCCGGGCCAGTTCGGCGGGCGGGATCGTTGCCGTATCCCCATGATGGGCCGCAAGTGCGATCAGCATGCGATGCACTTCGGGCAGATCGTGCGGTTCGGCCAGATGGATATGCGGTGGTGTCATGTCTTCCTCTGTCGCGTGGGGCCCGCGAAGGGGAAGCGATATTGGCCTGTCCCTTGCGGGCGGCTTGATGGATCACTCTGTCATGCAGAACTGACCGGCCGCCTATATGGCGCAGGTCCAATAAAACGAAAACTGGGCGTTCCGGTTCAGCATGGGCAGGACAATCTGCCTTTCGGGGTGTTGCGTCAAGCCGCGAAATCGGCTGCCACTCACGCGGGCATGGGCAAAGCCAGCAGCCATCGGGTTTCCCCGGCCCACCATTCGTGCCAATACTGCCGCAAAATCGCGCGGAGGACCATCATGACATTCGGCAAGGGCTGCCACCTGCATCTGATCGACGGATCGGCCTTCATCTTCCGCGCCTATCACGCCCTGCCGCCGCTGACGCGCAAGTCCGACGGGCTGCCCATCGGGGCGGTGGCAGGCTTTGCCAACATGCTGTACCGCTATGTCGAGGGGAACAAGGGGCCGGACGCGCCAACCCATGTGGCGGTGATCTTTGACCATTCGTCCAAGACCTTTCGCAACGAGATTTTCCCCGCCTACAAGGCCAACCGCCCGGAATTGCCGGAAGATCTGCGCCCGCAATTTCCGCTGACACGCGATGCGACACGGGCCTTCAACATCGCCTGCATCGAGACCGAAGGCTATGAGGCCGATGACATCATCGCCACCCTGTCCTGCCAGGCGCGGGACGCGGGAGGGCGGGTGACGATCATCAGTTCGGACAAGGATCTGATGCAACTGATCGGTGATGGTGTCGTGATGTTCGATGCCATGAAGAACAAGCTTATTGATCGCGACGAGGTGGTGGAAAAATTTGGCGTCGGCCCGGAGCGGGTGGTGGATGTGCAATCGCTGGCGGGGGACAGTGTGGACAATGTGCCCGGTGCCCCGGGCATCGGGATCAAGACAGCGGCGCTGTTGATCCAGGAATATGGCGATCTGGAAACGCTTCTGGAGCGGGCGACAGAGATCAAGCAACCCAAGCGTCGGGAAACGCTGGTGAATTTTGCCAATCAGATTCGGATTTCCAAACAGTTGGTCATGCTGAAATGCGACACGCCGCTGGAATTTTCGCTGGACAGCCTTGAAGTGCGCGAGCCCGAGCCCGAGGTGTTGATGGGCTTTCTGAATGCGATGGAATTCCGCACCCTGACCAAGCGGATCGCCGACAAGCTGGATGTGACGCCGCCGCCCATGGTGACGGCCGAGGCCACCGAGGCGGAGGCCGGTCCGCTGCCCGAGGCGCTGCCCTTTGACCACGGTGCCTATGAGGCGGTTATCGATATGGCGGCGCTGGAGCGCTGGATCGCGCGTATCCGTGACATTGGCCATGTGGCCTTTGACACCGAAACCACCAGTCTGGATGAAATGCGGGCCGATCTGGTGGGTATTTCGCTGGCGGTCGATGCGGGCAGGGCCTGCTATGTGCCGCTGGGCCATCGGCAGGGGGGGGGCGATCTGTTTGCCAGCGACAGCCTGAGCGAGGGCCAGTTGCCAATGAACGCCGTGCTGACGGCGTTGAAACCGGTGCTGGAAGATCCGGCAATTCTGAAGATCGGGCAGAATATCAAGTATGATTTCAAGATCATGGCCCGCCATGGCATCCACATGGCCCCGATTGAAGACACGATGTTGCAAAGCTATGCGCTGCATGCGGGGCTGCACAATCACGGCATGGATGAACTGTCGGACCGCTATCTGAACCACACGCCGATCCCGATCAAATCATTGCTGGGCGGCGGCAAGGCGGCAGTGACCTTTGACCGGGTGGCCATTGTCGATGCGGTGAAATATGCGGCCGAGGATGCCGATGTGACGCTACGCCTGTGGCAACGCTTCCGACCGGCGCTGCATCGCGCGCAGGTGACAACGGTTTATGAAACGCTGGAACGCCCGCTGATCCCGGTGTTGGCCGATATGGAAATGGCCGGCGTCAAGGTGGACCGCGATGTGCTGGCGCGGATGTCCAATGCCTTTGCGCAAAAGCTGGTGCAGTTGGAGGAAGAGATCCACGAGATTGCCGGGACCAGGTTCAATGTCGGATCGCCCAAGCAACTGGGCGAAATCCTGTTTGACCAGATGCAGATCCCGGGTGGTGAAAAGGGCAAGACCGGCGCCTATGCCACCGGGGCCGAGGTTCTGGAAGATATCACCACGCTGGAGGCGCATCCGACCGGCGCGCAGCTGGCGGCGCGGGTTCTGGATTGGCGGCAGATTTCCAAGCTGAAATCCACCTATACCGATAGTTTACAAAACCACATCCATCCGGAAACCGGACGTGTGCACACCAGCTATAGCATTGCCGGGGCAAATACGGGGCGTTTGGCATCTACCGACCCCAACCTGCAGAATATTCCGGTGCGCAGCGAGGAAGGGCGGCGCATCCGCGAGGCCTTTGTCGCCCCCGAAGGGCGGGTTCTGGTCAGTCTGGACTACAGCCAGATCGAATTGCGCATTCTGGCCCATATCGCGGGGATTCCGGCGCTGAAACAGGCGTTCAGAGATGGGCTGGACATCCATGCCATGACCGCCTCGGAGATGTTCGGCGTGCCGGTCGAAGGAATGGACCCAAGTGTCCGCCGCCAGGCCAAGGCGATCAATTTCGGGGTGATCTACGGCATTTCCGGGTTTGGTCTTGCCCGTAACCTGCGTATTCCGCGGGCCGAGGCGCAGGGCTTCATCGACCGCTATTTCGAACGGTTCCCAGGCATCCGCGCCTATATGGATGAAACGGTGGCCTTCGCAAAATCAAAGGGTTATGTGCAGACTCTGTTTGGGCGCAAGATCCACACCCCGGAAATCAACGCCAAGGGGCCGGGGGCCGGATTTGCCAAGCGCGCGGCGATCAACGCGCCGATCCAGGGCACTGCTGCAGATGTGATCCGGCGGGCCATGATCCGCATGCCGCAGGCCATTGCGGGGCTGGATGCGAAGATGCTGCTGCAGGTCCATGACGAATTGCTGTTCGAGGTGGCCGAAGAGCAGGCTGAAAAGCTGACCCAGGTGGCCCGGGCTGTCATGGAGGGTGCAGCCGATCCCGCCGTGCATCTGGATGTGCACTTGCGGGCCGATGCGGGGCAGGGCCGCAACTGGGCCGCCGCGCATTGAGGCGGCCGGGGCGGAAGATGCCGGTCAGCCGATCTGGCTGAGCCAGATCTTCCACCACTTGATCCAGAGATCGGCCATTTCCTCGGGGTCGCCAGCAAACAGTCGGGCCCCCAGCGGGAAAGCGGTCGCCTCGATCGCCTGACGGGCTTCGCGGCTGCGGTCGGCCAGCAGGGTGCGGGTGTCTGCGGGCAATATGCTGTCAGGCAGGGCATCGAGATGGGCCTGCAACATGGCCAGATCGTGATGGTCACCAAGGGCTTCGCCCAGCCGGTCGGCCTCGGTGACGATGGGACGCATCACGTCGGGCCAGACTGGCAGGAACAGCCGCGCCTGATACCAGTGATCCTTGGCGCGCTTGCGCCAGTCATGCAGGACTTCGTCATCGGGATTGTCGCGGGCCGCGCGCATCGCCCGGCGGGCGCGGCTACGGGTTTCGGACAGGCCTTCGGCCAGGATGCGGCGATCCTGCCCCTGCAATTCCCATTCGTTGATGCGCAAGGCAAGACCAGCGAGCAGATCGCGCAGATCGGGCGGCGGCGGCGCGGGCATGGCGGCTTCGGCCACAAGATGCGCGCGCAGGGCCAGCAGCGCCGGATCGGATGCGCCGGGCATCAGCCGGTCAAGGGCTGCGATGCGCACGGCTGCGTCGCGCTGGCCCGAAAGACTGCGCGCGGCATCGCGCAGCACCACGTTTTCGGCGGGTTGGATTTCAGGCAGCCCATGCCGGACCAGACGCAGCAGGGCGCGGAGTTTCTTGAAGCTTTTGCGCAAGCCATGCACATCACCCGGTTCCAGTGAACCGGCCCCGATCCGGGCTTGCATGCTGGCGATTTCCTCGCCTGCGATCCGGCGCAGGGCCTCGGACAAGGAGGCATCGCGCAGGTCGAAACGGTAAGGCATGTGTCGCAGTCCTGTCAGGCGGGCAGGGCAGGCGGCCTTGCCGGATATCAAGGTCATACTAGGTTTTTGCTGCATGGCAATCACGACAATGGTGTAACATGAAGATGAAATTCACCTTGGCTGCCCTGTGTCTGGCGGCCTTTGGGACCATGGCCCAGACGGATGGGATCAGCGGCACCATCGAGGCGCAGATGCAGGCCTTTCGGGAGGGCGATGTGGCCGAAGCCTTCACCTATGCCTCACCCAATCTGCGCGCATTGTTCGGCAGCCCCGAGGTCTTTGGGGGCATGGTGCAGCGCGGCTATCCGATGGTCCGGCAACCCGGCAAGGTTGAACTTCTGGAACGGCGCAACGTGGCGGGCGGCCTGTGGCAACGCGTAAGGGTCACCGATGCGGCGGGACGCGGACATCTGCTGGATTACCAGATGGTCGAAACGCCAGAGGGCTGGCGGATCAATGCCGTGCAGGTGTTGCCGGAGCCGGACCTGAGCGCCTGAAGCCGTTGCGCCCAAGCTGGGCACAGCGCACGGTCGTCTGAGCCGTGGTTAACCTTCCCTTGATATTTGTCCGGTCCGGGGCGTGCGGGATGTGCGCCCATCTCTGGTGGAACGAGGCGAGGGTCTGACAAGATGAACAAGGCGATTACCGATGGTCTGGTGCTGATGCCGCCGCCGTTTTCGGCGGGGCTGACCCAATGGTCGCGTGAAGATGGAACGCCCGGGTCGGCCAGCTATGCCGGGCAGCCCAACGCGGCGTTGGTACCTTCCGATCAGGATTTCGGCGGTTGTCTGGAACTGCAGAAGATCGAGACAACACAGCGGCTGCGCTACAAGGGCCAGACGCCGATCGAGCCCGGCCTGTATCTGCGGGTGACGGCCCGGGTCAAGGCCGTTTCGGGCAACCTGCCGACGGTGCGCATCGCGGCCTATGCAGGGCGCGCCAATGGTTCTGCCGTGAGTGTCCCGCTGACCGGACCTGCAACCACGTTGACCACCTATGGCGAAGTTGTGACGGTGACCGCGATCATCGGTGCCGGCAACCGTCAGGGCGTGGACATGGTCTGGGGCGCCGAGCCGGTTTATGGCCATTTCGGCGTGAACATGAGCGGGCCGAATGGCGGTGTGGTGCGCATTGATGACATCGTGATCGAAGATGTCACCGAAGTGTTCCACCGCAAACTGATCGATGTGGTCGATGTGCGGGACTATGGCGCCATCGGCAATGGCACCACCGATGACTCTGCCGCATTTGCAGCGGCTGACGCCGCAGCGGATGGCCGTACGGTTCTGGTATCGGCAGGAACCTATCGCATTGCCTCCAGCCTGACGCTGGACAGCCCTGTCCGGTTCGAAGGCACGCTGGTGATGCCGTCGTCGGCGCGGCTGACCTGCACGCGCAACTATGACCTCAACACCTATTCTGCGGCCTTTGGCAGCGAGATGGAGGGGTTCCGTCGTGGGCTTCAGACGCTGTTCTATTTCAATGATCACGTGGTGTTCGACATGTCGGGCCGCAAGGTCGAACTGACCGAACCGCTGGATGTGGCAGCTCTGGCCGGGATCACCAGCCTGGCAAGTCGTCGTGTGCTGACCAATGGTCAGATCGTGGCGGCCAGCTCGACCAACTGGGATCAGACGCAGGTGACCTCGGTCTGCACCTACAGCACCAGCAATGCGACGACGCTGACCAATGTGGCCAACATTCCGATTGGATCGCGGATCACGGGCACCGGGGTGGGGCGCGAAGTCTATGTGCGCAACAAGAACACCGCTGCCGCGACCATTACCCTGAGTCAGCCTCTGTTGCCGGCAGCAGCAGGCACCCGGACGCTGACCTTTACCCGCTACAAGTATCTGCTGGATTTTTCAGGCTTCGAAAACCTGGCCCGGTTCGAAATCACGGATATCGATTTCGCCTGTTCGGGCCGCGCCAGCGGGATCATGCTGGCAAAATCCGGCCTGGTGTTCCGCATCGCCGATTGCGTTTTCACCTCGCCCAAGAACCGTGCGATCACCTCGATCGGCGACGGTTGCCAGGGCATGATTGTCGATCAGTGCCAGTTCCTGTCGAACGAGCAATCGCTTGCAGCACAGGTGCGCAATACCATCGCGTTGAATGCCAATTCGAACGACGTCAAGCTGCGGGACAACCGCGTCGTCCGGTTTGCGCATTTCTGCGTTCTGGCGGGCGGCGGCAACATGGTGCTGGGCAACCACTTCTTCCAGGGCGATGACGAGACCGACGGTTTGCGCCAGGCTGGCCTGATCCTGACCAACACCAATGGCCGCAGCATCATCAACGGCAATTACATCGACAACTGCTGGATCGAACTGTCGAACGAACATGATCCGAACCCGGGTTTCGAAAGCGAATTCTCTTTCGGGGGGCTGACCATTACCGGCAACACTTTCATGGCGATCGACGTGGCACCATCGTTCCGCTGGATCGTGGTGCGTCCGCGCGGTGCCGGGCATTTCCTGAATGGCTTGGCGATCATCGGCAACGTGTTTCGCACGACCAATGGCAGTATCGACCGGATCGAAAAGGTCGATGACAGCACGGCCGATCTGGATCACAGCCGGGCGCGCAATGTGGTGGTGACGGGAAATACGTTCCACGGGGTCAACGATATCTGCATGAACCCCATCACACTGGAACACAACCAGAGCAGCAATGCCACAACTTGGTCGGTGAATGGGTCGAGCCTGCATCCGTTTGGTGGCCGGGCGCTGACCGTGATGTCGGTGCAGCCGGATGGCCCAATCCGCGATTCTGCGAACGCCACCGACTTCAGCATGCCTTATGCCCAGCCTCAGCAAGGTACCAATGGCGATCGGTTGAATCTGGTCTGGCCGCGCGCCTTGCGGGGCAAGGTGCAGGTGACCTACCGCACCGACAAGCCGGTCTAAGCGCGCAAGATCCAGCATGAACAGGGCGGGCGCCGAAGGGTGCCCGCACATTTTTGTGGTCATGTCGGGGGCAGAAGGTCTTCGACCTCCAGACGGAACGCCTTGCCGAACCCGCCATTGAGCAAAGCCGAGACGGGTTGCAGGCGCACGAGCGCAAAATCGGCAAAATCAATGTAGAGCCGCGCCTTGGGATGACCGAGCAGCCAATGATCGCGCAGGGCAGGGTGATCGGGGGATTTGCGGTCGATGAACGAGGCCCTGACCCGCAGCATCAGCCGCGGATGGGTCAGCGGATCGCCCTTGTCACCCACTTCGCCCACCATCAGGGCGGCTTCGGGATGCGTTGTCAAAGCGGCATGATGGGCCGAGAGCGCCGAGACCAGTGTCATCGGTTGATATGCGGGGCAAAGGCCGAAGGCGATCCGGCTGATGCCGGGCGCAGCCGTGGCCGGATCGGTATAGGCCAGCGCCGCATGGGTGGCCTCTGACAGAAGCTTCCGGGCAAGGCTGCGCGCATTGTCATCGGCGGGTTGCACAGGGTCTGGGCGGGGCTGGGACATGGGCGCGGTTCCATCAACTTGGAGCATGGGGTGAACCTAGCGGCCTCGGTGCGCGGTGCAAGATGGCATCCAGCCGGTCATCTTGGGCGTAGGTCGGTGGCGGCAGTGACCTTGCGGAGCGCGGTCCTGCCGGCCCGCGCAAGCCATTTGGGTCGCCTGCCCGGGCCTTGGGCCCGGTTGGCTCCGCGGTGCTTGCGTTCAGGTCACACGAAGGGATCGGCCGGGTATCCGACCCCGGTAAGGTACAGCCCCTGTGGCGGGCAAACCGGTCCGCAGGCGGCGCGGTTGCGGGCTTCCAATGCGAGGCGAATATCGTCGGGCTGCCATGATCCTGCGCCGACGCGTTCCAGCGTTCCGACGATGGATCGGACCTGATTGTGCAGAAAGCTGCGCGCCCGGAGATGGAAGCGGTATTCGCACCCACCGGGGTAGGGCAATTCTTCCAGCGTGATCTCATCCAGCGTCTTGACGGGCGAGGCGGCCTGACAGATCGACGACCGGAAGGTGGTGAAATCGTGATGCCCGACCAGATGGGCGGCACCGGCGCGCATTGCCGCGGCGTCCAGCGGGTTCTGCACCCGCCAGACCAGCCCCTTGTCATGCGTGGCTGGCGCGCGGCGCTGGACGAGCCGGAAGGTATAGCGCCGCTCCAGCGCCGAAAAGCGGGCGTGGAAGTCATCGCTAACCTGCGCTACCTGCAAAACCGCCACTGGCGCAGGTTTGAGGTGATAGTTCAGCGCCTCGGACAGGCGGAAGGGATCCCAGTCGCGCGCAAGATCACAGGTGGCCACCTGTCCCGTGGCATGAACCCCGGCATCGGTGCGCCCTGCGGCGGCGATGGTATGTGGACCCGGTTCCAGCCGGGCCAGCGCCGCTTCGATGGCCGCCTGCACGGAAGGCTGGCCTTGTGACTGGCGCTGCCAGCCCGCGAAGGGACCACCGTCATATTCGATTTTCAGGGCATATCTCGGCATGGGGTGGGGGTAGCGCAGCGGGGCGCGGCTGTCCATCCTGCCGTGATGTGGCTGTTGCAGCCCATGTCGGATGCCCCCTACACAGATGTTCGTGCCGCGCCTATCTTGGGTCGGCACAGACAGGGGGCCTTGCGTGGCGATTTCCGATTTTACCGACCAACTGGGCCGCAGTCTGGAGGGTCTGGTTGCCACGGTGACCGATCCGTTTTCCGATACAGTAGTGCGGCTGGGCGTGACTGGTCTGTCGCGTGCAGGCAAGACGGTGTTCATCACCGGTCTGGTGGCCAATCTGATGGACAGGGGCCGGATGCCGCAACTGAAGGCCGAAGCCTCGCGGCGGATCGAGGCGGCATGGTTGCAACCCCAACCCGATGACACGGTGGCCCGTTTCGATTTCGAAGGCCATCTGGCGGCGTTGACCGGTGACGATCCGCATTGGCCTGCCAGCACGCGTTCAGTGTCAGAGTTGCGGCTGTCATTCCGGGTGCAGCCTGAGGGTCTGTTTTCCGGGTTGATGGGCACACAGACCGTGCATCTGGATATTGTCGATTATCCGGGGGAATGGCTACTTGATCTCGCATTGCTGGACAAGGATTATGCAACCTGGGCTGAAGAGACGCTGATCCGCATGGCGAAGCGTCCGCAGGGGGCCGAGTTTCTGGCGGTAGCCCGGGCCGAGGATGGCGCCCTGGCCCATGATGAATTGCGGGCGCAGGCGCTGGCTGCGGGGTTTACCGACTATCTGCAGGCAGCGCGGGCGGCGGGCTGGTCGGATTGCACGCCGGGGCGGTTTCTGTTGCCCGGCGATCTGGTGGGCAGCCCGGTTCTGACCTTCGCGCCGCTGCCCTTGCCCGCCACACAGGGCCGGGGCAGCCTGTGGCGCGAGATGGAGCGGCGTTTTGAAGCCTACAAGGCCAAGGTGGTAAAGCCCTTCTTCCGTACCCATTTTTCACGGATCGACCGGCAGGTCGTGCTGGTGGATGTGCTGGGGGCCATTCATGCCGGGCCGCAGGCGCTGGAGGATTTGCGGCAGACCATGGCCGATATCCTGAAGGCCTTTCGTCCTGGGCGAAACGGGTTCCTGTCGGAAATCCTGATGGGGCGCCGGGTCGAAAAGATCCTGTTTGCCGCGACCAAGGCCGATCATCTGCATCACAGCCAGCATGCCGCGTTGACGGCGATCACAGAGGCGCTGGTGCGCGAGGCGCGGGATCGGGCGGCCTTTGCCGGGGCCGAGGTGGCGGCCATGTCCATTGCCTCGATCCGGGCCACGGTGGAGGAAGAGGTGCCACAGGGTGACAGCTCCTTGCCCATGGTGCGCGGTCGATTGCTGACCACCGGCAAGCAGGCGGCCCTCTATCCCGGGGAACTGCCCTCTGATCCTGCGCGCCTGCTTTCGCCTGCACGGCAGGGGGCCGAACGGTGGCTGGGTGCGGATTATGCGATGATGAGCTTTGGGCCCGCCCGCTTCACCCGTCGCCCGGGCGAAGGCCCGCCGCATATCCGGCTGGACCGGGCGGCAGAATTCCTGATCGGAGACCGGCTGTGACCGATGACCAGACCCCGCTGCGCCGCCCGCTGGTGATAGATCGCGAGGATGCGGAGCAGGCCGATCCGGCGCTGGCCGCGCCTGTGCCCGATGCCGTGCCGGATACGATGGCCGAGGGGCAGGCGATGCAGGCCGCGGCCCGGATGATGGCCCGTCGCGGATCGCCGCTTGTCAGGCTGACGCTTTGGGCCTTTGGCACGCTGTTCGGCTTTGTGCTGTCGGTGGCGGCCTATGATTTCATCGCGGGGCTGATGGCGCGCAATCCGCTGCTGGGCACGGTTGCCTTCGGGTTGACGGTGGTGGCACTGGCGCTGGGCCTGATGCTTGCCTTGCGCGAATGGTGGGCGTTTCTGCGGCTGGCGCGGCTCGATACGCTGCGCACGCAGGCGTCATTGGCGCGATCGGGTGGTGATCTGGCGCGGGCGCGGGTTGTCGCCGACCGCTTGGCCCGCCTTTATGCCGGGCGACCGGAACTGGCGCCCGGCCTTGCCAATCTGGCCGCAAGGCGGGCCGAGTTGTTCGATGCCGATGGCCTGCTTGATCTGGCGGAAACCACGCTTGTGCAGCCGCTGGACGACCGGGCGCGGCGCGAGATCGAAGCGGCCGCCCGTCAGGTGGCCACGGTCACTGCGCTGGTGCCGATGGCGTTGGCCGATGTGGCGGCGGCGTTGGTCAGCAATCTGCGCATGATCCGAAGGATTGCCGAAATCTACGGCGGCAGGTCGGGCGGGTTTGCCAGTTGGGGCTTGCTGCGCCGGGTCTTTGCCTCGCTGGTGGCAACGGGCGCGGTGGCGCTGACGGATGATCTGATCGGGTCTTTTGCTGGCGGGGGCGTGATGTCGAAACTATCGCGCCGCTTTGGCGAAGGCATGGTGAATGGCGCGCTGACAGCGCGGGTCGGGGTGGCCGCAATGGACCTGTGCCGCCCGTTGCCGTTTCATGCCGCCCGGCGTCCGCAGGTGACCAATCTGATGGGCCGCGCGCTGGCAGGGGTGTTTGACGGGCTGCGCGGTGGGCAAGAAACGGTCGGGAAAAGCTGACTTTCGGTTTCCGATCCCCCTGCTATGGTGTCACGCCTGAGGGGTGTGGAAGGGGCCTGGAATGGAAGCAATGCTGATGCTGCTGGGGCTGGCGCTGTTGGCGGTGCCTGTCGGGCTGATCCTTCTGGTCATTTCGCATATTGGCTTGCGGCGGCGTGTCGATGCGCTTGAGGCGCAGCTGGCAAAGTTGGATCCGGCGCCACAGGGCACAGAGGCAATCGCCGTGAAGCAGGTGCCCAAGCCATCATCGCCGGCTGCCCCTGCCTTGCCCACTATGGCCGACCCGCTGCCACCAGCCGTGCCATCGCCCTGGGATCGGGCCTTGCCCGGCGGCAGTTCCGCACCCGTATCGACCGAAGCCGAAGCCAAGCCGGCCCCCGCAGCGCCTGCCATTTCGCAAGACCAGCCGCTTGTGCTGCGTCGGGACCGGCTGGCCGAGCTTGCAGGATGGCTGCGCGACAATTGGGTCTATGCGGTTGCAGCGCTGTCGCTGGCATTGGCCGGGGTGTTTTTCGTGCAATACGGGGTGGAGCGTGGCCTTCTGCCGCCCCCGGCGCGTGTGGCGCTGGCAATCCTGTTCGGGTTGGCTCTGATCGCGGCGGGCGAGGCCGTGCGGCGGCGTTGGGGGGATGGCGCAGAGATGGCAACCGCCTATCTGCCGTCGGTCTTTTCCGGCGCGGGGATCGTTGCCGTCTTTGCCGGGGTTGCGGCAGGGCGGCTGATGTACGGGCTTTATGGACCGGGTTTGGCCTTTGCCGGATTGGCGCTGGCCGCGATGGGGGCGATCGCCCTTGGCTGGCGGCATGGTCCGTTACTGGTGGCCGTCGGGCTGATTGGCGCTGCAGCCACACCGTTTCTGGTGGATGGCGGCGGCGGCGCGGTGCCGTGGCTCTATGGACATTACCTGCTTGTGGCCTTTGTCGGGCTGGCGGTGGATGCGTTCCGCCGCTGGGCCTGGGTTTCGGTGCTGGCGCTGGCGCTGGCGCATCTGGGCCTGTGGCTGATGGCTGCGGGCGGAGCGGGTGACGCCGGGTGGCTGTGGTCGCTGGTGGGGCTGGCGCTGATGGCGATCATCCTGCCGCAGCGGTCGCTGATGCCCGATCATGACGCGCCTTCGGTGCTGCGTCGCCTCTGGCAGCGCGATGGGGTCTGGCCCGCCTTCCCGGTGCGGCTGGCCTTCGGCAATACGGTTGTGGTGGTTGCGGTGCTGACGCTGGCCATGCCGGATGGGGCTGCGGGATTGCTGGCTTTCCTGCTTCTGGCTGCCTTGGCGGTGGGGCTATTGCTCTGGGCTGACAGGGCGCAGGGCCTGGAAGATCTGGCCCCGATGGCGGCTGTGGGATTTCTGGCCAAGCTGGTACTGGCCCAGCCGATGGTTGATGACTTCGCGGCGGCGGCCATTGCACTGCGCGCGCCGGAAACTGCCGCCCCCGGAACGGTCAGCCTGCTGCTGGCGCTGGCGGTGGCAATTTCGGCGGCCTGTGCGTTGCGCGCCCGCGCGCCGTCACGGTTGGCCGAGGCCTTCGGCGCGATCTTTGTCGCCCCGGCTGCGGTACTGCTGCTGGATCTGATCTGGCAGCCAGTGCCGGTGATCGGGGCCTTCCCCTGGGCGTTGCAGGTGATCTCGGTGGCGGCGGGCATGGTCGCCTTGGCAGTGATCTGGGCGCGGAACGAAGGCGCGCCGGGCCGGCGCAGTGCCTGGGCCATTCTGGCGGCACTGTCGCTGATCGCGCTTGCGCTGTTCGTGCTGACATCTGCGGCGGCGCTGACACTGGCGCTTGCAGTGCTGCTGGTTGCGGCGGCGGCGTTGGATCGGCGGTTCAACTTGCCTGAAATGGGATGGTTCCTGCAGGCGGGGGCGGCGGTTCTGTCCTGGCGGCTGGTGGCCGATCCGGGGCTGGATTGGGCGCTTGATGCCGATCTGGTTCCGGTGCTGGCCAGCTATCTGGCGGTTGCGGGGGCCTGTGCCGCAGGGCTGTGGCTGCTGCGCCCGGACCTGCCCGCGCCAAGGGCTGTGCTGGAAAGCCTTGGTCTGGCCTCGGTCGCGCTGCTGGCCAATGTGCTGCTGGCGCGGCTGCTGGCCCCCGAACCCCTTGCCGACGGCTGGACCCCGGACTGGAGCATGAGCCATTGGGGCCTGACCTTGAACGCGATGCCCTGGCTGATCCTGTGCCTGTCGCAACTGTGGCGGGCTGCGGCCAGCACCGGCTGGGTGCAACGCGGGCGGTTTTTGCTGGCGGGCCTGGCCGGGGTGCTGGCGGCGGGCGGGCTGGTGCTTGCGGTTTTCATCGCAAGCCCGCTGCATTTCATCCCGGGGGATGGGCCGACCGGTCAGGTGATCGGGCCGATCCTGATCAACAGCCTTGCCCTGGCCTATCTGCTGCCGGGTCTGATGCTGCTGGGGGTCGGGCGGATGCTTGGCGCGCAGAGCGAGCGGCGATCGTTGCGCGCCTTGGCGTTGATCCCGGGCAGCGCGCTTGTCATCCTGTGGGCCGTGCTGACCATCCGGCATTTCTGGCAAGGGCCATGGCTGGGCCTGCCCGCTGTCGGACAGGGCGAGCTTTACAGCTATACCGTGGCGCTGCTCCTGACCGGGGCGGTGCTGCTGTGGCAGGCCCTTGCCCGCAGGTCTGATGCCCTGCAACGCATGGCCATGCTGGTGATCGGGCTGACGGTCGCCAAGGTTTTCCTGTGGGATGCCGCCGGGCTGACCGGGCTGACCCGCGTGGTCAGCTTTGCCGGGCTCGGCCTGTCGCTGGCCGGTCTGGCATGGCTGAACCGTTGGGCGCGCGGCGCATTGTCAGAACCGCGGGACGGCGTCTGACGGGCGCCGCGCCTCGGCCACGCCCATCGACAGCGCGCGGCCGATCCGGTGCGCCATGGCAGACCATGCGGCGGCAGCTTCGCCGGGCAGTGTGCGGGCCAGTGTCGCGTCGAACAGGGCGAGCCAATGGGGAAAATGCTCTTCGCGCACATCGCCCGCCTGCCGATGGGCCAGCATGGGCGACCCGTCATAGACCCCTTCGCGCAAGATCGCATTGCGCCAGAACCGGGTGATCTTGGCCTCATGGGCCGGCCAGTCATCGACATGGGCGGCAAAGACCGGTCCCAGCAGCGCATCGGCGCGCACGGCGGCATAAAACGCGGCAACCTGGGCGGAGATCTGTTCGGCAGTCACGAAAAAGCGGGGCGGAAAGGCGGTCATGGCGGCACCTTGGGGCAAGATGCACCAGCGATGCAGCTTTGTGCGCGCGGGGGCAAGGCGGCGGGATGTCTCAGGCCCGAAGCATCACGGAAAGCGCTGTCCTGCCAGCGGGGGCAGCATGTCGCCCGACACCAGCGCCGTCAGCAGATGGCGCACCCCCGGCAGGCGAGAGAGCGGCGCCAGCAGATGGTCGCGCAGTGGCGGCAAGGCCCGGCTGCCGGATTGATACATCGGAGTGAAGGCCGCGCTCATGCCCTGATAGGCGCGGATATGCCAGCGGCGCATGGCGGCATAGGCGGGCAGGGGCTCGGCCTGATCCAGCGCCAGATGCAGGGCGAGCGCATCCAGCAGCGCCATATTCGCCCCCTGTCCAAGCTGCGGGCTGGCGCGATGAGCGGCATCGCCGATCTGCACGAGACCGGGCGCATGTGGGCGGCGCAGCGTGCCGTGGGTATAGCGCGCCGGGGTGAACTGGGCCAGATCGGTGATTTGTGCGGTAAACGCCTCGGCCTCGGGCCAAAGGTCGCGCGCCTGTGCCGCCCAGGCCGCCACCCCGCCGTCGCGCCATGCCTGAATATCGGCCACCGGCAGCGACCAGAACAGGGCCGCCATCGCCGGGCCACCGGGTTGCATCCGGCCAATCGGCAAGACGCCCATCATCTGTGCCGCACCACGATAGCGTTGGCGCAGCTGATCGGGGGGCAGGCGGCAGCCTTCAGGCCAGCGCAGATTGGCCCAGACCGCGCCATAGCGCAGCGGCCGGGCGATCAGGGGCGACAGGTGTGACCCCGCACCCGCCGCATCGACCACCAGATCAAAGGGGCCAAGCTGGCGGCCATCGGCTAGGATCAGGCTGCGCCCCGCGCCCTGTGGCGGGGCCGCGATGACTTCGGCCCCGGTGATGACCGGCACGGCAGCCCGCTGCACCGCCTGCCACAGCGTATCGAACAGGGCCGCGCGGTGAATCGCCAAACCCGGCGCGCCACTGCGATAGCTGACATCCAGCACGGCACCGCGCCGCCCGACCGCATGGCCCAGCATCCGGGCAATCGGCGCACCCAGAACGCGCGCCTGATCACCCGCGCCGATCCGGTCCAGGACCGCCAGCCCGACCGGCTGGATCACCAGCCCCGAACCGACCGGACCGGGGGCCTGAAACCGCTCGACCAGCGTGACATTCCGCCCCGCCTGCGCGGCTAGTGCCGCGAAGGCAAGCCCGCCGATCCCGGCCCCGACAACTGCAATTTGCATTCCCGCCCCCTGCTGCACGGCCCCTGAATGGCCGCAAACGCCCGGATTTGCAAAGCCCGAAAGGCTGGACCCGGCGCGCGGCCTTGCGTATAAGGCCCGCATGATGACCCTGACCGCGCTCATCCATCGAATTACCGTCCCGGCGTGCTGATCAGCCGCCGGGTTACGCATTCTGCTTGCGGCCCCAAGCCGGGCTGCCCCTTTCCGATCTCTCCGAGGACTGCCCGAGATGTGCGCCGACACGCCTGAAACCGATCCGAAGTACCCTGTCTTCCTGCCCGAAACCGCCTTTCCGATGCGTGCGGGCCTGCCTGCCCGCGAGCCCGGCTGGTTGAAACGCTGGGAGGAGATCGGGGTTTATGACCGGCTGCGCGAAAAGAAGGGCCGCAAGCCCTTCACGCTGCATGATGGCCCTCCTTACGCCAACGGCCATCTGCATATCGGCCACGCGCTGAACAAGATCCTGAAGGATTTCATCGTGCGCAGCCAGCAGATGCTGGGCCATGACGCGCGCTATGTGCCGGGTTGGGATTGCCATGGGTTGCCGATCGAATGGAAGATCGAGGAGCAGTATCGCGCCAAGGGCCTGAACAAGGATGATGTGGATGTGGTGGCCTTCCGTCAGGAATGCCGCAAATTCGCGGAAGGCTGGGTGGATATCCAGCGCGAGGAGTTCAAGCGCCTGGGCGTTGCGGGGAATTGGGCTGACCCTTACCTGACGATGGATTTCCACGCCGAGGCGGTGATTGCCGAGGAATTCATGAAATTCCTGATGAACGGCACGCTGTATCAGGGGTCGAAGCCCGTGATGTGGTCGCCGGTGGAAAAGACCGCACTGGCCGAGGCCGAGGTGGAGTATCACGACCATACCAGCCATATGGTATGGGTGCGGTTCAAGGTTAGAGCAAAGCGCAATCAAGTTCCTTCTTCTAGAGACGGTGACCAGCCCTTTGAAGAGTCTCAAGCCAACAAGTTGGCACAAGGAATAGAGGAATCAAAAGCTTCGGTTGTGATCTGGACTACGACGCCATGGACAATCCCGCAGAACCGCGCCGTTGCTTACTCTGAGGCGTTTCCATACGATCTTTTTGAGGTTCTTGCCGTCGCGGACGGAAGCCTTGCAGTTGTCGGTGAAAAGCTCATCCTGGGGCGCAAACTCGCTGAAGATGTATTTAGGGCGGCAAAGGTCACAGATTGGCGCGTTGTCGAGCGTGTCGATGCATCAACTTTGGCGGAGTTAGTTGCGGCGCATCCTTATCGTGGGATCAAGGACGCCGATGGTATGCCTGTCATAGAGTGGAACTATGACGTGCCGATGCTGCCGGGCGACCACGTGACCGATGACGCGGGCACCGGCTTTGTGCATACCGCGCCTTCGCACGGCGATGACGACTATCAGCTTGGCCTCAAGTTCGGCCTCAAGATGACCTATAACGTCGAGGCGGATGGTTCCTATCGTGCCGATCTGCCGCTGTTTGCAGGCCAGCACATCATCACGCCCGAGGGCAAGGAAGGCCCGGCCAATGTCAGCAATATCAAGGCGCTGCACGGGGCGGGGGCGCTGTTTGCCAAGGGCAAGCTGAAGCACTCTTACCCGCATTCGTGGCGCTCCAAGGCGCCGGTGATCTATCGCAACACCCCGCAATGGTTTGCCGCGATTGATGCCAAGATCGAGGATGGCAAGGGCGCCTATGGCGATACGATCCGCGCCCGCGCGCTGCATTCGATCAACCATCTGGTGCAGTTCACGCCGGTCTCGGGCCGCAACCGCCTGCATTCGATGATCGAGGCGCGGCCTGACTGGGTTCTGTCGCGCCAGCGTGCCTGGGGCGTGCCGCTGACCTGCTTTACCAAAAAGGGCGCGCGGCCCACGGATGCCGATTTCCTGCTGCTCAACGCAGAGGTGAACAAGCGCATCGCGGCGGCCTTCGAGGCCGAGGGCGCGGATGTCTGGTATGTGCAAGGGTTCAAGGAAAAGGTGCTGCAGGGCATCGTCGATCCGTCGGATTATGAACAGGTCTTTGACGTGCTGGATGTGTGGTTCGATAGTGGTTCTACCCATGCTTTCGTGCTGCGCGACCGTGCTGACGGCACCGAGGATGGCTTGGCCGATCTTTACCTTGAAGGCACCGACCAGCATCGCGGCTGGTTCCATTCGTCGATGCTGCAAGCCTGCGGCACCAAGGGCCGGGCGCCCTATCGCGGGGTGCTGACCCATGGGTTCACGCTGGACGAGAAGGGCATGAAAATGTCCAAATCGCTCGGCAATACCGTGGCCCCGCAGCAGGTGATCGACGAATATGGCGCCGATATCCTGCGTCTGTGGGTGGCGACCTCGGACTATACGGTCGATCTGCGCATCGGGAAGGAAATCCTGAAAGGCGTGGCCGACAGCTATCGCCGCTTGCGCAACACCATGCGCTATATCCTTGGCAACCTTGCAGGGTTCACCGAGGCCGAGCGTCTGGAAACGGCCGAAATGCCAGAGCTGGAGCAATGGGTGCTGCACCGCCTGGCCGAGCTGGATACCGAGGTGCGCAAGGGCTATGCCGCCTATGATTTCCAGGGCGTGTTCCAGAAGCTGTTCACCTTCTGCACGGTTGATCTGTCTTCGGTCTATTTCGACATCCGCAAGGACGTGCTGTACTGTGATGCACCGGAAAGCACCCGCCGCCGCGCGGCGCGCACGGTGCTGGATATCCTGTTCCACCGGCTGACCTCGTGGCTGGCACCCATTCTAGTGTTCACCATGGAAGAGGTTTGGCTGGAGCGGTTCCCGCAAGATGGCTCGTCGATCCACCTGACCGATTTCCCTGACACGCCGAAGGATTGGCTCAATGAGCCGCTGGCGGCGAAATGGGCGCAGGTGCGTCTGGCGCGGCGCGTTGTGACGGCAGCGCTGGAGGTGCAGCGCAGCGCCAAGGTGATCGGGGCGAGCCTTGAGGCCGCGCCCGTGGTGCATGTGGAAGATGCGGCCATGCTGGCCGCGCTGAAATCGGTCGATTTCGCGCAGGTCTGCATCACCAGCGCCATTCAGGTGACGGCAGACCCGGCCCCCGCCGAGGCCTTCCGCCTGCCGGAACAGCCCGGCGTGGCTGTGGTGTTTGAATTGGCCGAGGGCGAGAAATGCGCCCGCTGCTGGCAGATCCTGCCGGATGTGGGCACGCACAAGCATGCGCAAACCTGCGCCCGCTGCGACGAGGCTTTGGGCTAACGCGCCTGCCTGCAAGGCAATTTTGGAGGGGGCGGGCTGTCAGGGTCCGCCCCTTCGTCATGCAACATGGCCTCGACCTCGGCGAGGGTCAGGCCGGCGCTACTGAAACGCGGTTTGACTGCAATTGGTGCGATTGTCGGATTGCTGACCGGCGCGGCGGCCGCCACGGGCCGTCTGGCCGATGCGGCGATAAGGTTCAAAACTGGATCGCGACGCCACAAGGGCAGGCGGTTGTGGCGGCCTTGCGTCCGATCTGGGATTTGCTGGTGACCTTCTTCAAGGGGGGCTAGCGCCGGTTTGTCCCGCATAGCGGCCAATCCGCGCAGGCCCGCCCAGATCGCGGCAAAAGGCCGGTGCCGGGCCGGAAAGCGCCGCCAATTCGTGGCCTTGCGCTTGTGGCGCGGCTTGGCCCGTGCCAGCATCGCGCAAAACAACGGAGCCCTTGCATGACCCGCCCATTCGCCCTGCTTGCCCTGCCGCTGTGCCTGATGGTCAGCCCGGTTTGGGCCGATCCTGCCGATGATGCGGCGATTGCGGCCTTTTCGGCGGCCTATGCCGAAGCCTGCGCTCCGGCCTTTGACGAAACAGGCAAACTGGCCGAACCGCCGCAGCGGCTCGAGATGACCTCACCCAACAGCTGGGGCGGTGATCCGACGCCGGTGACGCTGTGGCATTTTACCTGCATGCTGGGGGCCTATAACATGACCTCGGTGGTCATGGTGCAATCGCCCGCTTGGGGGCTGGTGCCGCAGGGCTTTGCGCGGCCCGATCTGACCATTGTGACGGAAGACCCGGCCAACCCCGAAAGCCCGCTGAAAGAGGTAAAGATCGCCGGCTGGTCCGCCAGCCCCTTCCTGGTCAATGCCGAGATGGACGCCGCAACCGGGCGGGTGTTCGAATTCAGCAAATGGCGGGGCCTGGGGGATGCGTCTTCAACGGCAGAATGGCAGCTTGTGGACGAAGGCTTTCGCCTGATCCGCTATGAGGTGGATGCCAGCTATGACGATCAGATCAATCCGGTGACCCTGATCCCCGCGCCATGACGACGGTGCAAAGCCCCTTTGGCCCGGTGTCGCTGCGCGAAGCGGATGGGCGTCTGGTGGCGCTGGTCTGGGGGCCGGGCAGCGGCGAGGCGTCGCCGCTGATCGCCGAAGGGCTGGCCCAGTTGCAGGCCTATTTCGACCGCCGCCTGACGCGCTTTGATCTGCCACTGGATTGGGGGCAGGGGCTGCACGAAAAGGTGCGGCGGGCCATGGCGGCCATTCCGCTGGGCGAAACCCGCAGCTATGGCGAGATTGCACGCGCCGTGGGGGCCCCGGCCCAGGCGGTGGGGCAGGCCTGCGGGGCGAACCCGTTGCCGATCCTGATCCCCTGCCACCGGGTGCTGGGGCAAAACACCCTCGGCGGGTTTTCGGCACCGGGCGGCGTGGAAACCAAGGTGGCCTTGCTGCGCTTTGAAGGCGCAGCAGGGCTGCTGATCTGATGGTGGGTGGCAAGTCTTGACGATCTGGGTTCTGCTGGCGGTTCTGGGGGCGGCCTTTCTGCATGCTCTGTGGAACGCATTGATCAAGCTGGGCACGTCAAAGGTTGGTGCCATGGTGATCCTGTCGGTGGCCGAGGTGCCGATCGGTCTCATCATTGCGCTGCCGCGCCCCGCCATCGCACCGGAAGCCTGGCCCTGGGTGATTGCGGCAGGTTGCACGCATTTCTTCTACAAGACCTTTCTGACCTTCGCCTATGAGCGCGGCGATCTAAGCCGGGTTTATCCCATTGCCCGCGGCACTGCGCCGATGATCGTGGCGCTGTTTGGCGCGGTCTTTCTGGAAGATGCAATCAGCGCGGCGCAATATGCCGGGATTGCCTTGCTGGCGCTTGGGATCGGCGTCATGGCGCGCGGCGTTTTCACCGATGGCGAAAGCCGCAGGCTTCTGCCTTTTGCTGTGGGGTCTGCCCTGGCCACGACGACCTATACGCTGCTGGATGGTCTGGGGGCGCGTATTTCGGGGGATGCGATCGCCTATGTCGCCTGGGTCTTTGTGGCAGACGGGCTGATCTTTAGCTGTGGCATGGCGCTATGGAAGGGGCGGGCGGTGTTTCCGGCCGCACCAAGGGCCTGGGCGGTGGGCAGCTTTGCATCGCTGGCCTCTTACGGGGCCTATGCCATTTCGATCTGGGCGATGACTGTGGCGCCGATTGCTGTCGTGGCGGCGCTGCGAGAAACATCCATCCTGTTCGCCGTTCTGATCGGCTGGCTGGCTTTCGGCGAAAGGATGACACGCGACAAGGCGATTGCCGCGCTGATGATCGTGGTCGGGGTGATCGTGACGCGGCTTTAGCTTCGGGCGTCAGGCGATCCGGCGTGGCCGTTCGGGGATGATCTGCTGGGCAATGCCCGCCAATGTCAGATAAACCGATGTCACCACCAGCCCCCAATGCGCCCAGCTTGCGGGGTGGAAATCGACCCAAGCCGCCCAACCCGCAAAAAAGGTCCATGCGATGGACATGGGCAGCGTCACTTCGCGCCAGCGTTGGGTGCGGGTGGGGTGGACGAATTTCAGGTTGGTGAACATGGCAATGGTCAGCAGAACTACCACGCCCAGAATGACGTAATGCCCCGGATGCAGCGCAAACATCACCAGCACGACCATGTTCCAGCAGGCCGGAAATCCGGCAAAGGACCAGTCTTTCGTCTTCATCCGCGTATCCACGAAATAGACGACCGACCCATAGGTGATCACGATAATCGCGAGCCAGCCGGTCCAGCCTGGCAAGAGGCCAGATTGGAACAGCGCAAAGGCGGGAATGAACACATAGGTCAGATAGTCGATGATGAGATCGAGCAATTGCCCGTCATAGGTGGGCCAATTGTGTTTCACGTCATAGCGACGGGCGAGCGGGCCATCGATGCCATCGACGAACAGCGCCACAACCAGCCAGAGAAACATCATGTCCCATCGTTCGCGCACCGCCTCCAGCATGGCAAGCATGGCCAGAACGGCACCGGTGGCGGTGAACAGGTGAACAGACAAGGCTTTGAGACGCATCGACATGGCACCATTTCACCGATCAGAACGGGAAAAGCAACTGTCAGCGCGCCGCGTTGCGCGTGCGGTGATGGCCCGCACGGGGGTGGCTGGCGTCATAGACCTCCATCAGCCGTGCGGCATCAACCCCGGTATAGGCCTGGGTGGTGGACAGCGAGGCATGGCCCAGCAATTCCTGAATGGCCCGCAAATCCCCGCCCGCTGACAGCAGATGGGTGGCAAAGCTGTGCCGCAGGGCATGGGGCGTGGCGCTGGCGGGCAGGCCCAGCCGGTTGCGGGTGCGTTCCATCGCGGCGGCTATCAGCCGGGGGTTCAGCGGACCGCCGCGAAGGCCGCGAAACAGCGGTTCGGTCGGGGACAGATCAAAAGGGCAGGCCTCGACATAGGCTGCAACCGCCTTGCGCGCGGCGGGCAGCACCGGCACCAGCCGTTCCTTGCCGCCCTTGCCCCGGATGCGCAGCACCTCGGGCAGGGGGGGCTCGGCCCCGGTCAGGCCAAGCGCTTCGGAAATCCGCAGCCCGCAGCCGTAAAGCAGCGTCACCACCGCCGTGTCGCGCGCCGCGATCCAGGGCTGGCGGGCATCGTCGCCGATACTGTCCAGCACCTCGGTCGCGCCAGAAATGCTGAGCGGACGCGGCAACTTTTTCTGAAAGCGCGGGCCACGGATCTGCAGCAGGGTGGTGGCATCCATCCCTTGCCGTTCGGCCAGCCAGGCGGTGAAATTCTTCACTGCGCTCAGCGCCCGTGCCAGCGACCGGGGCGAAACCCCGCGCGCCCGTTCATGGGCCATATAGGCACGGATATCGGTAACCGGCACTTCGATCAGTCTGGACAGACCTTCGGTCTCGCCGCGATGCCGGGCCAGAAAGGCCAGCCACCCGCGCAGATCGGCCCCATAGGCCGCCACGGTCCTTTCTGCCTTGCCATCCAGCGCGCGCAGATGGGTCAGCCATGCCTCCAGCGCGTCCCGCGCCGCCGGAGATATGGTCAGCGTCATGACAGCCAACGCCGCATGGTGCGTTCAAAGACCCCGGCAAAGAAAGCCAGCAGATCGGTCCCATGCGTGGGCTTGAAGTGATGCGGGTCTTCGCAGCCCATCACCAGAAGGCCCGGCAACCGACCCTTGCCGAAATCGAGCCGCAACAGCGCCTCGGACCTGATCCAGCCGGCGGTTTCGCCATAGATCAGGTTCGAAGACGGGATGGTCTGACGCAGGGTGACCGGGCGCAGCGAGACATTGCGCCCGCCCGAAACGTAATCGGCGATGAAGCCCGGTTCGGCCACGAACAGCACATCGCCCAGACGGCGCAGCGCCGGGTCTTCGGCCTCTTGCACCGATTCCAGCACCAGCCGGATGCAATCGACCCGCAAGGTCTGCGCGACATCCGATGCCAGGCTTTTCAGGAATTCTTCGAAGGACAGAGGGTCGAGCATCTGCAGGATTGCCCGATGCACCTGATTGGTGCCTGCCAGATTTTCATAGGCGGCGGCGATGACGGTGCGGTGGGTATCCTCCAGCCGCTCCAGCCGGTTTTCCAGCCGTTCCATCGCGATGCCGCGCAGATCAACGATATTGCTGCCCATCGCCCGATCATTGGCGGCGATCAGGGCGCGCATCAGATCGCGGTCTTCAAGGATGGTTTCCGGCTTTTCCAGAATCCGGTCGCGGAGATCCGGTTCGATCATCTTCACTGCCCGTTTGTTGGTTTTGCGCAAGTCTAGCAAATGCGCGGGGGGCTTGTCGCGGGAAAATGTTCGAAGGGGGAAAAGGGGGCATCAGCGCAGGCGGCTGAATGGGGGCTGTGGCCCGGGTCGCCCGAAAGGGGGCCGGGCCACAGCAGCAGATTACAGGATCTTCTGGCCGGTCTTGGCCCAGTCTTTTTCGAACTGCTCCAGCCCCTTGTCGGTCAACACATGGTTGGCCATGCTCTTGATCACCGAAGGCGGGGCGGTCATCACATCCGCGCCGATCAGCGCGCATTGGGTGACGTGATTCACGGTGCGGATCGAGGCGGCAAGGATCTGCGTGTCGAACCCGTAATTGTCATAGACCTGACGGATGTCCGAAATCAGCTCCAGCCCGTCAAGATTGATGTCATCCAGCCGCCCGATGAAGGGGCTGATGAAGGTGGCCCCGGCCTTGGCGGCCAGCAGCGCCTGGTTGACGCTGAAACACAGTGTCACGTTCACCATCTTGCCTTCGCCCGACAGCACCTTGCAGGCCTTCAGCCCGTCCCAGGTCAGCGGCACCTTGACGGTGATGTTCTCGGCAATCTCGGCCAGCTTGCGGCCTTCGGCGATCATGCCCTCGGCGTCGGGCGACACCACTTCGGCGGAAACCGGGCCCGAAACGATGGAACAGATTTCGCGCGTCACTTCGATGATGTCGCGCCCGGATTTCAGGATGATGGAAGGGTTGGTGGTGACGCCGTCCACCATGCCAAGGTCGTTCAGCTCACGGATGGCCGCCACATCGGCGGTATCGACGAAGAATTTCATCGGGAATGTCCTCATGGGGTTGCAGGCGCTCTCGGCGCCGTATTAGCCCAAGGAGACGACAGGGAAAAGAAAGGATTGCCTTGGACCGCGTCTTTGCACCGGGCGACAGGGTGGGGGTCTTGCTGACCGAACCGCTGGGGCGGGCCCTGTCGGGCTGTCTGGATTATCTGGCCCCCGAAGGCGGATGCGGCACAGGCGATTTTGTCGAGGTGCCGCTTGGCCCAAGGCGGATGCTGGGCGTGGTCTGGGGGGCGGGCGAGGGGTCGTTCGATCTGGCCAGGCTGCGCCCGGTGACGCGGGTTCTGGATGCCCGCCCGATGCGGGCCGAATTGCGCAGCTTTCTGGCCCGGGCCGCCGATTACACCCTGACCCCCTTGCCCGCCATGTTGCGGCTGGCGACCCGCAGCCCGGGCCTGTTCGATCCGCCGGGGGCGCGAAAGGTCTATCGGCTGGGCGGGCCGGTGCCCAACCGGCTGACCGATGCCCGGCTGCGGGTGATCGAAGCCCTGCGCGATTTTGCAGGCGCCGCGGTCACCTTGGGCGAATTGTCCGAGGCGGCGGCCTGCACGGCCTCGGTCATCAAGGGGCTGGTGAAGGCGGGTGTCATTGCCGAAGAGGCCGCCCCGCGCGATCTGCCTTTCCCCACGCTTGATCCCGTTCCGGGGGCGACGTTGCTGGGCGACCAGATCGCCGCCGCCGATGCCTTGGTGGCCAATGTCGAACAGGGTGGCTTTCACGCAACTCTGCTGAAAGGCGTCACCGGTTCCGGCAAGACCGAGGTCTATCTGGAGGCCGTCGCCGCCACGTTGCGCAAGGGGCGGCAGGCGCTGGTGCTGCTGCCGGAAATCGCGCTGACGGCAGAGTTTCTGAAACGGGTCGAGGCGCGGTTTGGCGCGCGTCCTGCCGAATGGCATTCCGGCGTCACCCAGACCGAACGCCGCCGGGTCTGGAAGATGGTGTCCGAAGGCCGGGCGCAGATGGTGGTGGGCGCGCGTTCCGCGCTGTTCCTGCCGTTTCAGCATCTGGGGCTGGTGGTGGTGGATGAGGAACACGACACTTCCTACAAGCAGGAAGAGGGCGTGCTCTATAATGCCCGCGACATGGCCGTGCTGCGGGGGGCGATCTGTGGCGCGCAGGTGGTGCTGGCCTCGGCCACGCCCAGCCTTGAAAGCTGGGTGAATGCCGATCAGGGCAAGTATCAGCGGCTTGATCTGTCCTCGCGCTTTGGCACGGCTGAACTGCCCGACATGCGCGCCATCGACATGCGGGCCGAAAAACTGCCCGCCAATCGCTGGATTTCCGACACGCTGGCGCAAGCTGTCAGGGCACGGCAGGCGGCGGGGGAACAATCGCTGCTGTTTCTGAACCGTCGCGGCTATGCGCCGATGACCATCTGCCGCGCCTGTGGCCATCAGGTCGGCTGCGACGATTGTGATGCGCGGATGGTGGAACACCGCTTTCTGGCGCGGCTGGTCTGCCACCAATGCGGTGCCACGAAACCTGTGCCCACCGCCTGCCCCTCTTGCGGGGTCGAGGGCCGGATGGCCCCCGTCGGCCCCGGTGTCGAACGTCTGGCCGAAGAGGTGGTCGAACGCTTTCCCGATGCGCGGCTGGCCATCCTGTCATCAGACCTGTTCGGGTCGGCCCGCGCCTTGAAAGAGCAGATCGAGGCCATCGCGGCGGGGGGGGCCGATATCATCATCGGCACGCAGATCGTGGCGAAGGGGCACAACTTTCCGCTGCTGACGCTGGTCGGGGTGATCGATGCCGATCTGGGCCTGCAAGGCTCTGACCTGCGCGCGGCCGAACGCACGTTTCAGCTGATGCGGCAGGTTGCAGGCCGGGCCGGGCGGTCGGGCGACCGCCGTGGCCTTGCGCTGCTGCAAAGTCATCAGCCCGAACATCCCGTGATCCGCGCGATCCTGAGCGGCGAGGAAGAGGGGTTCTGGCGGGCCGAGGCGGCGGAACGGCAGGCGGCAGGCGTGCCGCCCTATGGCCGCATGGCCGGGATCATCCTCTCTGGCCCCGAAGTGCAGCCGGTCTTTGATTTCGCGGCCGAACTGGCGCGGCGCGACGGGCCGTTGCGTCGCATCGGGGCGCAGCTTTTCGGCCCCGCCCCGGCCCCCATTGCGCGGGTGCGCGGGCGCCATCGTGTGCGGCTGCTCATCAAGGCCGAAAAAGGGGCGCCGTTGCAGGCGGCCATTGCCGAATGGCTGGCGCAGTTGAAACAGCCCAACGCCATTCGGCTGGCCGTCGATATCGACCCCCAGAGCTTTCTGTAGCGCATCGGGCCATGACCCGCCCCCTTGCAAAAGGGGCCGCGTTCGGGGATTGTTCCGGTCATGACCCAGCAGCCCGATCCCGCCCTTCGCCCCGACCGCCTGCCCGAAGACGCCGATCGCGCGCTTCGCCCGCAGGTGTTGGAGGATTTCGTGGGGCAGGCCGAGGCGCGGGCCAATCTGCGTATCTTCATCGAAAGCGCCCGGATGCGCGGCGAGGCGATGGACCACACGCTGTTCCACGGCCCGCCGGGTCTGGGCAAGACGACGCTGGCCCAGATCATCGCCCGCGAATTGGGGGTGGGGTTTCGCATGACTTCGGGGCCGGTGCTGGCCAAGCCGGGCGATCTGGCCGCGATCCTGACCAATCTGGAACCGCGCGACGTGCTGTTCATCGACGAAATTCACCGCCTGTCGCCCGTGGTGGAAGAGGTGCTGTATCCCGCGATGGAAGATTTTGCGCTGGATCTGGTGATCGGCGAAGGGCCTGCCGCCCGGACGGTGCGGATCGACCTGCAGCCCTTCACGCTGGTCGGGGCAACCACGCGGCTGGGCCTGTTGACCACACCCTTGCGCGATCGCTTTGGCATCCCGACCCGGCTGCAATTCTATACCGAGGATGAACTGGATCACATCGTGACCCGCGGCGCGCGGCTGCTGGGGATCGAACCTTTGCCCGAAGGCACCCGCGAAATCGCCCGTCGCGCCCGTGGCACGCCGCGGATTGCCGGCAGGCTGCTGCGCCGCGTGCTGGATTTCGTGACGGTGGAGGGCGATGGCCGGTTGACCCGCGCGATTGCCGACCGGGCACTGACGCGGATGGGGGTGGACAATCTGGGCCTTGATGGCGCCGACCGTCGCTACATGTTGCTGCTGGCCGAAAACTATGGCGGCGGCCCGGTGGGGGTGGAAACCATCGCCGCCGCCCTGTCAGAAAGCCGCGATGCGATCGAAGAGGTGATCGAACCCTATCTGTTGCAACAAGGCCTGATCCAGCGCACCCCGCGCGGGCGGATGCTGGCGGCCAAGGCTTGGCGGCATATCGGGCTTGAGGCCCCACGCGCTCCGACGCAGGGCGGTTTGTTCGATTCATGAAACAAGTGGCTGCCGAAAGGGGCATCGAACCCCATCGGAGGCAGTGCCGTGGAAAGACCCCGGCGTCGCCTCAGCCGGGAAGCTGGCTCCCGGGCGTCAGAACACCACCCCCATCCGCAGGATGAAACAGCCAAAGGGGCGGTTTTCGGTGCAGCGCACGACCGCAAAGCAGCCGGGGGCATGGGCATAGAAGGCCTGACGTTCCAGTGATCTGGCCTGCGCACCTTCGGGCAGTGCCGCTGCGATGACCTCAAGCGCCGCGCGATGCACGGGATCGGGGTTCGACCCCGCGCCATCGCGTTCCATCCACAATGCGCCATAATCGGTGAACCCGTCCAGCGGCATCAGGCCAAGGATCAGACCCAAGCCCTGAACCACATCCAGCCCGGGCAGTTCGACCACCCTGTTGCTGCGCGTCGGCAGGGCATGGGCGGGATAGTTGCTGTCCACCACCGCCAGTTCATCGCCATGCCCCATGCGCATCAGCACATCCATCAGGTCGGGTGTCACGCGCGGGTCGATCCCTTTCAGCATCCGTTTCTCCTGTGCTTGAGCCGGGGCGGGAAAGCCGCTATCCGGGCCGGGCTTTGCTGACGAGGAAACCATGGACGCAGCCGGGGTGGAAGCGCTGTTCACGCGCGCGACAGGGGAATATCTCTTTGCCCGGTGGGGGCGGCCCATCGTGCCGGTGGTCTTCGGGGTCGATGACGCCACGCTGTCCACCGTGAAGGGCGCGATCGAGGCGGTCGTGGCGCTGGCCGGGCACAAGATGGCCGAGACGGACCCGGAACTGGGGGCCAATCTGATGCTGTTCTTCTTCCGCGACTGGGCCGAACTGACCGAGGTGCCGAACCTTGACCGGCTTGTGCCCGATCTGGCCCCACTTTGTGCCCGGCTGGCCGCGCAGGGGGCCAATCAGTACCGGGCTTTCCGCTTTGATGCCGACGGCGCGATCAAGGCGGCCTTTGTGTTCATCCGCATGGATGACGAACTTGCGGCGTTGCCGGCTGAAACGCTGGCGCTCAATCAGGCGGTGCAGGTGATCTGCCTGTGGTCTGACCGGGCCTTTGCCGAATCCTCGCCGCTGGCGCTGGCGGGCGGGCAGGTGGTGTTGCGCCCGGAAATCGGCGCGGTGATCCGCGCAGGCTATGATCGGGTGATGCCCGCCGTGGCGCGGGATCCCAGCCATGCCTTGCGGCTGGTGGCGCGTATCGGGCAGGGGGGCGTGGCATGACGCATGTGCATCCGGTGCGGGTCTATTACGAAGACACCGATCTGGCCGGGATCGTCTATTATGCCAATTACCTGAAGTTCATCGAACGGGGCCGCAGCGAATGGGTGCGGGCGCGGGGCGTGGATCAGACGCAGGTGAAGGCGGATCACGGTATCGTCTTTGCCGTGCGCCGGGTGGTGGCCGATTACCTGCGCCCTGCGGTTTTCGACGACCTGCTGGAGGTCACGACAGAGTTGCGCGAACTTGGCGGCTCGCGGATCGAACTGTGGCAGACCGTCCGGCGTGGTGAGGATACCCTGTTTACCGCGGCGGTTACGCTGGTCTGTCTGGGGGATAACGGGAGGGCCGCACGCCTGCCACCGCAGGTTCGTGCAGCCCTGACCGGCTGACTATTGCTGCGGCGCAGCAAAATGATCGGCGGATTGCGGCCTTTTGACGAGGTTGTGTTGGCAATCCCCCTAAAATCAGGGTAGAATCAGGCGTAAGAGCGGCCGGGAAACGGCACGACAGCAAGAGCAGGCGTATACATCATGGAAACCGTCACCGCGGCAAGCACGGCGGCAAGCGAGATCGACTTCTCGCTCATCGGGCTTTTTGCCCGTGCGACCATCACCGTCAAACTGGTGATGATCGGGCTATTGATCATGTCCTTCTGGTCATGGGCCATCATCATTCGCAAACATCTGATGTTCCGCGCGGCACGGGCAGAGGCTGCGGTCTTCGACCGGGCCTTCTGGTCGGGCGAGCCGCTGGACGAGCTGTTCGAGAAGATCGGCCCCGCCCCGGAAGGCCAGAGCGAAAAGATATTCGCGGCTGGCATGCTGGAATGGCGGCGCAGCCACCGACAGGATGGTGGGCTGATCGCGGGGGCGCAATCGCGCATCGACCGTGCGATGGATGTGGCCATTTCGCGCGAATCCGAAGCGCTGAACAGCGGCCTGTCCTTTCTGGCCACGGTGGGTTCGACTGCGCCCTTCATCGGGCTGTTCGGCACTGTCTATGGCATCATGCATGCCTTCACCGAAATCGCCGCCACCAAGAACACCGACCTCGCGACCGTGGCGCCGGGCATCGCCGAGGCGCTGATGGCCACCGGGATCGGCCTTGTCGCCGCTATTCCCGCCGTGGTGTTCTACAACAAGCTGAATGCCGACAGCGAACGTATCCTGGGCGGATATGAGGCTTTTGCCGACGAATTCGCCACCATCCTGTCGCGCCAGCTGGACGCCTGACCCATGGGAGCAGGGGTTGCCAAGAAATCGGGCGGGGGCGGTCGGCGCGGACGGCGGCGGGGCAATTCCGCTGCCATGTCTGACATCAACATCACGCCCTTTGTCGATGTGATGCTGGTCTTGCTCATCATCTTCATGGTGGCGGCACCGATGCTGACGGTTGGTGTGCCGCTGCAATTGCCGGAAACCGCCGCGGCCAGCCTGCCCACCGAACAGGAAGAGCCGCTGGCCCTGTCGATCGATGCGACGGGCAAGCTGTTCCTGATGAATGCTGAGGCCGACGAGACCACGCTGATCCCGCAATTGCAGGCGATTGCGGCCACGCGCGAGTCTGACAAGATCTTTTTGCGCGCCGATGGGGCGGTGCCCTATGAACGGGTGGCGCAGGTGATGGGGGCGCTGAATGCGGCCGGGTTCCGCAATATCGGGCTGGTCACCGACAGCAATGGCCCGCTGATGGGGGCCGAGGCGGGGGGCGCCGCCGCCCAGCCGAACGAATAGGTCGGCCATGCTGCGTGACATGGACAAAAGCTTTGTCGTCTCGGGGGTCGGCCATACGGTCGTCATCCTCTGGGTGCTGTTCGGCGATGTCCTGTTTCGCCCACCGCCACCGGCAGAGCCTGAGGCCATGTCGGTCAGCACGATTTCGAGCGCCGATTTCGACGCGATGATGGAGGCGGCAGGCGGTAGCGCAGCCCCGCCCGAGACCGAAACGCCCGAAGAGGTTGCGCCGACGCAATCGCTGCGTCCACCAACGCGGCCCACGCCTCCGGTGGAAGAGCGTCCTGCCGAACCCGTGGCCGAACCGCCTCCGCCTGCGGAAGCGGACCCTGAACCTGTTGTCGATCCGCTGCCCGAAGCTGATGTGGCGCAGCCCGAGCCGGTGCCGGAACCGATTGCACCGCCGTCGGAACAGGAACAGCCGGTGGCCGTGATCACCAGTTCGCCCCGCCCGCGCCCACGCCCGTCGAACCGTGTGGCCCCGGTGCCTCAGGACGCGCCGCCCGAAGACGTGGCCGAAGCGGACGAGGTGCAGCAGGCCGTGGCCGAGGAAGCGACGCCCGAAACACCCCCGGCCGAAGAACAGCAAGAGGCCGCTGCACCGCCCGAGGCCGCGACCGAAGTGGTGACCGAGGCGACGGAAACCGAGCAACAGGCAACGCTGGCCCCGACCAGCTCCAAACGCCCGCAATCCCGGCCCCGCCGCCCCGATCCGACACCTGAACCGCCGCGCACAGCGGCCAGCAGTTCCAATGTTGACGCCCAGGCCACCGATGATGCCGTGGCCGAGGCGCTGGCCGCCGAAGCGGCAGAGGCTGCAGCGGCAGAGGCCGCTGCGGCTGCCGCAAACCAGAACAGCGCACCGGGCCGCGGGATCGCCGCCAACGGGCCGCCCATGTCATCGGGTGAAAAGGATGCGCTGCGCGTGGCGGTGGAGCGTTGCTGGAATGTGGGGTCGCTATCCACCGAGGCGCAGCGCGCCGTCATTTCGATTTACGTCACCATCGGCCCCGACAAGAAGCCGGTTGCGACCAGTATCGAACTGGCGTCGAACAGCGCATCCGATGCTGCAGGGCGGCAGGCCTTCGAGGCGGCACGGCGCGCAATTCTGCGCTGCGGAGCCAATGGCTTCCCGCTGCCGGATGAAAAGTATGAATCATGGCGCGAACTGGAATTGATCTTCGACAAGGGAAGGGTGGGCCTGTGATCGGGTGGATGCGACAAGGTCCCTCTTGCATGCCCGGGGCAGCCCCTGGGCCGAACAGGCCCGGCCAGCCCGGGGTATGGGGAAGGTGATCCTTGGCCTCAGCAGTTGAACGAATGCGGTCGGGGTGCCGACCAAACAGCACAGGGCGCGGTGATCCCGCCCATGGGAACAGGACAGACGGCGGGCCGCACGGGTGCCGCCGCGACAAAAGGAAAGCAGAGGCCCGGATGAGCAGGTTTCGCACTCTTCTGACGGCGGCCGCCATGGTCGCCACCACCATTGCAGGCCAGTCGATGCTGGCCACGCCGGCCGAAGCCCGGCTGACGATCACCCTGGGCAGCCCGGTGATCGAACCCATGCCCTTCGCGCTTCCGACCTTTGTGGATGAAGGTGGCGCGGGCGAGCTGGCGGCCAATATCAGCAGCGTGATCGCCGCCGATCTGGCCGGGACGGGGCTGTTCGCGCAGATCCCGCCCAATGCCTATATCCAGCAGATCACGTCTTTTGACACGGCGGTGTCCTATCCCGATTGGCAGGCGATCAATGCGCAGGCGCTGATCACCGGTGCGGTGCAGGCAAGTGGCGGGCAGGTGGCGGTGAAGTTCTGCCTGCATGACGTCTTTGCCAATGGCACGCTGGAAGATTGCCTGCAATTCGCGGGCGATGCCGGCAGCTGGCGCCGGGTGGCGCATAAGGTGGCCGATGCGGTCTATAGCCGGATCACCGGTGAAAGCGGCTATTTCGACAGCCGCGTGGTGTTCGTGTCGGAAGCAGGCCCCAAATCCGAACGGCAAAAGCGGCTGGCGGTGATGGACTATGACGGCGCGAATGTGTCCTATCTGACGGATTCCTCGTCCATCGTGCTGGCGCCGCGTTTTTCGCCTGCCGGGGACCGTATCCTGTTCACCTCCTATTCTTCGGGCTTTCCGCAGATCTATGTGATGGATGTCGCCAATCTGGCGATCCGGGGGCTGGGGGAACAGCCGGGCACCATGACCTTTGCCCCACGTTTTTCGCCGGACGGGCAGACCGTGGTGTTCAGCCTGGAACGCGGCGGCAATACCGATATCTATTCGCTGAACGTGAATGGGGGCGGTCTGCGGCAATTGACCAATTCCCCTGCCATCGAAACCGCGCCCTCCTTCAGCCCGGATGGCAGCCAGATCGTCTTTGAAAGCGACCGGTCGGGCAACCAGCAGCTTTATGTCATGCCCGCCTCGGGCGGCGAGGGCACGCGGATTTCGGGCGGCGCGGGGCGCTATGGCACCCCGGTCTGGTCGCCGCGCGGTGATTACATCGCCTTCACCAAGCAGAATGCAGGCCGGTTCCATATCGGCGTGATGCTGGCCGATGGCACCGAGGAAAAACTGCTGACCTCGAGCTACATCGACGAAGGACCGACCTGGTCGCCCAATGGGCGTGTGATCATGTTCACCCGGCAAGACCCGGGTGGTGATCCGATGCTGTATTCGGTCGATGTTTCGGGGCGCAATCTGAAGCGGATCCAGACCGGCACGGCGGCATCCGACCCGGCATGGTCGCCCTTGCTTCCGTAACAAAGTTCACGCGCCCACCGATTCCCCCGGTGGGCCAAACCTGATACGCTGGCCCGGTCGGGACAGCACCACGCAAAGGATAAAAACATGGCGTATATTGGCAAAGCCCTGCTTCTGATTTCGGTTCTGGGTCTGGCCGCCTGCAACAACCCCAACCGCTATGGTGCGGGCGGGGCAAATGGCGGCGCGGGTGGGCTTGGTGCAGGCGGGATCAACGGGTCGGCCCTGGGCGGGCCGAATGATCCGACTTCGGTCGCCTATTTCCAGCAGACACTCGGGGACCGCGTCTTCTTCGCGGTGGACCAATCCACCCTGTCGGACGAGGCCCGCGCGATCCTGACCCGTCAGGCGCAATGGCTCAACACCAATGCCGATTTCGCGATCATCATCGAAGGCCATGCCGACGAACAGGGCACGCGCGAATACAACCTTGCCCTTGGGGCCCGCCGTGCCAGCGCGGTGCAGAACTTCCTGATTTCGCAAGGCGTTGCCGGGCATCGCATGCGCACCGTGTCTTATGGCAAGGAACGCCCGATCGAAGTCTGCGCCAGCGAGGCCTGCTTCTCCAAGAACCGGCGCGCGGTGACCGTGCTGTCGGCAGGCGCGGGGGCCTGAGGATGATGCGCCTTCGCGTCTTTGCGCTGGCGCTGATGCTGCTGCCCGGTCTGGCATTTGCGCAGGACCGGGCGCAGTCATTGGCCGATATCAAGGCCGAGCTTGCCGCGCTGAACGGCGAGTTCGCGGCGCTGAAACAGGAATTGGTGACCACCGGCGCGGTGGCAACCGGCGTGGCCGGCGCCAATGCGCTGGAGCGGCTGGACGCGATCGAGGCCGCATTGATGCGCCTGACCGCCAAGACCGAACAGGTGGAACTGAAGGTGAACCGTGTGGTCGCGGACGGCACCAACCGGATCGGCGATCTGGAGTTCCGCGTGGTGGAACTGGAAGGTGGCGATGTCGGGGCCATTCCGCCCACGTCCGCACTGGGCGGCGATACCGCCCCGGCACCCATCGAAACCACCCCCGCAGCACCGGGGCCCGAACTTGCGGTCGGGGAACAGGGCGATTTTGACCGGGCCAAGGAGGTGCTCGGTCAGGGTGACTTTCGAGCCGCCGCGGAAAAGTTTGCGGCCTTTGCCACGGCCTACCCGGGCAGCCCCCTGATGCAGGAAGCGCAGGTCCTGCAGGGCGATGCGCTGAAACAGGCGGGCGATACGGCAGGGGCGGCGCGGTCCTGGCTGAATGCCTTTTCCGGACGGCCTGATGGCCCGATGGCAGGGCTGGCACTGGTCAAGCTGGGGCAGGGTCTGGCCGATCTTGGACAGGTGGCCGAGGCCTGCGTGACCCTGCAGGAAGTGGGTCTTCGCTTCCCCGGCAGTGCCGACGCGACCGAAGCGCAGGGCAAACTGGCCGCCTTGGCCTGCCAATGACCGATGGGTCGCTGATGGAAAGCGCAGAAGTCGCGCTTTTGCAGACAGTGGCCCAGGCGCTTGTTCCGGCGCGGCCTTGCGGGGCCGCGCCCTTGTCTTTGGCGGTGGCGGTTTCGGGCGGTGGCGATTCTGTCGCGCTGCTGCATCTGTTGCACCGCACGGCACCCGCCGCAGGCCTTACCCTGCATGCCGTCACGGTGGATCACGGCTTGCGGCCTGACAGTGCGGCCGAGGCGGCGCAGGTTGCAGAGCTTTGCGCGGGGCTTGGTATCCCGCATCGGGTGCTGCGCTGGTCGGGCCCGGCGGCGCAGGGCAACCTGATGGATCAGGCCCGCCGCGCCCGGATTGCCCTGATCGCCGATTGGGCGCGGGGGCAGGGCATCCCCCATGTGATGCTGGGCCATACGGCCGATGATAACGCCGAAAGCTTTCTGATGAACCTGGGGCGCGCGGCGGGATTGGATGGCCTGTCGGGGATGCGGGGGCAGTGGCAGGAGCAGGGCATCGCATGGCATCGCCCGCTGTTGCGCCACACCCGCGAAACCCTGCGCGCCTATCTGCGCCGCAATGGGCTGGGCTGGATCGACGATCCGTCGAATGACAATGACCGTTTCACGCGGGTAAAGGCCCGACGTGCGCTGAAGGCGTTGAAGCCGCTGGGGATAACGGTCGATCGGCTGTCAGATGTGATTTCCAATCTGTCAGCTGCGCGGGATACGGTGCAAAACTCGGTGGCCCATGCCGCCCGCGACCGGGTGACAGTGACCGGGGGGGCGCTTCAGGTCCAGAGGTCTGCGCTGATTGACAGCGACCCGGAAATCCGCCGCCGCCTGCTGATTGCGATGATCCAATGGTACAGCGGCGCGCCATATCCCCCGCGGGAAAGCAAGCTTTCCCAGCTTTTCACAGCGCTGGCCGAAGGCAGGGATGCCACGTTGGGCGGGGTGCGGTTCCGCTGCAAGGGCGACATCTGCATGGTGAGCCGCGAGTTGCGCGCGGTCATGGGGCCGGTACAGCCCGGCCTGATCTGGGATCATCGCTGGCACTTGTCCGGCCCCGTGCAGGAAGGGCAGGCCATTGCCGCGCTTGGCCCTGACGGTTTGCGCCAATGCCCCGGCTGGCGGGATCATGGATCGCGCGATGCGCTTCTGGCCAGCCCCGGCATCTGGCTGGGGGATCGGCTGATTTCCGCCCCGCTGGCCGGAAAAACCGCAGGCTGGACCGCGACATTGAGCCCCGACTTCAGCTTATTCGTCATATCGCATTGAACCCCGGCCCCAGATGTCTATTTTAGTCCCAAGATCGCGCGGGCGCCGCCCTCTCGCGCCCGCTTCCAAGGAGTTCCCTCGTGGGTAACGCACGCAATATCGCTTTCTGGGTTGTTCTGTTCCTGTTGATCCTTGCGCTGTTCAACATGTTCAGCACCGGAACCACTACGACCGCCTCGCGCAACCTGTCGTATTCCGAATTCATTGCCCGGGTCGATGAAGGCCAAGTGCAAAGCGTGACGCTGGATGGCGAACGGGTTCTGGTGCGTGGCAAGGATGGAAACACCTATGCCACCATCAAGCCGCAGGGCGAAGAAATCACCGACCGGCTGATCGCCAAGGGCGTGGAAGTGAAGGCCGAACCGCAGGAACAATCGGGCCTGCTCAGCCTGCTGGGGGTCTGGTTGCCCTTCATCGTGCTGATCGGCATCTGGATCTTCTTCATGAACCGGATGCAGGGTGGCGGACGCGGCGGGGCCATGGGCTTTGGCAAATCGCGCGCCAAGCTGCTGACCGAAAAGCAGGGCCGCGTGACCTTTGATGACGTGGCCGGCATCGACGAAGCCAAGGAAGAACTGGAAGAGATTGTCGAATTCCTGCGCAACCCGCAGAAATTCAGCCGTCTGGGCGGCAAGATCCCCAAGGGCGCGCTGCTGGTCGGCCCGCCCGGCACCGGTAAAACCCTTCTGGCCCGGGCGATTGCGGGCGAGGCGGGTGTGCCCTTCTTCACCATCTCGGGCTCGGATTTCGTGGAAATGTTCGTGGGGGTCGGTGCATCCCGTGTGCGCGACATGTTCGAACAGGCCAAGAAGAACGCACCCTGCATCGTGTTCATCGACGAGATTGACGCGGTGGGCCGCGCCCGGGGCGTGGGCATCGGCGGCGGCAATGACGAACGCGAACAGACCCTGAACCAGCTTCTGGTCGAAATGGATGGGTTCGAGGCGAATGAAGGCGTGATCATCATCGCCGCCACCAACCGCAAGGATGTGCTGGACCCGGCACTGCTACGCCCCGGCCGTTTTGACCGTCAGATCCATGTGCCCAACCCCGACATCAAGGGCCGCGAAAAGATACTGACGGTGCATGCCCGCAAGGTGCCGGTCGGGCCTGACGTGGACCTGCGCACCATCGCGCGCGGCACCCCGGGCTTTTCGGGCGCCGATCTGATGAACCTTGTGAACGAGGCGGCGCTGATGGCTGCCCGCGTTGGCCGCCGCTTTGTCACCATGGATGATTTCGAAAACGCCAAGGACAAGGTGATGATGGGGGCAGAGCGCCGTTCGATGGTGCTGACGCAGGACCAGCGGGAAAAGACCGCTTATCACGAGGCTGGTCATGCCATCGTCGGGCTGAAACTGCCGAAATGCGACCCGGTCTACAAGGCCACCATCATCCCGCGCGGCGGTGCCCTTGGCATGGTGGTCAGCCTGCCCGAAATGGACCGGCTGCAGATGCACAAGGATGAGGCCAAGCAGAAGATCGCGATGACCATGGCTGGCAAGGCCGCCGAGATCATCAAATATGGCGAAGAGGGCGTGTCCTCTGGCCCGGTGGGCGATATCCAGCAGGCATCCAGCCTTGCCCGCGCGATGGTGATGCGGTGGGGCATGTCGGATGTTGTGGGCAATGTCGATTATGCCGAGGCGCATCAGGGCTATACCGGCAATACCGGGGGCTTCTCGGTGTCAGCCGAAACCAAGCAGCTGATCGAAGCCGAAGTGAAGCGGCTGATTGACGATGGCTATCAGGAGGCCCGCCGCATCCTGCTGGAGAACGAGCAAGAGTTCGAGCGCATGGCGCAGGGGCTGCTGGAATATGAAACCCTGACCGGCGACGAGATTCGCAAGGTCATCGCAGGTGAACCGCTGGGCGGCGACAGCGATGCCGGAACCGGTGGTGACAGCGGTGGAGGCGGGTCGGTTCTGGCGATCCCCAAGACCAAACCGCGCGTCAAACCCGATGGCGGAATGGAACCCGAGCCCACCGCCTGAGTGACGCAAGACGCATCAAATGACCCCGGAGCCCAGGCAGGGCACCGGGGTTTTTCTTTTGCGGGACGATTCGTCGCAGCGGCACAGGAATTGGATTGAAAATTCCATTTATGGAAAGTTTCCGCCACCTGTTCCGATATTTCCCATCGGAAACCTGCGCTGGCGAATTTCGCTTGGGACAGGTCGGAAACCACCCTGTCGGGGGGCAATCCTGTCGGTATCGTGCGGTCAAACACATCTGGGCGCCACACCCGCAGGAGAGATCATGGCCTTCAAGACCGATATCGAGATTGCACGCGAAGCCAAGAAAAAGCCGATCATGGAGATCGGTGCCAAGCTGGGCATCCCGTCGGAATCGCTGCTGCCCTATGGCCATGACAAGGCCAAGGTCAGCCAGGATTTCATCAAGTCGCTGGCAGACAAGCCCGACGGCAAGCTGGTTCTGGTGACCGCGATCAACCCGACGCCCGCGGGCGAGGGCAAGACCACCACCACTGTGGGTCTGGGCGATGGCCTGAACCGGATCGGCAAGAAAGCCGTGATCTGCATCCGCGAAGCTTCGCTCGGCCCGAATTTCGGGATGAAGGGTGGCGCGGCTGGCGGTGGCATGGCGCAGGTCGTGCCGATGGAAGAGATGAACCTTCATTTCACCGGCGATTTCCACGCGATCACCAGCGCGCATAACCTGCTGTCGGCGATGATCGACAACCACATCTACTGGGGCAACAGCCTGGGCATCGACGAACGCCGCGTGGTGTGGCGTCGTGTGATGGACATGAACGACCGCGCGCTGCGCGATATCGTGGTGTCGCTGGGCGGCGTGTCGAACGGCTTCCCGCGCCAGACCGGGTTTGACATCACCGTGGCGTCGGAAGTCATGGCGATCCTGTGCCTGTCGAACGATCTGGACGACCTGCAAAAGCGTCTGGGCGATATCGTCGTGGCCTATACCCGCGACAAGACCCCGATCTACTGCCGCGACATCAAGGCCGATGGGGCCATGACCGTGCTGCTGAAGGACGCGATGCAGCCGAACCTGGTTCAGACGCTGGAAAACAACCCGGCCTTCGTGCATGGCGGCCCGTTTGCCAACATCGCCCATGGCTGCAACTCGGTCATCGCGACCAAGACCGCGCTGAAACTGGGCGAATATGTCGTGACCGAAGCGGGCTTCGGGGCCGATCTGGGGGCCGAGAAGTTTTTTGACATCAAGTGCCGCAAGGCGGGCCTGAAACCGGCCGCAGCCGTGATCGTGGCCACCGTCCGCGCCATGAAGATGAACGGCGGCGTCGCCAAGGCCGATCTGGGAGCCGAGAACATCGAAGCGGTCAAGAAGGGCTGCCCGAACCTTGGCCGTCACATCGCCAATGTGAAGGGCTTTGGCGTGCCGGTCGTGGTGGCGATCAACCACTTCTACAGCGACACCGATGCCGAAATTCAGGCGGTGAAGGATTATGTGGCGGCGCAAGGCGCCGAGGCGATCCTGTGCCAGCACTGGGCCAAGGGGTCGGAAGGGATCGAGGACCTGGCCCGCAAGGTGGTGAGCCTGGCGGAATCGGGCGCGGCCAATTTCTCGCCGCTCTATCCCGATGACATGCCGCTGTTCCAGAAGGTCGAAACCATCGCCAAGCGCATCTATCACGCCGATGAAGTGCTGGCCGACAAGTCGATCCGCGATCAGCTGAAGGCATGGGAAATGGCCGGCTATGGCCATCTGCCGATCTGCATGGCCAAGACGCAGTACAGCTTCACCACCGATCCGAACCTGCGCGGTGCCCCCACCGGCCATTCGGTTCCGGTGCGCGAAGTGCGGCTTTCGGCTGGCGCAGGCTTCATCGTGGTGATCTGCGGTGAAATCATGACCATGCCCGGCCTGCCGAAAGTGCCGAGCGCCGAAGTCATCCGGCTGAACGATCAGGGCCATGTCGAGGGCCTGTTCTGAGGCATTGCGCCCCGTTGCGTCTTCCGGTCCGCCCCCTTATCTCGGGGGCGGACTTATCGGAGGAAGCGTGATGCGCAAACCGGCAGACTGCGACAGCATGGCCCATGTCCGGGCCGAGATCGACCGGCTGGACGAAACGCTTGTGGCCCTGTTTGCCGAACGTGCCGCCTATATCGACCGCGCTGCGCAGATCAAATCCAGGGTCGATCTGCCGGCACGCATCGAGGATCGGGTGGAGGAAGTGGTGGCCAATGTGCGCCGTCATGCCGAGGCAGCGGGTCTGCCCCCCGACCTGATCGAGAAATTCTGGCGCCGTCTGATCGATTGGTCGATTGCGCGCGAGGAAACCCATCTGGGCCCCGACAGCCTGCGCAAGGGATGACCCGCGCGGGCCGTATTGCAGGATCGGCCCACAGCAGTGGAAGGCACGCATGACCGCAACCCTGATTGACGGCAAGGCCATCGCCGCACGCATGCTGGGGCAGGTGCAGGCCGAGGCTGGCGATCTGGCTGAACGGGGCTGGGCGCCGCGCCTGGTGTCGATTTCGGTGGGCGATGTGGCTGCGGCGGAACTTTACGTCCGCAATCAGCAGCGCCAGGCCGAGGCGGCGGGGGTCGCCTTCGAGGCGCGCAATTACCCTGCCGAGATCAGCCTTGAACAACTGATCGGCGTGCTTCACGGGTTGAACGCCGACCCGAGGGTGAATGGCATCATCATCCAGCGCCCGTTGCCCGCCCATATTCCGGTCAAGACCCTGCAGAAGGCCGTGCATCCGATGAAGGATGTGGAAGGCATGCATCCGGCCAGCATCGGCAATATCGTCTATAACGACCTGACGCTTGGCCCCTGCACCGCCGTGGCTGCGGTGGAAATCCTGAAAACCCTGCCGCTGCGCATGGAAGGGCTGGATGTCTGTGTCATCGGCCATTCGGAAATCGTGGGAAAACCCATCGCCTTTCTGATGATGGGGCTGGGGGCCACGGTGACTGTCTGCCATCACATGACCCGGCAGGTTGCCGTGCACAGCCGCGCCGCCGATGCCGTCTTTGTGGCGGTGGGCAAGCCCGGTCTGGTCACGGGCGAGATGCTGAAACCGGGGGCTGCGCTGATCGACATCGGCATCAACCGGGTGGATGGTCGCACGGTGGGCGATGCCGATTTCGACAGTTGCGCCCAGGTGGCGGGCTGGATCACCCCGGTTCCGGGTGGGGTCGGGCCGGTCACCGTGGCCACGCTGATGAAAAACGCCGTGCTGGCCACGCGCATGCAAATGGATCATTACACCGCCGCCTTTGCGGTGGAACGCTGAGGGAGAACACCATGACGGCGGCAATCATTGACGGCAAGGCCTTTGCGGCCAAGGTACGGGCAGAGGTCGCGGGCCATGTGGCGCGGCTGAAGGAGGAACATGGGCTGCAGCCCGGTCTCGCGGTGGTTCTGGTGGGCGAAGACCCGGCCAGCCAGGTCTATGTGTCATCCAAGGGCAAGCAGACGGTCGAGGTTGGCATGGCCTCGATCGAACACAAGCTGCCTGCCGACACGTCCGAGGCTGTGCTGCTGGACCTGATCGGCAAGCTGAATGCCGATCCGAAAATCCACGGCATTCTCGTGCAGTTGCCGCTGCCGGCGCATCTGAATTCGGAGCTGGTCATCAACACGATCGACCCGGCCAAGGACGTGGACGGCTTTCACATTTCGAATGTCGGCCTGCTGGGCACGGGGCAGAAAAGCATGGTGCCCTGCACACCGCTTGGCTGTCTGATGATGTTGCGCGATCACCATGGCAAGCTGGCCGGGATGAATGCGGTCGTCGTGGGACGGAGCAATATCGTGGGCAAGCCCATGGCCCAGTTGCTGCTGGGGGATAGCTGCACCGTGACCATTGCCCATAGCCGCACCAAGGATCTGGCTGCGGTGTGTCGCGGGGCCGATATTCTTGTGGCCGCCGTCGGACGGCCCGAGATGATCACGGGCGATATGGTCAAGCCCGGGGCGACGGTGATCGATGTCGGCATCAACCGGATCGAACGCGAGGGCAAGGCCAAGCTGGTGGGCGATGTCCACTTTGAAAGCGCTGCGGCTGTGGCAGGGGCCATTACCCCGGTACCGGGCGGGGTGGGGCCGATGACCATTGCCTGCCTGCTGGCCAATACACTGACGGCCTGCTGCCGTGCCCATGGCCTGCCGGAACCGGCCGGGCTGACGGCCTGACACGGGCGCCGCCCCGCGACATTTCTGACCGGGGCGGCTGCCATATATGTCGCAAAGCGACATGAACTTGCGCTGCGCAACGCAATCGCGTGTTGCGCTGCAGAGGTGTAACGATTATCGCTGCTGCAGGTGCATGGTAATATTCCGATTTGTAATGGCGGCCTTTATCTCAGTTCTGACCGCTGATCTGAAAAGCCCCTTGCCCTATGTGGCTTGGCTTGCCTTCGGTTTGATTCTCGGGGTTTCTGGTCCATTCGGATCGTATTGGGCACTGGATCTTCCAAGCCGCATTTTGCTCTGGTTGGGGTTGATGGCCGTCGGCATGATGGTCGGCATGACCATCAGGGCCTTTGTGCGCGGGGTGTTGCGCCAGACCGATTTCCTCCGAGGTGCAGTTCTGGTGGCGGTGTTGTCCGCGCTTGTCATGTCCGGGCCGCTTTATCTGTTGTCGGCACGGGTCTTTGACGCGGTTGAGGCCATGCGCCCGTCGTTGATTGATCTGGTGATCTTTGTGTTTGGCATCTCGCTCCTGATCGGGGCCGTGCGCGAAATGCTGACGACCGGCGCTGTACCGGTTTTGTTGTCAACCGCCGATCTGCCAGATCAACCCGAAGACCAGCCGCTGCCGCGTGTTGTCGCCCGGCTGGAGCCGGAATTGCAGGGGCGGCTATTGGCCCTGACGGTGCGTGACCATTATGTCGATGTCTATACCAGCAAGGGGCGCGGGGCGCTGCTGATCCGGCTGGCGGATGCGATTGCCGAAGCCGAAGGCGAAGCGGGCACGCAGATTCACCGCTCGCATTGGGTGGCATGGGCTGCGATTCGTGCGGTGGAAAAGGAAAATGGCCGGGTCTGGGTGCGGCTATGCCCTGAACTGCGCATGCCTGTCAGCAAATCTCATCGCGCCAAGCTGGAAGATCGCGGGCTGCTCTGACAGGCGGCTGCATAGGGCAGGGGCAGGGCGCGGGGGCCAGTCAGCACGGCCAAAGCGCCCGGACCCATCACCGCGTCAAGTGCGGTAGCCCCGCACCACAGCCCACCCGTATAGGCCCCGAAAGCAGGCAGGATCAGCCGCGCATCACCATCGATCAGAAAGCAGGGTCGGCTTTGCCCGGCCAGCCGGGCCTTGGGGTGGAAGTGGCCCGAAACCTCGCCCCCCGGGGTTTCGGCCATGTGCCGGAAGGTCAGGCCAGCCAGCCGCATGTCTGACCGGTGGCTGCCGCCGATATGGCCCGGGCCCGGATCGTGATTGCCCGCAATCCAGATCCAGTCGCGCCCCGCCATCAGCCGGATCAGCCAGAGCCGGTCTGTCTCCTCCAGCTCGGCCTCGGCCTGCAGATCGTCGAAACTGTCACCCAGACAGATCACCCGCTGTGCCCCGGTCACCTCCAGCGCCTGATCCAGCCGCAACAGGGTTTCGCGGGTTTCATAGGGCGGCAGCAGCGCCCCGCCGCGCCGGGCCAGCCGGGCGGATTTGCCGAAATGCAGGTCAGAAACCACCAGCAACCGCTGGTCGGGCCAGTGCAGCGCCCCGCAGGCCATGGCCCGCAAATGCGCCCCGGCAAAGGCAAAGGCGTGATCCATCCGCAAGCAGTGCCAATTCCGCGCCAGACGCGCAAGGGGGGCAGGGGTTGCCCGCGCCCCCCCGGCTGGTGTAGAGGAGCCCATCATCGTACAAACGACCGGAGCAGGGCCATGGCAGGCCATTCCAAATGGGCCAATATCCAGCATCGCAAGGGCAAGCAGGACAAGCTGCGCTCCAAGATGTTTTCCAAGCTGTCGAAAGAACTGACCGTCGCGGCCAAGATGGGCGATCCCGACCCTGACAAGAACCCGCGTCTGCGTCTTGCGGTGAAGGCGGCGAAGGCCGTTTCGATGCCCAAGGACGTGATTGATCGCGCGATCAAGAAATCCATGGGTGGCGATGCGGCGGATTACACCGAAATCCGGTATGAAGGTTATGGTGCGGGCGGTATCGCGGTGATCGTCGAGGCGATGACCGACAACCTGAACCGCACGGCCAGCAATGTACGCAGCTATTTCACCAAGGCTGGCGGCAATCTGGGCCAGACCGGATCGGTCAGCCACAGCTTTGATCGGGTGGGCGAGATTTCCTACCCGGCCAGCGTGGGCGATGCCGATACGGTGATGATGGCGGCGCTTGAGGCCGGCGCGGATGACGTGGAATCCGATGAGGAAGGCCACTGGATCTATTGCGCGGTAGAAAACCTGTCCGAAGTTTCCGATGCGCTGGAAAAGACCTTGGGCGAATCCACCGAATCCAAACTGATCTTCCGCCCGCAATCGCGGACCGAGGTTGATCTCGACACCGCACAAAAGCTGATGAAGCTGATCGACATGCTGGAAGAGGATGACGATGTGCAAACCGTCACCCATAATTTCGACATGTCGGATGAAGTGGCGGCCCAACTGGGCTGAACCAGCCTGACAGATCATAAGTGAAAGGCCCCCTGACTGCCGGTCAGGGGGCCTTCTTTATCATCGGGCGCTGCGGGGGCGGGCCTTGATCATCACGCAAAGCTCCATCCGTCCAGAAAGGCGTCGAAGCGGGCGGTAACCGGGTCATCCCCGAAAATCATCATGCGCTCTTTCAGCGCGCTGCGGCTGACATCCTGCAAGGTGATGGTCATGTCGGCGATCCGCAGGATCAGGTCATCTCCGCGCCGGGCAACGGTCAGGTCGTCACGTTCAAGATCGCCCGCGAAAACCAGCCGGTCGCCTGTGCCGAAATCAGTGATGACGGCGGCAGCGTCACCGCCCCGGAACACGAACCTGTCGCTGCCGCTGCCCCCTGTCACTGTGTCGCGGCCCAGACCGCCATCCAGCGTGTCATCGCCCCTGCCACCGATCAGATGGTCCTGCCCCTGTGCGCCGACCAGCAGGTCATTGCCGTTTTCGCCCAGCAGCCGATCATTGCCGACGCCCCCCAGCACCATATCCCCGCCACTGCCGCCGCGCAGCGTGTCATGGCCTGTATTGCCGCCAAGAATATCCTGCCCGCCATGGGATTGCGCATAGTCATTGCCGTTCGACAGGATCATCAGATCGTCACCAGCCAGCGCTTGCCTGAGGATCATCAGATCATCCGCGCGCGTTTCCGAAGCTGCGGCAGCGGCCACATCGCGGCCAGCCAGATCGGCATGGGCGAGCATTACCAGACCATCGCCTTGATCGACATACCAGCCCGACACTTGCCCGGCGCTGACTTGCCCGCCCGAGATGGCCAACCCGGTTCCGAACAGAAACTGGGTCAGGTCGCGGTTGTTGCTGTGAATGGTCTGGGTCGTTGGCAAAAGCTCTGACGCCCAGTCCTTTTGGCGATCATAAAGCGCGATGCTCCAGTTACCGCTGTTCAACTGCTGTTGAAACAGCCGTGACGGCGATACCGTTGCAAAGACATCCAACCCGAAGCCGGAGGTTGCCGCACGAAAATCGCTGGCATTGCTGCTGTGAAAAAGCGCCATGGAACACCTTTGGAAAAGGGGAAGGTCAGGAAAATCGGTCAAATAGTAACACGCGCAGCATAGCCTGATTTTGCACCTGCAGCAACTGCCGCGCGATGCTGGTGGCCCTGTTGCAAGATTTGCGGGTGGGGTCAGATCAGGCGGTTCCGGGCCGCAAGGTGCAAGGCCCGGGTCAACGGGGCCAGCGCCGGTGCATTGCGCCGGGCAAATTGCCAGAACAGCGGAATGTCCAGCTCTGTATCGGGGATCAGCTCCACCAACCGGCCAGCCGCCAGATGATCGGCCACCAGAGGCAGCGGGTTCATGCCCCAGCCCAGCCCCGCCAGTGCCGCATCAACAAAGCCCTGTGACGAGGCCAGCCGGTGGCTGGGAAAGGCCAGACCCGGCCCCAGAGCGCGGCGCAGCCATCGGGCCTGCAGCCTGTCCTTGTCGTTGAAGGTCAGGGCGGGCGCGCGGGTCATGGCCGCTGGGGTGGGGCCATCGGGCAGCCAGCGCGCCACGAATCCAGGGCTGGCCGTTGCCAGATAGCGCAGCGTGCCCAAGGGCAGACAATCACAGCCCTGCAGGGGGCCGGAACTGGCGGTGATCGCCCCCGCAACCTCGCCCCGCGCCAGCCAATCCTGGCTCACATCCTGATCGTCGATCACGATGTCGAACAGCAGCCCGTCGGTTTCGGCCAAAGCGGGGATCACCCAGGTCGCCAGGCTGTCGGCATTGACTGCGATGCGGGTGATGGCGGGCGCCTGACCCGGCAGGTCAAGTGCCGCCTCCATCAGAACCACCTCTTCCAGATGACGGATCAGCCGCAAGCCCGCCTCGGTCGCGCTGCAAGGCTGGCCCCTGCGGATCACCAGGGTGCCCATCCGTTCCTCCAGCGCCTTGACGCGCTGCGAGATGGCAGAGGGGGTAAGGCCAAGCTGCGCCGCCGCCAGATCAAAGCTGCCGCGACGATGGACGGTGGCCAGTGCCAGAAGCTGCGGATAGTCGAGCATTAGAGAAACTTAATCAACTGAAGGAATCTTAACTGGATTGATCCGATGTGCCGGGGATATGTCAAGCCAAAGCCGGGGATCAAGGATCGGGGGATGCGATGTCTGGGGAAACGGATCTGCAGAAACTGCTGGCAGGGATGCAACCGGCCCTGTGCGGGCGCGATTGGGGCTATGCGCTGGCCGCTGCCCCGCCTGCGGGGGTGACCGCCTTTGCCACAGTGGCCGAAGAGGAAGGGCTGACGCTCATCGCGCCGATGGCGCAGCTTCTGGCGGCAGGGCTTGCGCCACAGGGGCCGATGGCGCGGATCACCCTGACCATTCACAGTGCGTTGCAGGCCGTGGGCCTGACCGCTGCCGTATCGGGCGCGCTGGCGCAGGCCGGGATCAGCGCCAACATGATCGCGGGCTTTCACCACGATCACATCTTTCTGCCTGCGGAGGATGCGGATCGGGCGATGGCCGTCTTGCAGGGGCTGTCAGATGCTTGAAGCGGCAATTGCGGGCTATCTGGTATCGTTGAGCCTGATCGTGGCCATCGGGGCGCAGAATGCCTTTGTCCTGCGACAGGGGCTGCGGCGCGAACATGTGTTGCCGGTCGTGGCGATCTGTGCCGGGTCGGATGCGGTGCTGATGATGGCGGGGGTCATGGGTTTTGGCCGCATCGCCGAGGCAGCGCCATGGTTCGGGCAGGCGATGCGCTGGTTGGGTGTGGCCTTTCTGCTGGCCTATGGCGCTCTGCGCTTTCGGGCGGCGGCCAAAGGGGGCGAGGCGCTGGTGCCTGCCGCCAGTGACCCGGTGCCGCTGCGCCGGGTGGTTGCGATGTGCCTGTTGTTCACCTGGGCCAATCCGCATGTCTATCTGGATACGCTGGTGCTGGTCGGCTCCATTTCGGCACAATACGCGCCCCATGGCCTGATTTTCGGTGTGGCGGCAGCGGCGGCGTCGCTGAGTTTCTTCACCGCTTTGGGGTTCGGCGCGCGGCTGCTGGCCCCGGTCTTTGCGCGCCCCCGTGCCTGGGTCGTGCTGGAAATCGCGATCGGCAGCCTGATGTGGGCCATTGCGGCGGGGCTGGCGTTCGGGGGCTGATTGTTCGGGTCACAAAGCAGCGCTTGCGCCCGCCCGGGCCATGGGCTTGGGTGATCCCATGATGGACGCGCGCGAGATGCGCCCCCTTGAGGGCGTTTTGTGGATGCTGGGCTCTGGCCTGAGCTTTGTCGGGGTAACGGGGCTGGTGCGCTGGCTGGGCACCGATCTGCCCACGGCGCAAAGCGCCTTTCTGCGCTTTGCCTTTGGCGTGATGTTCCTGTTGCCGACAATGGCCCCCATGCTGCGTGCAGGCTTTGCCCCCGGCGCGCTGCGGCTGTTTGCGTTGCGCGGCGTGGTGCATACGGCGGCCGTGCTGTGCTGGTTCTATGCCATGGCCCGCCTGCCGGTGGCCGAGGTGACGGCCATCGGCTATCTGAACCCTGTGCTGGTCACGCTGGGGGCTGCGCTGTTCTTTGGCGAACATCTGGCGCTGCGGCGCATCCTGGCGGTGGGTGTGGCGATCCTGGGGGCGCTTGTCATCCTGCGGCCCGGTCTGCGCGAGGTGACAGACGGCCATCTGGCGCAGGTGGGGGCCGCGTTCTTCTTTGCCGGATCCTATCTGTTTGCGAAACGGCTGAGCGGTCTGGCCAGTGCAGGGGCAATTGTCGCGATGATGAGCCTGAGCGTGACCTTGGGCCTGACACCGCTGGCGCTGATGGTGTGGCAGCCGGTATCGCTGTCGCAACTGGCGGCGCTGGCCGGGGTGGCGGCCTGCGCCACATCGGGCCATTACTGCATGACCCGCGCCTTCGCGGTTGCTCCGCTGACGGTGACCCAGCCGGTGACCTTCCTGCAACTTGTCTGGGCCACATTGCTGGGCGCCCTGGTCTTTGGCGAAGGGATTGATGCCTTCGTGCTGCTGGGCGGCGGGGTCATCATTGCTGCAATCAGCTATATCACCTGGCGCGAAGCAGTGTTGAAGCGTCAGGCCACGCCTGCGGTTCTGGCGACCAAGCTCTGACGGAATTTGCCGACGCAATCCGCCAGACTGTCGCGGAGCGCGCAACAATGCCATTCTTTCGCCCGGATTGCCGCCTAGACGGCTGTTGCAGGCCCGCTTTGGCCTGTTAAGGATGCAAAGGGGCGCAACCGATGCGCCCACAGGACCGCAGGCGGCAAAACGGGCAGAGACGATGAAGATTGCAATGATTGGGACCGGGTATGTCGGGTTGGTCTCCGGCGTGTGTTTTTCGGATTTCGGCCACGAGGTCGTCTGCGTTGATAAAGACCCGGCAAAGATCGAAAAGCTGCTGCGCGGCGAAGTGCCGATCTATGAACCCGGGCTGGAACAGTTGATGGCCAAGAACGTGGCCGCTGGGCGTCTGTCTTTCACGCTGGACCTGGCGGCGGCTGTGGCGGGGGCGGATGCCGTTTTCATCGCGGTGGGCACCCCCACCCGGCGCGGCGATGGGCATGCCGATCTGCGCTATGTCATGGCAGCGGCCGAGGAAATCGGCGCAGCACTGACCGGCTATACGGTTGTCGTGACCAAATCCACCGTGCCGGTGGGCACCAATCGCAAGGTGGCCGAGGCCGTGGCCCGCACAGCGGGCGATACGCCGTTCGACGTGGCCTCCAACCCCGAATTCCTGCGCGAAGGGGCGGCGATCGATGATTTCATGCGCCCTGACCGTGTGGTGGTCGGCGTTGAAAACGACCGCGCCCGCAAGACCATGGCCGACATCTATCGCCCGCTCTCACTGCGCGAATTTCCGGTGGTCTATACCAATCTCGAATCCGCCGAGATGATCAAATATGCCGCCAATGCCTTTCTGGCGACCAAGATCACCTTCATCAATGAAATCGCCCGCCTGTGCGAAAAGGTCGGGGCCGATGTGAAGGCGGTCAGCAAGGGCATCGGCATGGATGGCCGGATCGGATCGAAATTCCTGCATGCAGGCCCCGGCTATGGTGGTAGCTGTTTCCCCAAGGATACCAAGGCATTGGCCCGGATCGGGCAGGACCATGCCGTGCCGATGCAGATCACCGAAACCGTGATCCGGGTGAATGACGAGATCAAGCACCGCATGATCGAAAAGATCGAGGATTTGTGCGATGGCGCGCTGCGCGACAAGGTCATCACCATTCTTGGCGTGACATTCAAACCCAATACCGATGACATGCGCGACGCGCCGTCGCTGACCATCATTCCGGCTCTGGTCGGGGCTGGAGCGAAGGTGCGGGTGGTCGATCCCCAGGGCCGCCATGAAGGCGAGGCGCTGTTGCCCGGCGTCAAATGGGTGGAGAGCGCCTATGGCGCGGCTCAGGGGGCTGATCTGCTTGTGCTGTTGACGGAATGGAACGAATTCCGCGCGCTGGATCTGGGCAAGCTGGCCAAGAAGATGGCCCATCCGCGGCTTGCCGATCTGCGAAATGTCTATGATCGGGACGAGGTTCTGGCCGCAGGGTTTGAAACCTATGTCGGGGTCGGGCGCTGACCCTTTGGCGTTACACAGGCTACGGGGGCGGGGGATTGTTTCCACCAGCCCCTTTTCTTTACGCCCTGTCAAACAGGATTTGACACAGATTCTGCCCAAAGACCGCAATCTTGCCACCAGTCTGCACGGGCAAGCCCTGCTGCGTTAAGCCGGTGAAAAGAAACTGGCCGCTACACTGACCACGGGTGATACGGGGTGGTGAGGGTGCGAGGTGTTCAGCTTCGAGTTGCGGGGCGTATTCCGGTCTGCGGCATCACAGATGCTTGCCGGGGTAACGGATATTGCGTTGCGTGTCGTGGACGGCGTTGTTCAGGTCTTCACGACGACGCGTGCCGGGGGCGGGATTCTGGCGCTCCGGCTGGATCAGACGGATGACGGGCTGACCCTGATCGACCAGCAGGGGCTGGCCGCAAGCAATGTTCTGTCGGCACCGGGCCGTCTGGCCGTGCTGGACAACGGTGTTCTGGCATCCTTCGGGGGGTGGGCGTCGCGCCCGATCGGCTATGCGCTGGATGATCGCGGGATGATCGGGGCAGAGCGGGGTTTTGCCAATGGTCCCTCTGGCGTGGTGGTGGCGCAGGCCTTCAGCGGTGGAACGGTGGTTCTGGCCATGAAGGACAGCGCCTTTGTCGAGGTCTGGCAGATCGCCGACAATGGCAGCATGAGCAGGCGCAGCGTCACCCAGCTGACCGATCCTGCAACGCTGGGTGTGACCATCGCCGATCTGCAGATCGTGACCATCGGCAGCCGCAGCTTTGTGCTGTCACTGTCCACGGCGGCCGAAACGGTCACGGTGGCAGAACTGTCAAGTGACGGGCGGTTGTCCGTGATCTCGCAGGTCGGGGCGCCGGCGGGATTGGGCATTTCTGCCCCCAGTGCCCTTGAGGTCGTGCAGACCGGCGGAAACACCTGGGTCTTTCTGGCCGGTGGTGGATCGTCGTCAATTTCGGTGCTGCTGCTGGGCAGCAATGGCCGCATTCGTCTGACCGATCATATTGTCGATACACTGGATACCCGGTTCCAATCGGTGCAGGCCATGGCCACGGTGGTGGTGGGGGATCGCGTATTCGTGTTTGCCGGGGGGAATGATGAAGGTCTGTCGGCCTTCATGCTCTTGCCCGATGGCAAGCTGGTTTCTGTGGCCCAGCAATTGCTGACAGACCGCATGCCGCTGGACAATATTTCCGCGATCGAGGCGGTGCTGGTGAATGGCCGGATCGAAGTGATCATCGGCACCGAAGGCAGCGGTGTGCTGCGGCTGTCCCTTGACCCGGGTACTCTGGCCCGGCAGCAGGTCGGGCGTCAGGACAATGACCGCTTGATCGGGGGGGGCAACAACGACCTGCTGGCCGGGGGCGCTGGCAATGACACGCTGCAGGGTGGGGCAGGCGACGACATACTGGTGGATGGAACCGGACGCGATGAAATGACCGGTGGTTCCGGTGCCGATCTGTTCGTTCTGCTGGCGGATGGCGAGGCCGACACGATCCGCGATTTCACCCCCGGGCAGGATCGGCTCGATCTGTCGAACTGGGGGCGGGTCTATTCCATCGAAGTGGTGGAGTCGCTGGAACGCCCCGACATGCTGATCCTGCGCTGGAACGACGAAATCGTGTATATCTATTCCTCCAGCGGGCGGCCCTTGCCGTCGGAGACCTTTACCTCCTCCGATCTGTTCGGCCTGTGGCATGTGGTGGCGCCGCCGGTCAATCCGGGGCTGCGACTGCTGGGCACGACCGGCAATGATACGCTGGAGGGCGGCGCAGGCGCGGATACCTTCGTCGGTGGCAGCGGTGGGCGCGATGTGATCCGCGGCGGGGGCGGCTTTGATCTGGTGGACTATGGCGCGGTTCAGGCCCCTGTGCTGGCCGATCTGAACACGCAGGCGGCAACAGCCGGATCCATTGTGCAGGACCGGCTGGAAGGCATCGAAGGGCTGGCGGGCGGACGGCTTGACGATACGTTGCGCGGCGATGGGGGCGGGAACCGGCTGCTCGGGCGGGGCGGGCTGGATGTTCTGATCGGCCGCAAGGGCGCCGATACGCTGGATGGTGGCGAAGCGAATGACACGCTGGATGGCGGTTCAGGGGCCGATCTGATGATTGGCGGCCAGGGGATCGACACCGTGACCTGGGCCGAGGCGAGAAGTGCAGTGCGGATCGATCTTGCATCCGGGTCTTTTCGGGGGGCCGCAAAGGGAGACCGGCTGGACGGTGTGGAAGTGTTGGTCGGATCGCGCTTCGGGGATCGGATCGCGGGCACGGATCGGGCGGATGTGTTTGTCGGCGGTAGCGGCAATGATCGGCTGGAAGGTCGCTCAGGCAATGATTCCCTGTCCGGAGGGGCTGGCAGCGATACGCTGATCGGCGGGCTTGGGGATGATACGTTGAACGGTGGCAGCGGGCTGAAGGACTGGGTCTGGTACGACGGCCTGCCGGCGGTCTCGATCACTTTGGGAACAAAGGCCGTGCAGACAACCGGTGGTGCCGGGCGCGACATCATCACCGGGATTGAGAATGCGCGGGGCGGCGATGGCAATGATCGGCTTTCGGGCAACAAGCGGGCCAATATCCTGCAGGGCGGTGCAGGTGACGATACGCTGGCAGGACAGCGCGGCAATGATACGCTGCGGGGCGGCCAGGGCAATGACCGGCTTGCGGGCGGGACGGGCTATGATGTTGCCGATTACCGCGATGCGCGCGCCAATTTGCAGATTGATCTGGCCAAACAGGGCGGGCAGCAAACGGGCCATGGCAGGGATACGCTGATCGGCATTGAGGCGCTGCTGGGTGGCAGCGGCAATGACAGATTGCTCGGCAATGCCGGCAACAACCGTCTGAGCGGGAATTCAGGTGCTGATCAATTGTTTGGCCGCAATGGCAATGACACGCTGAGCGGTGGTTCTGCCCGTGACCGGCTGGTTGGCGGGGTGGGCGATGATGTGCTGACGGGGGGCTCCGGGGGGGATGTCTTTGTGTTCGGGTCCGGCCGCGATACCATTCGGGATGCCAGCCGGGCCGAGGGCGACCGTGTCCATCTTGACCTGTCGGATCTTGGGCTCGGGTCCAATACCACCGTTTCCAGCGTGATCACACGCTTTGCCCGCGATACTGGGGCTGATGTTGTACTGGATTTCGGCAACCAGGGCCGGCTCCTGCTTGAGGATGTGCCGAACCTGGATGCCTTGCGCGCCATGCTGGTGCTGATCTGACCGGCAGGCCTTGGGTCAGTAGCTGAACAGGTTGTCCGCCAGACCGGCAAGGCTGCTGATGCCCTCCAGTGTCAGGCTGTTGCCCTGGCCAAAGGTGAAGACGACCGCATCGCCGACCACTTCGGCGGCCTCAAGGATACGCTCGCCACTGCGGCGCCCGCCGCCCCAAAGCGCATCATCAAAGCCGATCTGGTCCTGACCTGCGGCAAAATCGGTAATGCGATCGGCACCAGCATTGAAGCGGAACGTATCGGCCCCGGCCCCACCAGCCAGCACATCATCGCCGCGCCCGCCTGCCAGCGTGTCATTGCCCGCGCGGCCATCCAGGTCATTTGCACGATTGCTGCCGGTGATACGGTCGCCAAACCGTGATCCGATCACGTCCTCGATCCCGGTCAGCGTGTCGCGCCCCTGCCGAGTGTCCTGCGCGGTGGTGCGGTTCAGATCGACACGGATCGCGTTGCGCGCCTCGGCATAGGACACGGCATCGCGACCGGTGCCGCCGATCATGCGGTCATTGCCCACCCCCCCGATCAGGGTATCGGCCCCGCCACCCCCGATCAGCCGGTCATTGCCAGCCTTGCCGACCAACTGGTTGCCCACATTGTTGCCGGTGATCCGGTCTGCGCCACTGCCGCCGATGGCGTCTTCGATCACCGTGCCCCGGGCGATGGCCATATTGAGCTTGAAGCCGCCGACCGAGGACAGTTCGCCCGCCGTCAAGGAAATAGTCTGCCGCGCCCGAACGGTAGACATGTCCACCGTATCATGACCGCCGGTATCAAACAGGGTGAAGGCCATGTTGCTGTCCTGCCAGATCCGAGCAGCCGCGGCATCCCCATCGAACATGGCCCCGAACAGATCGCCCAGATAGCCGGTGACATTGCTGTTGGCACCATAGACCGTATCGCCGGTGCGCGTTTGCACGTTGCTTCCGTAAAGATTCTGGATCGCGATGATATCGGCGGGCATCAGGGTCGAGACATAACCATAATCGGCGTCGAAATTCGGGTTCGTGTCCTGATCGAAGTAGGACATGATCGTATTCAGCACGCTGTCATTGGCGTAATGCGCATCACGGCTGAACACGGCGCTGCCGTTGTAATTGCCCGCATGGCCAAGGCCCAGGGCATGGCCGATTTCATGGATATAGGTTTCGAACCAGTAGGAATTCAGCGAAAACGGTTCCGAATTGAATTCGGTGCCGATATTGATCGCTGAACTCAGGATCGTGTTCCCGTCGAGTTCGGATGTTGCATAGGCTCCGTCCAGTTCTTCGGAATTGGTGAAGGTGATCTGGGGCGGCGTCATCGCACCTTCGGCCACGCCCATCACATATGCCCCGAAATCATCCTGATAGGCGGCGGCGCGCACATAATAGGTGCCGGTTGTGGTGGCGGTGAAGGTCAGCAGGCTGTTGAGCCCACCCTGAAAATCATCATTCTCCGCCACCAGCCTGCCTTGCGCATCGTAAAGGAACAGGCGCGGGTCTTCCAAAGCCTCGAAGCTGTCGCCTTCACCGGCCAGTGCGACCGTATAGGTCTTGCCCGCCTCAAGCCGGACAGCAACCCAATCCGTATCTGTGTCGCTGGTCAATTCACCATGATAGGCTTGGCCCACCGTCATCCGCGCGGCCGTGGTCGTGCCTTCGCCCGCATCCCCGATTTCGAAAACATCGGTCAGATCGGGTTCGACGAATTCTTCGAAGATGATGCCGGTCACATCAGTCCAGGCTTCCAGTGCCGCCCGCGCGAGATAGCGTTCATCGGCCCCCAGATCGCCGAAATCCACTGTCAGTGTGCCACCCGGGGCCACGTCAAAGCTGCGGTTCGGGGCTTCTTCGTTGAAGGTCCAGTAGCCTTCGGTCAGCTGATCCGCGATCTGATCCAGCGTGAAACTGGACAATTTGGCATTGGGTGCATTCCCCAGATGAAGGTCAGAGCCTGCCGCAAGGTCGGTCGGGTTCAGGGCGGAGCAAAGCGTGCACATGCGAAGGGCCTATCCGTGTTGTCCAGATCTGCCTTTGGTGTAACCTGCGGGACCGGCGCTGGCCAAGCCTCTATGCCCCGGTCCGACGGAAATCCGCCTAAAGATGGTTCCATCAGGTCTTGAACACCCGATAGATGGCCGGGATCACCAGCACCGTCAGCAGGGTTGAACTGAGCAGCCCGAACAACAGCGAAATGGCAAGGCCCTGGAAGATCGGGTCGGCCAGGATCACCACCGCGCCGATCATGGCGGCGATGGCGGTCAGCAGGATCGGCTTGAAACGGATCGCGCCCGCCTCGATCAGCAGCTCCACCGGGCCAAGGCCGGGTGGCGCATGGCGGATGAAGTCCACCAGCAGGATCGAATTGCGCACGATGATCCCGGCCAGCGCGATGAACCCGATCATCGAGGTCGCGCTGAACGGCGCATCAAAGATCAGATGCCCGGCCATGATCCCCAGAAAGGTCAGCGGGATCGGTGTCAGGATCACCAGCGGCAGCCGGAACGATCCGAACTGCGCCACAACAAGGATGTAGATGCCCAACAGCGCCACCGCAAAGGCCGCGCCCATGTCGCGGAAGGTCACCCAGGTCACCTCCCATTCGCCATCCCACAGCAGGGTGATGCCGGCCTCATCCTCGGGCTGGCCATTCAGGCTGATGACAGGGCGGGTGCCTTCGGGCCACTCCATCCCTTCCAGCACCTTGGCCACTGCGATCATGCCGTAAAGCGGGGCTTCGAAATCCCCCGCCAGTTCGGCGGTGACCATCTCGGCCGCGCGGCCATTGTGGCGGAAGATCGGGAAGCTTGCGGTTTCCTCGGTCACGCGGATCACATCGCCGAGTTCCACCACGCCCCGCGCACCCGGCAGGGTATTGGCCGGGATCGGGGTGGACAGCGCGGTTTCATCCAGCACGCGATCCGCCTTGGCCCGGTCGATCACGATGGGCAGGGCCTGGCGCCCTTCGCCGCGATGCGAATAGCCGACCGTCTGCCCCGCATTCAGCAGGGCGATCGTGTCGAACACATCCTGTTCCTGCACGGCGAAGAATTCCAGATCGTCGGTGGAAATCGTGGCACGCAGGCGGCGTGGCGGGGTGCCGAAACTGTCGTCAACATCGACGATGAAGGGCACCTGTTCAAAGGCCTCGCGGATTTGCGCGGCGGCCGCGCGCCGGGCTTCTGGCGTGGGGCCGTAAACCTCGGCAAGCAAGGTCGCCATGACCGGCGGGCCGGGTGGGGGTTCTACCGTTTTCAGCACCGTGCCGGGTGGCACCTTCAGGTCCGCCAGACGTTCGCGGATCTCCAGCGCGATGTCGTGGCTGGCGCGGTCGCGGTCATGTTTGGGGGCCAGCATGATCTGCACTTCGCCCAGTTCCGGCGCATTGCGCAGATAGGCGTGGCGCACCAGCCCGTTGAAGTTGAAGGGCGCTGCCGTCCCGGCATGGGTTTCAACCGACACCACTTCGGGCAGGGCCATCACCACCTGCGCCACATCCTGTGCCACGCGGTCGGTCGCCTCATGGCTGCTGCCCTCCGGCAGGTCGATGGTGACCGAGAGTTCCGACTTGTTGTCAAAGGGCAGCAGCTTCACCGTGACATGCTGGGTGTAAAGCAACCCCAGCGACCCGAAGGACAGCGCCGCCGTCACAAGCAGGAAGGTCAGGCTGCGGGCTTTGGTGGCCAGCAGCGGCCGCGCCACTGTTGCAAAAGCCGCACCCAGACGCCCACCTGCCGGGCCATGGCTGTCATGCGCATGGGCCGGGGCCTTGCCTGCGATCTTGACCATCAGCCAGGGCGTGATGATGACGGCGACGAAGAACGAAAAGATCATCGCCGCCGAAGCATTGGACGGGATGGGCGACATGTAGGGGCCCATCAGCCCGCTGACAAACAGCATCGGCAAAAGCGCCGCCACAACGGTCAGCGTGGCCACAATGGTGGGGTTGCCCACTTCGGCCACGGCATCAATGGCGGCCTGCGGGCGTGCCCGGCCATCGCCCATGCCCCAATGGCGCGCGATGTTTTCGATCACCACAATGGCGTCATCGACAAGGATGCCGATGGAAAAGATCAGCGCGAACAGGCTGACCCGGTTCAGCGTATAGCCCATGACCCAGGCGGCAAACAGCGTCAGCAGGATGGTGACCGGGATCACGATGGCCACGACAAGGCTTTCGCGCCAGCCGATGGCGATCAGCACCAGCCCGATGATCGAGACAGTCGCAAGGCCCAGATGAAACAGCAGTTCATTGGCCTTTTCATTGGCGGTTTCGCCATAATCGCGGGTGATGGTGACCGCCACATCTTCGGGGATCAGGCGGCCTTCCAGCGTGTGAACCCGGTGCAACACCGCCTCGGCCACCACCACGGCATTGGCCCCGGCGCGTTTGGCCACGGCCAGCGTGACCGCAGGCGCGCGCTGCACCGCGCCGGTTGCGTCGCGCGACAGATGCGACACCAGCGCATCCGCAGTGTTTTCCACATAGGCCACGTCTGCCACATCGGCCACATAGACCGGGCGGCCATCGCGGGTGGTCAGCAGAAGGTTCGCCACTTCGGACGGCGCAGTCAGCGTTTCCCCCGCCACCAGATCGATTTCCTGACCCTGATCCAGCAGCTTGCCGGTGTTCATCGCCCGGTTGGCCTGCTGCACCTTCTGCGCCAGTTGCTGCAGCGTCACCCCATAGAGCGCCAGCCGCGCCGGATCGGGGGCAATGCGGATCGCCTCAGAGGCTTCGCCGACCAGATAGGTCAGGCCGACATCTTCGGTCTTGGCGATTTCCGACCGCAATTCGCGGGCGATGCGGGTCAGATCGGCGGGGCCAATGCTGGCCCCGGGCCTGGGCGACAAGGTCAGCGAGACAATCGCCACATCGTCGATCCCCCGGCCCACGATCAGCGGTTCGGGAATGCCGACCGGCATCCGGTCCATATTGGCGCGCAGCTTTTCATGCACCCGCAGGATGGCCGCATCCGCAGGGGTGCCGGTCAGAAACCGCGCGGTCACCATCGCGCCATCGTCGCGCGTCTGCGAATAGACGTGATCGACGGCGTTGATCCCCTTCACGATGGTTTCCAGCGGTTCGGTGACCAGCTTCACGGCATCTTCCGCGCGCAAGCCTTGGGCGGTGACCAGAATGTCGATCATCGGCACCGAAATCTGCGGTTCTTCCTCGCGCGGGAGCGAGACCAGCGCCACGAGGCCCACTGCAAGCGCTGCCAGAATGAACAGTGGCGTCAGGGCCGATCCGATGAAGGCGCGCGTCAGGCCGCCCGCAATACCAAGTTTCGGGGTCATTGCTGTGCCCCGATCTCATCGCCCACCTGCAGGCCGGACAGGATTTCCACCATCTCGACCCCGTTCACCAGATGCCGCTGGCCGGGCACCACAACCCGTTCCCCGTCGGAAAGTTGCAGGTAATCCAGACCCATACGCGACAGGACAGCGGCCGATGGCACAAGCAGGGCCTGCCGCTGCCCCACTGGCAGTTTGACCACGACGCGCGCATCGACAAAGGCATCTGACAGGCCCGGCAGATCGACATCGGCCAGAACACGACCATTTTCGATCAGCGGATAGATGCGGGCCAGCGTTCCATTGGCTGGCCCGGCGGGGGTTTCCACCTCCAGCGCGGCACCTTGCTGCAGCAGGCTGGCATGCCGTTCCGGCACGGCCAGCCGCAGGAAGAACCCGCCGCCGCCGATGGTCACCACCGCCTCGCCCGGCAGGATCACCGCACCCACCGCCTGTGGCACCTGCAGCACCCGGCCCGCCACCGGCGCGATGATGCGCCCCTCGGCCTCTTGCTGTTCCAGCACCCGGGCCTGTGCCTGTTGTGCCGCGATCTGACCGGTCAACACATCGACCTGCGTGCGCAGGGCATCCAGCCGCTGCACCGTGCTGACCCCGCGCTTCAACAGGTCTTCGCCGCGTTGCAATTCGGTCCGGGCATTGGCCAACTGCGCCTGCAAGGCCTCGATCTGCGCTTGCACGGCGGCGATCTGGAAGGTCAGCTTGTCATCGACGATCCGGCCCAGTTCCTGCCCGGCCGCGACCCGGTCGCCCTCGACCAGGTTCAGCGCGACCAGCGTGCCACCGATGCGGGCGCGGGCGGGCAGGCGATCCTTCGCCTCTACCCGTCCATAAACCGGTTTCCAGTCGGTTACGGTCTGAAACGCCACAGGTTCTGCCGCCAATGGCGAGGTAAACAGGCATGTCAGCAGAAGGGCGCGCAGCATGGGAACCTCGGGATGATTATATTCAGCATTGTGAATATAATCATCCCGCGTGAATTGCAAGCCTTAGAACCCGTTCAGACAAGCCGCGATCAAGGGGGATGCCGGATCGGCCAAGGCGTCGATCACATCGAAATGATGGCGCCCCGGATCGACCGTCCAGCCGCAATTCCAGGCTTCTGACAACAACCGGGCCTGCCAGAGGAAGGACGGGCGTTCCTGTCCGCCCACCCAGACATGCGCCTGCACCCCGGCCCGCAGTGACAGCAGTGCCGGGCTTTCCGCCGCCACCTCGGCCGCATCCAGCTTCAGGCGGGTATTCATTTCGGTCTGCATCAAGGGGGCCAGATCGGACAGCGGCGAGATCGGCACAACGCGGTGCAGGTGGGGCAGGGCCTGATCGGCGCAGCCCATCCGCGCCGACAGATGCCCGCCTGCCGAATGGCCGGTGATGACTACGGGCAGGCCGGGCAGCCGGACAGAGGCCACCTCGACCGCGCGGGCGATTTCCTGCGTCATGGTGGCAATGCGCGCCTCGGGCGCAAGGGTATAGGATGGCATCGCCACCGCCCATCCCCGCGCCAGCGCCCCGGCGGCCAGATGCGACCATGTCTCACGCCCGAAGGCCAGCCAATAGCCGCCATGGACAAAGACCAGCAACCCGCGGGCTGTACCTTCGGGCAAGAACAGGTCCAGCGCCTGCCGTGCACCCGGCCCGTAGGCGATACCGGTTTCGGCCCGGGCACCAAGGCCATCGCGAAAGGCCGCTGCCGCTGTGGCCCATCTCGGCGGATACTGGTCTGCCCCGGGAATGAAAGCCCCATTGGCATAAGCCCTGTCCATATCCATATCGCTTCCCCCCAAACTGTCGCGGCATCCTTTCTGCCGGGCGGAACACGGTCAAGCCCACATATGCCGATGATCCGGTCTGTGCGGGCGGCAAAGCTATCGCGCGGCGGTCGCGCCTTGCAGCACCGAGGCCTGAACCGCCGCGCTGCGCAGCATGTCGGCCAATGTCAGGCTGTCGATCAGCACCAGATAGCTGTAGAAGATTTCCGCAAAGACACGGCGGATGCGGCAGCTTTCCTCATCGGCGCAATCTTCGCAGCGCTGATAGCTGTGGCGGCTCAGGCATTGCAGCGGGGCAATCGGCCCGTCGATCAGGCGCAACAGTTCCGAAATCGACACCTGCGCCGGGTCTTTCACCAGCACATACCCCCCAGATCGCCCCCGAATCGATGCGATGACGCCAGCATTGCGGATATCCAGCAGGATATGTTCAAGAAAGCGTTTGGGCACATTGGCCCGTTGCGCGACCTCTTCGATCCGCAACGCGCTGCCCGCCCCGGCCTTTTCATCGGCCAGCACCAGAAGTGCCTTCAAGGCGTATTTCATCCGTTGCGTGATCATGCGGCATGCTAACCACGCAACGGTCGGTTTTCAATCGGGTTTCCCGGTCTCAGCCCAAGGCATAGCCCGCACCGCGCACGGTGCGCAGCGGGTCTTCCCCTCCGAACTGGCACAGAGACTTGCGCAGGCGCCCGATATGCACATCGACCGTGCGGGTATCGACATAGATGTCGCGGCCCCAGACACGATCAAGCAGCGCTTCGCGGCTCCAGACCCGGCCCGGCTTTTCCATGAAGGTGGACAGCAGGCGGAATTCGGTCGGGCCCAGTTTCAGGATATTGTTCGACCGATACACGCGATGGGTTTCGGGATCGAGACGGATATCCGCAAATTCCAGCACCACGCCCGCGGTCGAGGGGCGCACCCGACGCAGTTGCGCCCTGGCACGGGCCATCAGTTCCAGCACCGAATAGGGCTTGATGACATAGTCATCCGCCCCGGTTTCAAGACCGCGCACCCGATCCACCTCTTCGGCCCGGGCCGAAAGCAGGATGATCGGAATACCGCGCGTCTCGGGCCGCATCTTCAGGCGGCGGCACACTTCGATGCCCGACAGTTTCGGCATCATCCAATCCAGAATAATGATGTCGGGAGGCGATTCCTCGACCAGCATCAACGCTTCCTCGCCGTCGCCAGCCTGAGCAACCTCGAAGCCTTCGGCATCGAGGTTGTAGGCCAGAACTTCGCGTTGCGCCGGCTCGTCTTCGACCAGAAGAACGGTAGGTCTGTCCTGCGCGGCCATCAAGTCACTCCGCCGCGCCGAACTGGGACGGGTTGGCCCCTTTCGGGCGCTCTTCCTCGGGCAGCCTGCCCGTGACCAGATAGATCACCTGTTCGGCGATCCCGGTCGCATGGTCGCCCACGCGCTCGATGTTCTTGGCGATGAAATGCAAATGCATGCTGGCGCTGATGTTGCGCGCGTCTTCCATCATATGCGTCAGGAATTCGCGAAACAGCCCGTCATACATCTGATCGACCTCGCGGTCGCGGCGACGCACATCATCGGCCATCGCGGCGTCACGGGCGATATAGGCGTCCAGCGCATCCTTCAGCAGGCCAACGACCGATTTGGTCATGCGGCGCACGCTGCCAGTGGCACCGGGCACGACGGGCATGTCGGCCAGAACGGTGCTGCGCTTGGCCATGTTCTTGGCATAATCGCCGCAGCGTTCCAGATTGGCGGCAATACGCATCACGCTCAGCACGGTGCGCAGGTCGCTGGCGGTGGGGCCACGCAGGGCGATCAGACGGGCGCATTCAGTCTGGATCTGCTCTTCCAGCGAGTCAATGGCCTTGTCGCCTTCGCGAACCCGGGCGGCCAGTTCGGCGTCCCGGGTATCCAGCGCCTGAGCCGCATCCAGCATCGCCGCCTCGACCAGACCGCCCATCTTCATGACCATGGCCTGCACGGCTTCCAGATCGTGATCAAAGGCAGAACGGATATGGGGATCGGTGTTCATCATCGCACGTACTCCTCAGCCGATCCGGCCGGTGATGTAGGACTCGGTCCGCGGGTCCTTGGGATTGGTGAAGATCTGGCCGGTTTCGCCGTATTCCACCAGATGCCCCATATGGAAGAAGGCGGTGCGCTGGCTGACCCGCGCGGCCTGCTGCATCGAGTGCGTCACGATCACCACCGAGAAATGGGCCCGCAACTCGTCGATCAGCTCTTCGACCTGCGCCGTGGCGATGGGGTCAAGGGCCGAACAGGGTTCGTCCATCAGCAGGACTTCGGGGCTGGTGGCAACCGCGCGGGCAATACACAGGCGCTGCTGCTGACCACCCGACAGGCCAGTGCCGGGCGCATTCAGCCGGTCCTTCACCTCGTTCCAGAGCGCGGCCTTCCGCAGGCTGGTCTCGACGATCTCGTCCATTTCCGCCTTGTTGCGGGTCAGGCCGTGGATCTTGGGGCCGTAGGCCACATTGTCATAGATCGACTTGGGGAAGGGGTTCGGCTTCTGGAACACCATGCCGACCCGGGCGCGCAGTGTCACCGGATCGACGCGCTTGTCATAGATATCCTCGCCATCCAGCTTGATCTCGCCCACCACGCGCGCCACCGAAACGGTGTCGTTCATGCGGTTGAGGCAACGCAGGAAGGTGGATTTGCCGCAGCCCGAGGGGCCGATGAAGGCCGTCACGGTATTGGCCAGGATATCGGCATCGACATCCTTCAATGCGTGGTTTTCGTCATAATAAACCTGGACGCCACGGGCGGTCATTTTCGCGGTCTCGGTGGACACGGTTCTCTCCACAATTCGCATATCGTTCATTTGGCTCACCTTACCAGCGACGTTCGAAGCGGCGGCGCAGCAGGATGGCGGCCGCGTTCATGATGACAAGGAACACAAGCAGCACGATGATCGCACCGGACGAGCGTTCAAGGAAGGCCGGATCGGCACGCGAGGCCCAGGAATAGACCTGCACGGGCAGGGCGGTTGCCGGGTCCATCACGCCCCCGTCAAACGGGCCTGCGGGGTAGTTGGTCACGAAGGCCACCATGCCCACCAGCAGCAGCGGCGCGGTTTCGCCAAGCGCCGATGCCAGACCAAGGATGGTGCCGGTCAGGATGCCTGGTGCGGCCAGCGGCAGCACATGGTGGAACACCGTCTGCATCTTCGACGCACCGATGCCAAGCGCCGCATCGCGGATCGACGGCGGAACAGCGCGGATCGCGGAACGGGTGGCGATGATGATGGTCGGCAGCGTCATCAGCGAGATCACCAGTGCCCCGACAAGCGCCGAAGATTGCGGCAGACCGCCAAAGTTGATGAAGATCGCCAGACCCAGAATACCGAACACGATCGACGGCACGGCGGCAAGGTTGGAGATATTCACCTCGATCAGGTCGGTGATGCGGTTCTTGGGGGCGAATTCCTCAAGATAGATCGAGGCTGCCACACCGACAGGCAGGGTGAAGATCAGCACCAGCGCCATCAGATACAGCGATCCGATGATTGCCACGCCCAGGCCGGCAGCTTCTGGCCGGGTATCAGACGCGTCAGGGTTGGTCAGGAACCCCATGTTGAAGCCGGTGGACAGGATACCGGCATCACGCAGGCGGTCGGCCAGATCAAGCTGTGCCGGGGTCACGTTGGAATCGCGCTCGGCGGTTTCACGGGTGACGCGGCCCTTGATATAGCCGTCGATCCGGCCGTTGGTGTAGATCTTCACATCAATGGTCTGGCCGACCAGCGACGTATCGGCCAGGACCTGATCGCGCAGCTGGGCCGGGCCGTCCTTCGACAGCATGTTCGTGATGTCCTTTTCGGACATCCCGGCGGTGTCGATGCCGCGGGCCTGAATTTCAGCCAGCAGGCCTGCCGCCAGCAGCTTGCCATAGCCCACCGTGGTGACCTTGGCCATGTCGTCGCGGTTGCGGGTGCCCTTCTTGTCCACAACAGTTTCGGTGATTTCCACCGGGAAGGCGACCGTCGTCTGACGGAAGGCCGACACGCCATCGCGGAAGATGGTGAAGAGCATGATTGCCAGCGTCAGCAGGGCCACGACAACAGCAAGGATGCCATAGGTGCGGAAACGGGTCTCGGCGGAGTTGCGGCGCTTCATCAGGCTGCTTTGCTCGTAAAGCGAGCCATGCATCTGCCGCGCGGGGCCGGGCGTTGCGGTATCGGTCATTCGTATTGCTCCCGGTACTTGCGCACAATGAAGAGCGCGAGAACGTTCAGGCCGAGGGTGATGAGGAACAGCGTGATGCCAAGTGCGAAGGCCACCAGCGTTTCGGGCGAGTTGAACTCGGTGTCACCGGTCAGCTGACCCACGATCTTCACCGTCATGGTGGTCATCGCTTCGAACGGGTTGAGCGACAGTTTCGCAACTGCACCCGCGCCCATGGTCACGATCATGGTTTCCCCGATCGCGCGGCTGGCCGCCATCAGCACCGCACCCATGATGCCGGGCAGGGCGGCAGGCAGAACCACCTGACGGATGGTTTCCGATTTGGTGGCCCCCAGACCCAGCGACCCGTCGCGCATGGATTGCGGGACCGAATTGATGATGTCATCGGTCAACGACGAGATGAAGGGGATGTTCAGGATACCGATCACGATCCCGGCGGTCATCACTGAAGACCCGGAGTCGCCCAGGCCGGTCGGTTGGGCGAAATAGTCGCGCAGCAGCGGGCCGACCGTCACCAGCGCGAACAGGCCGAACACCACGGTGGGGATGCCTGCGATCACCTCGATCAGCGGCTTGATGACATTGCGCACCTTCTTGGGCGCATATTCGGCAGTGTAGATCGCGGCGAACAGACCCAGCGGCACGGCCACCAGCATCGACACCACGGTGATGTACAGCGTCCCCCACAGCAGTGGCAGGAAGCCCAGCTCCGACCCGCCCCGGAATTGCGGGTTCCAGACGGTGCCAAAGTAGAATTCGGTGATCGGATACATGCCGAAGAAGCGGATCGATTCCGACAGCATCGACAGCACGATGCCGACCGTGGTCAGAATGGCGATCCCGGCCGCAGCAATGAACAGCCACAGCACGAAGCGTTCGGTCACGTTGCGGGCACGGAACTCGCGGTTGGTGCGCATCAGCGCGACCGACAGGCCCGCCAGCGCGGCCAGAATGACCACGATGCTCATCGCGAAGGCACCGGATTTCTGCATGTTCTTGTAGGCCTTGGCAGCCTCGAACACTTCGGGCTTCACCTCAGACCCAAGGGCTACGCCCACCGAAGCCAGACGGCCCCGGATATCGGACAGATCGGCGCGCATATCGACGATCTGCTGGTCGGACAACTGCCCGGCGGCCTGCAGGGCATCAAGGCCCCCGGCAATCCGGCGCACATCGGCCATGACCAGCTGCGCTGTGGTCGCATCGGGGGCGATCTGGGTGCCCAGCATGCCGACGACGCGGCTTTCGATCAGCGGGGCCTGAACCAGCAGCCACAGCGTCATCAATGCGAAAGCGGGCACGGCCGTGAACAGAAAGACCGCCTGGCCGTAATAGCCCGGCAGTGAATGAAGCTCGCGGGGGTTGCCCCCGGCGCTTTGCAGCGCACGCATGCGCCCGATGAAAAATCCTGCCAGCCCTAGGCCAAGCACGATCAGGGACAGAAGGCCGACGCTCATGGAATGTCCGATTGCTTTGGGAATACAACAGCGGCGAAAAGACGAAAGGGGCGCCCGAAGGCGCCCCCCGGATCGTGTCAGATCACTTCAGCGGACCCATCGGGGTCTTGTTGGCGATCATTTCCTGGGTCTTGGCCAGTTCCGGGTCCGACACCAGACCATAGGCAGCCAGCGGGCCATCGGGGCCAGCGATGTCATCCGACATGAAGAATTCAACATATTCCTGCAGGCCGGGGATCACACCCAGGTGGGCGTTCTTGACGTAGAAGTACAGCGGGCGCGACACCGGGTAGTCGCCCGACGAGATGGTTTCGACCGAAGGCACAACGCCGTTCATGGTGGCGACGCGCAGCTTGTCGGTGTTGTTCTGGTAGAACGACAGGCCGAACACGCCGATGGCGTTCTTGGCAGCGTCGATGCGGGCCAGGGTCTCGGTGTAGTCGCCGTCGATGTCAACCGACAGACCGTCGGTGCGCAGCGCCATGCAGGCTTCCTCGGCCTTGTCTTCGTCGCCGCCATTGGCAGCCTTGAAGGCTTCATAAGCGCCCGAGTCTTCGCAGCCCTGCACGATCACTTTTTCGTCGAACACTTCGCGGGTGCCGTGCTTGGTGCCCGGGATGAAGGCCAGGATGTCCTGTGCCGGCAGAGCAGCGTCAACGTCAGCCCAGGTCTTGTTCGGGTTGGCGACGATCTGGCCGTCCTTCACGATGTCCTTGGCCAGAGCGTTGAACCAATGGGTCGGCGTATAGGCAAATTCCGGGCCAGCCACGTCAGAGGCGAAAACGATCCCGTCATAGCCGATGCGGACTTCCATGATCTCGGTCACGCCGTTCTGGGCGCAGAGGTCGATGTCCGACTGCTTGATGCGCGACGAGGAGTTCGCGATGTCGATGGTGTTTTCGCCCACACCTTCGCACAGTTTCTTGCGGCCGGCGCCCGAACCGCCACCTTCCACGACCGGGGTCGGGAAATCGGTGTTTTCGCCGAAGGCTTCGGCAACGATCTGCGCATAGGGCAGAACGGTCGAGGAACCAGCGATCTGGACGTTGTCGCGGGCATAGGCCACGCCGGTCGAGAGCGCTGCGACCGCGAGGGTCGAAGTCGTGAGCGAGAGCAGTTTCATCGGAGGCTCCTTGGGTTTTGCCACTACAGGCTGCTTGTCGTCAGGGTGGCGGTGGGCCGCCCTTGTTGCTTCGACTAGCGGGCATTTGTGAACCCTATGCCGAAGTTTTGTGACAGTTCTGTAAAGCGACCCATGTGATAGGCACCGAATCTGTGGAAAAGATTAACCGCGCCGGAATCGGTTCCCCGCTGACGCGGCGTTCATCTGCAGATCGCGCACAAGGCTGTTAGCCTGTCGCGGCAGGGCAGGGGAGGACATGCCATGACAGCGACAATTGCCGCGACAGTGGCCGCACAAAAGGCGCAGGTGGCGGCGCGGCGGCTGCGATTCGGCCTGGCAGAACGGCGGCAGGCGCTGGCCGATCTGCGCCGCGCGATCATCGCGCATGAGGCCGATCTGCAGGCCGCCGTGGCCCAGGACATGGGCAAGCATCCTGCCGAATTCACCCTGCTGGAAATCGTGCCGACCCTGGCCGAGATCACGCATGCGCGGCGGGCCTTGCCCGGATGGATGCGGGCGCGGCGGCAGGCGGGCGGGTTGGCCGGCCTGGGCACCGTGGCCCGGCTGCGGCCCGAAACCAAAGGCGCCGCGCTGATCATCGCCCCATGGAACTATCCGGTCAGTCTGGCGCTTGGTCCGCTGGTTTCGGCCCTGGCCGCGGGGTGCAGCGCGGTGCTGAAGCCCTCGGAGCTGACGCCCGCCACCTCTGCCGTGCTGGCGCGGCTGGTCGCCAGCGCCTTTCCGCCCGACCTTGTGACCGTGATCGAAGGCGGCAAGGAAGTGGCCGAAGAGCTTCTGGCCCAGCCCTTTGACCATATCTTCTTCACCGGCAGCCCCGAGGTGGGCCGGATCGTCATGGCGGCGGCGGCGCGGTCATTGGCCTCTGTCACGTTGGAACTGGGGGGGAAATCGCCCGCCATTGTCGGGCCGGGGGCCGATCTGACCCGGGCGGCGCGCTGGATCGCCTTTGGCAAGTTCAGCAATGCCGGCCAGACCTGCATTGCCCCTGATCATGTGTTTGTGGCCGACAGCGTGGCCGAAGCCTTCGGCACGGAATTGCGGCGGGCCATCGCAGGCATGTATCCCAAGGGGCTAGGCTCGCCCGATCTGGCGCAGATTGTCAGCCCCCGCCATGCGGCCCGGCTGACCGGGCATCTGGCCGAGGCGCAGGCTCAGGGTGCGCGGCTGGTGCTGGGCGGTGCGTCGGAGGCACGTCGCATCGAACCCACGCTGATCGAGGCATTGGCCCCCGATTGCGCGCTGGATCGCGAGGAAATCTTTGGCCCCATCCTGCCGATCATCCGCTATGGCGCTTTGGATGCGGTGATCGGTCGGATCAATGCCCGGCCCAAGCCACTGGCCCTCTATGTCTTTGATACCGACCGCAGCCGGATCGACAGGATCATCGCCGAAACCTCGTCTGGGTCGGTGGGGGTGAACCTGACCCTGCTGCAATTCTCCCATGCGGGCCTCCCCTTTGGCGGGGTGAACAGTTCGGGCATCGGGGCCGCGCATGGGCATTGGGGCTTTCGGGCCTTCAGTCATGAAAAGGCGGTGCTGGAAAACCGCTTTTCACCCCTGTCACTGCTGTTCCCGCCCTATGGCAGACGGGCGCGGCGGATGATCGGGCTGGTGCGCCGCTTTCTGACCTGAGGCCGCATAAAAGAAAACGCGGCAGGGTTGCCCCCGCCGCGTTGCCGGTCCCACAAGGGGGCCGGATTACTCGTCTGCGACCAGGCCCGAAGGTGCGGTCACGTTGGCGATGACGAAGTTCCGGTCGATGGTCGGTTTGGCGCCGTTCGGCAGGGTCACGTCATTGATGTGGATCACATCGCCGAAGTTTTTGCCGGTCAGGTCCACGACGATTTCCGACGGGATGTCCGAAGCCAGAACTTCCAGTTCCACTTCCGGACGTACCACGGTCAGGGTGCCGCCACGCTTCAGCCCGGGGGCCGCGTCGTGGTTGATGAAGGTCACATGGATGAACAGGTTGATGCGGCTGTCATCGTGCAGACGCATGAAATCCACGTGGGTCGGCAGGTCCTTGACCACATCGCGCTGAACGCCGCGGCAGACGACATGCACGTCGCCCTGGCCTTCGACTTTCAGGTTGAACAGGGTCGAAAGGAAACGGCCTTGCTTCAGACGCTTCAGCAGGGTGTTGTAGTTCATGTTGATCGGCATCGGGTCCTGCTTGTCCCCATAGACGATGCCGGGGACGAGCCCCTGCCGGCGTGCCTGGCGAGCGGCCCCCTTGCCCGTCCCCGCGCGCAGCTCGGCGTGCAGATCTTCGATCTTGCTTGCCATTGTATTCTCCATCGTTGGCATTGCAATCATCCGTCACCCTCCAAGGGTGCGTGACGGATCGGCGGGCATTATCCGGGAATCGTGCGGATGGCAAGCGGAAAGGCCCGTCTTCAGGCCCCTCCGGCGGGCTGCGCGCGCCTTATCAGCCGTTGAACAGGAAGTGCAGAACGTCGCCGTCCTTCACCTCATAGGTCTTGCCTTCCACCCGGAACTTGCCCGCCTCCTTGGCGCCCGCCTCGCCCTTGTGGGCGATGTAATCGTCATAGGCGACGGTTTCGGCGCGGATGAAGCCCTTTTCAAAATCGCCATGGATAACGCCCGCCGCCTGCGGAGCCAGCATCCCTGACAGGATCGTCCAGGCGCGGGCCTCTTTCGGGCCGACGGTGAAATAGGTGCGCAGGCCCAGCAGGGCATAGCCCGCGCGGATCAGGCGATCCAGACCCGCCTCGGCCAGCCCCATTTCCTCCAGGAACATCGCGGCTTCGTCATCGGAAAGCTGGCTGATCTCTTCCTCGATCTTGGCCGAAATCACCACCGAGGCCGCGCCTTGCTTGGCCGCCATCTCGGCCACGCGGGCGGATTGGCTGTTGCCCTCGGCGGCCTTCGATTCCTCGACATTGCAGACAAACAGCACGGGCTTGGCCGTCAGCAGTTGCAGCATGCGCCATTGCTTCTGGTCATCCGCCGCCACCTGCACGGTGCGGGCGGGCTTGCCCTCGTTCAGCGCGGCCAGTGCGGCGCGCAGCAGGCGGTCCTGATCCAGCGTCTCCTGATCGCCGCCGCGCAGCTTTTTCGACAGGCTGGCCAGACGGCGCTCGATCGATTCCATATCGGCCAGCATCAGCTCGGTCTCGATGGTTTCGGCATCGGCGACCGGATCAATCCGGCCTTCCACATGGGTGATGTCGCCATCTTCAAAGCAGCGCAGCACATGGGCAATCGCGTCGCATTCGCGGATATTGGCGAGGAACTGGTTGCCCAGACCTTCGCCTTTTGATGCCCCGCGCACGAGGCCCGCAATATCCACAAAGGTCATCCGGGTCGGGATGATCTGTTTGGAGCCCGCAATCGCCGCCAGCTTGTCCAGCCGCGCATCTGGCACCGCCACTTCGCCCACGTTGGGTTCGATGGTGCAGAAGGGGAAGTTGGCGGCCTGCGCGGCAGCCGTGCGCGTCAGCGCGTTGAAGAGCGTGGACTTGCCCACATTCGGCAGCCCGACAATGCCCATCTTGAAGCCCATGTTCCCGCTCCTTTGACCTTTGGCGCGCTTTTATGGGGGATGGGGGATAGGATCAAGCGCGGCTTTGCCGCCCTTGCGTTTCGGCTTTCGCCAAAGTTGAATGCAGGGATGAACTGGACGATTGACAAGACAATTTCCATAACGCTTGCCGTCTGGACGGTGGCCGCAGGCCTGCTGGGCGTTGCGTTCCAGACATTTGGGGCCGTGGCCTGGCATTGGCTGGCCTTCATCCTCTGGCTGGGATTGGCGCTTGTGGCCTTGCTGATGCAGGCCGATACGGAACGTCGTACCTATCTGTCCGCCACGCTGCGCCATCGCCGCTATACTCAGGTTTACCTCTATCTGGCGCGGCCTCTGAACACCTGGCTCTGGCACCGGCTGGGGCGGATGGAGCCGGGGCCAGACGGCACCTTGCGCCCGCCCCCCGAAACCGCGCCCCTGCGGCGGTTGATGCGCATGGCGCTGACATGGCGGGTGCTGAACTTCGCTCTTTTGCTGGCGGTGGCCTATCCGGTGCTGGCGCTGCTACGGCCCTGGCTGTTTGGCGGCGATGCTGTCCTGGGCGCGGGGATCGTGGTGTTCCCGGCCAGCCCATTCTGGCCGGATCGCGCGGTTGTTCTGGGGCAGCTTGTTATCCTGACTTCGGGTTTTCTGGGCAGGCATCTGGCGCGCTCAAATGCGCGGCGGTTCTGGCGAAATGCCGCTGACTGGCTGCCAATGTTTGCACTCGCATCAGCATTCGCATTTGCATACACTTTCGCTGCAGAATACGCATTCGCAGGCGGATACGCGGTCGCATTTGCATTTGCATTCTCATATGCGTTCACTGGCGCATATGCATTCGGATACGCAGTGGTAATCGCGGGAGCCTTCGCACTTGCTGGTGCGTTTTCTGGCGAGGGCGCAGGGGCGCTAGCACTGGTATTCGCATTCGCATTCACGCTCACACTGGGTTTTCTTTGGGAAACTAGCCGCCCGGGTGGCGCAGTCATCTACTTGCTGTTTTGGTGGTCGCTTGGCTTGGCAATCCTCGTGCGCTTTGTCGACGCAAGCGCACTAACAACAGGTCGCAAGGCGATGATCGTTTTCCTAGCCGTTTTGCCCCTCATCAACGGCCTTTTCGACGCCCTGTCCTATGCCGCCACCCTGGCCACGATGCGCAAGGGGCTGGCGACCCGTTGGGCGCTGCTGCTGGGCCTGTTGGACCTTGGGATTGGCGCGCTGCTTTTTGCCGGGCTGGGGGCCACGATGCTGGCGGTGATTGCGGCGCTGAATGCCCTGGCCAATGCGCCGCTGGTGGATCTGCCTGCGTTGTTTGCGGGTTTGCGGGCAAGCCCCGGCGATTACTGGTGGCTTTACATGATCCTGTTTTCCACCCTTGTGCCGACAGCCCTGCATCTGTTGCTTGCGGCGCTGGCGTTGCAGGGGCTTCTTCCCCAAGGCCCACGTCGGCGCATCGCGCGCTGGATCGATGCCTCGCCCCACAGCCCGCTGGATGCCGTGCGGGGCTTTATGGCGCAGGCCACGCTTTGGTGGCTGCCGATCCTGCTTCTTGCCGGGGCGGCTTGGGCACTTTGGCAGGGTATTGGCGGTTTCGCGGCCCGGGTGGGGTTGGGCTATCTTGCGCTGCTGGAGACCTTTGCGATCTGGGTCGGGGCAGTTTGATTGCATCCCCCCTTGATTTCCGGCCTTGTCCCGTGCAAGCCCAAGGCGGCATTCAAGGGACCGGCCATGACCAGAATTGATGATACGTTCGCGCGGCTGAAGGCCGAGGGGAAGAAGGCCTTCGTCGCCTATATCATGGGGGGCGATCCTGATGTGGCCACCTCGCTTGCGGTGATGCAGGGCCTGCCGGGGGCAGGGGTGGATATCATCGAGCTGGGCATGCCCTTCACCGATCCGATGGCCGATGGCCCGACGATCCAGCTGGCCGGGCAGCGCGCGCTGGATGGCGGCATGACCATGGACAAGGTGCTGGACATGGTGCGCGCCTTCCGCAAGGGCGATACGAAAACGCCGATCGTGCTGATGGGCTATTACAACCCGATCTATGCGCGCGGTGTGGATCGCTTTCTGGCCGAGGCGGTCGAGGCCGGGATTGACGGGCTGATCGTGGTCGATCTGCCACCCGAAGAGGATAGCGAATTGTGCATCCCGGCGCAGGCGGCGGGGATCAATTTCATCCGTCTGGCCACGCCCACCACCGATGACAAGCGCCTGCCCAAGGTGCTGCAGAATACCAGCGGCTTTGTCTATTATGTCTCGATCACCGGGATCACGGGGGCCGCTGCGGCGCAGGCCGCCGATGTGGCCCCCGAGGTCGCGCGGATCAAGGCGGCGACCGATCTGCCGGTGATCGTGGGCTTTGGCATCACCACCGCCGAAAACGCGCGCGACATTGCGGGCATCGCCGATGGCTGCGTTGTCGGCTCGGCCATCGTGAAGGAAATCGGCGCGGGCAAGCCCGTCGATCAGGTTCTGGCCCGGGTGGCCGATCTTGCCGCGGGCGCGCATTCGGCCTGAACCGGCGGAAAGGCCGCGTCAAAGGCGCGGCGACCCTGATCGGAAAACTGCAGCAGGCGGCCCCCCTCCGGCCGCCTGATCCATGTCTGGCCCAGCATATGCTGCAACAGTGCCGCCCCAAGCGCGCCGGCCAGATGGTTGCGCCTTTCGCTCCAGTCCAGGCATTGCCGACACAGCGGGCGGCGGCTGGGGGCAAGGCTGAGGCCCAACCCGGCCAGAAAAGCGCGCCCCGGCTCTGTCAATACAGGCCCGTCCTGGCCCAGCAGCAGATGGCCGCGTGCCACCAGGCTGTCATGCAGTTGCACCCCCGCCGCCCCGGCCAGATGGTCGTAACAGACCCGTGCCGCGCGCAGGCCTTCATCCCGGGGGCCGGGGCGGTGGCGCAGATGGCCCCGCGCGGCGGCCAGCCCCAGCAGGGATTCCAGCACGCCCGCCACCTCGGGCCCGGCCAGCGCATAATACTTGTGCCGTCCCGACATGCGGGCCTCGACCAGCCCGCCCGCCGCCAGCCGCGCCAGATGGCCCGATGCGGTCTGCACGGTGATCCCTGATTCATTGGCCAGTTCGGTGACTGTCAGTGCCGCCCCAGCCAGTAGGGCGGTCAACATATTGGCGCGCGCCGGATCGCCGATCAGCGCCGCGATGCGGGCAAGGTCTGGTCCGTCTTTCATGGCACCTCCACAGTTCGATCATGGCCGAAGCATTGGCGTTACGCAATCGGGCAGAAGGGGGCAGCAACAGAAAGGACAGACCATGCTGACCTGCATCATCCGTTATCACATCGACCCGACGAAAAAGGCGCAGTTCGAAACCTACGCCCGCACCTGGGGGCAGGCCATCCCGCGCTGCGGGGCCGGGTTGATCGGCTATTTCGCACCGCATGAAGGTTCATCCACCCTGGCCTATGGCATCTATACCATCCCGTCGCTGGCCGAATACGAGGCCTATCGTGCAAGGCTGGCGGCTGATCCGCTGGGGCGGCAGAATTACGAATTTGCGCAGCGCGAAGGTTTCCTGCTGCGTGAGGATCGTACCTTTCTGCGTCTGGTCTCGGCCCCGCATGGGGCGGGCGCATGATCGCGGTGATTTTCGAAGTCCTGCCCGCCCCCGGCGCGATGGCGGTCTATCTGGATCATGCGGCACGGCTGCGGGCCGAGCTGGAGACTGTGGACGGCTTTCTGGGTGTGGAACGGTTTCAAAGCCTGACCACGCCCGGCAAGTTGCTTTCGCTGTCGTTCTTCCGTGATGAGGAGGCAGTAAGGCGCTGGCGCGAAAGCCCGGATCACCGCTCCGCACAAGAGGCCGGGCGCAGCGGGCTGTTTTCCGACTACAGGCTGCGTGTGGCTGCGGTGATCCGCGATTATGGGTTGGAGGATCGGGCAGAGGTGCCCTGACCCCGCTGTCATTCTAGTTGGGTTCGACAACAGACTTGCATGGCGATATCCAATATTGGTAAGGTTACCTAACCAATATTGGATATCGCCATGCCCGTCATCACCTGCATCGACGATCTGAAACGCCTGCATGCCCGCCGCGTGCCGCGGATGTTCTATGATTATGCCGAAAGCGGCAGTTATACCGAACAGACATTCCGGGAAAATGTCAGCGATTTCTCCCGCATCCGTCTGCGGCAGAAGGTGGCCGTCGATATGTCAAACCGCTCGGTCGCGGGCAGCATGCTGGGCCAGCAGGTTGCCATGCCGGTCGCGCTGGCGCCGGTGGGCTTTACCGGCATGCAATCGGCGGATGGCGAAATCAAGGCCGCCCGCGCGGCCGAGGCGTTCGGCGTGCCCTTCACCCTGTCCACCATGTCGATCTGCTCGATCGAGGATGTGGCGGCACATACGACCAAGCCGTTCTGGTTCCAGCTTTATGTCATGCAGGACGAAGAGTTTGTGGACAATATCATCGAACGCGCCCGCAAGGCGGGCTGTTCGGCGCTGGTGCTGACGCTGGATCTGCAGATCCTCGGTCAGCGGCACAAGGATCTGAAGAACGGGCTATCGGCCCCGCCGCGCCTGACGATCCCCAATATCCTGAACATGATGACCAAGCCGCGCTGGTGCATGGGGATGCTGGGCACAAGGCGGCATACCTTCGGCAATATCGTCGGCCATGCCAAGGGCGTGGGCGATCTGTCGTCGCTGTCCAGCTGGACCAATGAACAGTTCGATCCCAAGCTGGACTGGGGCAAGATCGCCCGTATCCGTGACAAATGGGGTGGCAAGCTGGTCCTGAAGGGGGTGCTGGATGAAGATGACGCCCGCCGCGCGGCCGATTTCGGCGCCGATGCCATTGTAGTGTCGAACCATGGCGGTCGGCAGCTGGACGGGGCGCTGTCATCAATCCGCATCCTGCCTTCGGTCGTGCGCGCCGTGAAGGGGCAGACCGAAATCTGGATCGACAGCGGTATCCGGTCGGGGCAGGACATCCTCAAGGCGCTGGCCATGGGGGCCGATGGCACGATGATCGGGCGCAGCTATATCTATGGTCTGGGCGCGATGGGCCAGGCCGGGGTAAGCACCGCGCTGGAGATCATGCGCAAGGAACTGGATGTGACCATGGCGCTGTGCGGCGAACGCGACGTCAAGAATCTTGGCGCGCATAATCTGCTGGTGCCAAAGGATTTCGAGGGCGACTGGGCCTAACGCCGCAACAAGACCCGGGCCAGCAGCGGCACCGTCAGCAGCATCACCGCCGCAAAGACAAAGGCCGCGCGCAGCCCGAAACTGCCTGCCAGAAAACCCAGCATCGGCGGGCCGAAGAAATAACCGAAATAGCCGTAAAGCGTGGCGCGGGCGACAGCCCGGGCCCGGGCCTCGGGATGGGCCATCTGCCCCACCAGCGTGAAGGCGGTCGGGGCGATCACCGACGATCCCAACCCCATCACGATGAACCCGGCATGGGCCATGGCGGGGCTGGTGGCAAAGGCCGCCCCCAACATACCACAGGCGGACAGGGCGGCACCCAGCGTCAGCACCACACCCGGTGCCAGCCGCGCCGAAAGACCCTGACCGGCGATCCGGGCAAACCCCATGGTCAGTGCCAGCGCTGCCGGGCCCATCGCCCCTTGGGCCGGATCGCCGCCCAAGGTCTGTTCGATATGCAGGGCCGACCAGTTTTCGGCGGCATTTTCCGTCAGAAAGGCGATCAGCACGATGCCGCCGCCGATCAGCGGCACCAAGCCGAGGCCGGCACCGCCTGCGCCCTTGGGCTTGGCCAGGCCCTCGATCCGGCCATCGCGCTCCAGGCACAGCAGGGCCAGCACCCCGGCCAGCAATGCCATCGTGCCCATCACCGCGCTCGGGGGCCAGGCGGCGTCGCGCAAAATCCCCGCGAGCAACGCCCCCGCCGCATAGCCAAAGCTGTAGCCCGCATGGCAGAGGTTCATCAGCGGCTGCCCCCGCGCCGCCTCGATCGCCGAGACGCGGGCATTCATCAGCACATCGGTCAGGCCGGTGACCGCCCCTAGTGACATCATTGCCAGTGGAAAGAGCAATGCCTGATGCACCTGACCCGGACCGGCAAAGGCAAAGGCCATCCCCGCTGCGGCCAGTGGCAGCGCGAACCGGCCAAGTGCCACACCGATGGCCGGGGCCACCAGCATGGCCAGCACGGCCGCCAATGGCGTTGGCAGCATCAGCAGGCCAAGCTGGGTTTCATCCACCTGCAATTGGGATTTCAGATCGGGCAGAACAGCGGCATAGCTGCCCCAGATCACCCCCATGGCCGCAAATGCAGCCAGCGGTGCGCGGGTGTCCCGGATCATGCGTAACCATACCATGCCCCTGCCTAGCGCAGGGCTGGCGGCCAGGGCTTGCCCAAGGGCGACATCACGCCGTCGCCCCGGGCTGCTTCAGTCACGGGCTTTACTGGCCTTCAGCCTGTGCCAAGGCGTCCATCACCGACATATCGGGATTGTTGGCGCAGATCGTTCCGGCGCCATCCATGTTGGTTCCCAGCCGGTCAAGATCAAAGGTCGGGTCTTCGGCGGCACCACCCATGAAGCCATCCACCCAGATCATCAGGGTTGCAATGCCATCGGCATCCATCGTTGCCAGATCGGCGCATTTGATGGTGGACACATCGGTGCTTTGTGCCAGGGCAGGGCTGGAAAGAAGGGTGGCAGCAACAAGGGTTGCAGTCAGGCGGGCAGGGAACATGGATGTCTCCGGTTCGGGGTTTGCGGCGGCAGATTATCAACCGCAATGCCGCCGACAAGCCGCAGCATTGGATCCCAACCAAAGGATATGCGCCCGATTGCACCTGACGCCACCCCTGCATGTGGGCTTGGGGCGGCGCTATCGCAAAAGGCGGATCGAGGCCGTCTTACCCTTCCAGTTGACGGGCCACGAACCAGCTGACCGGCAGTGCCGCAACAAAGCCGATGGCGGCGGCAATCACGATGGGTTTCAGCGTATCCATCCCCATGGTCAGCGCAACCACGATGGCCGCCCCCATCAGCGCCGTGGAGGCCATCGAAAAAACTACCATCATCAAGCGGGACATGCTGTCCTCCCCAAAGGTCTGGCGCGTTCGCTGTTGTCTTAGCCATTTTATGAACCGGGGGCCTTGATCCGGATCAAGCGGCGCGAAATGGCGATCTGCCGGAATGCCCTGCCAGACTGCCAACCCAGCTTGACGTTACGCCACCCATCCGCGACGCTTCGCCCGAGACTTGCACCGGAAGGCCCCCCATGACCCTGACGATCGACAGCGCCGAATTGCGCCTTGTGCGCCTGCCGCTGGTGACCCCCTTCACCATTTCCACCGGCACGATGACGGAAAAGCTGTTTCCGCTGCTGACTTTGCGTGCCAATGGGATCGAAGGCTATGCCGAAGGGGTGATGGACCCCTGGCCCGATTATCTGGAAGAGGCGCTGCCCTCGTCCATGGCCCTGCTGCGCGAGGTGTTGATCCCGGCCGTGATCGGTCGTCCGCTGAGCAATCCGCAGGCGCTGACCCCACTTCTGGCCCCGTGGCGCGGGCATCGGATGGCGCTGGCCATGCTGGAAATGGCGGTCTGGGATCTCTGGGCCAAATCGCTGGGCCTGCCCTTGCAGGATGTGATCGGCGGATCGGGCGATCAGGTCGCGGTGGGCGTGTCTCTGGGCATTACCCCGGTCGCCGAAACGTTGCGGCGGATCGAAAGCCATCTGGATCAGGGCTATCAGCGGATCAAGCTGAAGGTGAAACCGGGCCATGATCTGGCGCTTGTGCGGGCGGCGCGGGGGGCCTTTCCCGATGCCCATCTGACCGTGGATGCCAATTCCTGCTATTCGCTGGCGGATACTGCGCTGATGAAGGCGATGGATGCCTTCGATCTTGACTATATCGAACAACCGCTGGCGTGGAACGACCTGCACGATCACGCCACGCTGCAAACCCGGATTGCAACGCCCATCTGTCTGGATGAAAGCATCAAGACCCTGCAGGACGCCCGCAAGGCGCTGCAGACCGATGCGGCGCGGGTCATCAACATCAAGGTTGGCCGGTCGGGCGGCTATCTGGAAAGCCTGCGCATCCATGATCTGTGTCTGGCCTTCAACGTGCCCGTCTGGTGCGGCGGCATGCTGGAATCGGGGATCGGCCGGGCGCATAACATCCACCTGTCCACCCTGCCCAACTTTACCAAGCCGGGGGATGTGTCTTCCTCCAGCCGCTATTTCACCCGCGACATCACCGAACAGCAGCTGGAAACCGCAGGCGGCCAGATGCCCGTGCCGCGCCATGGGCCGGGGATCGGGGTCACGGTTGACCGCGGTTTTCTTGCCCGCGTATCCGAGACGCCCGAGGTGTTTGGATGACCGACCTTGTCTTTCGCGACCTGAAGGGGATGGACGAGTTCCGCAAGGCCGAACAATTGCAGCGCGATGTCTGGGGGGCAGGGGACAAGGAAGACCCGGCCGATCTGATGATGGTCGTGCAGCATGAAGGCGGGCTTTGCGCCGGGGCGTTTCGGGGGGATCGGCTGCTGGGCTATGTCTTCGGCTTTCCGACCGTAACGCCCGGGGTGCAGCATTCGCATCGTCTCGCGGTGCATGAAGATGCGCGGGGGCTGGGTCTTGGCCTGCGGCTGAAATGGTATCAGCGCGACTGGTGCCGGGCGCGGGGCATCCGCCATGTGCGCTGGACCTATGATCCGCTGCGCCTGCCCAATGCCAGCCTGAACATCGCGCGTTTGGGGGCAGGGGCCAGCACCTATCTGCCTGACTACTATGGCGCGATGGAAGGGATCAACAAGGGCGCGGCCTCGGACCGGTTGCTGGCCGACTGGCATCTGGACAGCCCGCGCGTCACGGCAGCGGCGGCCAACCGCCCCTTGCCGCTGCCGCAGCATCCGGCGCTGGAGGTAGAGATTCCAGCCGATTTCGGTGCGATCCTGCTGCGCGACCCGGCCGAGGCGCAGCGGCTGCGCGAGGCGAACCGTGCGGCCCTGACCACGGCCTTTGCGGCCGGTCTGAAGATCGTGGGCTTTGATCCCGAGCGCCGGGTCTATGTGCTGACCTGATCCCGGTTGCGGCAGATCAGGACAGGAACACCTTCAGCGTTTCTTCAAACTCGCGCGGCTTGTCGGCATGCAGCCAATGGCCTGCGCCGGGGATGCGCGCGAAACGCGCCGCCGGAAACAGCGACCGGATGGCCGGGCGGTGTTCTGGCAGAACATACCGGCTTTCCGAGCCGGTCAGGAACAGCGCGGGCCCGTCAAACTGGCCATCGATGGTCTGCGGCCAACCGACGATCCGGGGCATCTCTGCCTCCAGCACATCCAGATTGAGCCGCCAGCGCGGCCCGCCCGGTGCCTTGAGATCCAGCGATTGCAGGAAGAACGCGCGCAAGGGGGCCTCGGGTACAGTCAGGGCCAGACGCCGGTCCGCTTCGGCACGGGCGGCAATGCCCGTCAGATCCATGGCCTTCATGGCTGTAATGTACTGCGTCTGATCATGGGCATAGGCGATGGGCGCGATATCGGCCACGACCAGCCGCCGGATCAGCGCGCCCTGCGTAAGCGCCAGCAGCATGGCGGCCTTCCCGCCCATGGAATGGCCCACCATATCAACCGGCCCACCGATCCGGGCGATCACCTCGGCCAGATCGGCGGCCATGTCGGGGTAGCTGTGGGTTGGGAACCACGGGCTTTCGCCATGATTGCGTTGATCCACCGCAAACACATCGCGGTTTTCCGACAGGCGGCGGGCAATCACCCCCCAGTTGCGGGCCGACCCGTAAAGCCCGTGCACGATCAGCAGCGGCGGCAGGCTGTCATCGGGGCGGCTTGCGGGGGTCTGGGCGGGGTGATGGACGATGTTCAGCATGCCTGCATCTAACCCGCAGGCCGGAAGCCTGCCAAGGCCCCCTTTTCCGGCAGACCGTTATGGATTATCTGGCCCGCGCAGGATCAGGACAGGAGCGGATCATGGCCGAGAAACCATCACTGGAAAGCCGGTTCGAAAACGGGCTTTTTGCCTCGCGCTGGTTGATGGCACCGATGTATCTGGGCCTGGTCATCAGCCTTGCGATGCTGACGGTCGTCTTTGTCAAGGAACTGGTCTATTACGCGTCCAAGACCCTGATCATGACGGCAGATCAGGCGATCCTTGCCATTCTGACGCTGATCGACCTGTCGCTGGCGGCGAACCTTCTGCTGATCGTGCTGTTTTCGGGATATGAGAATTTCGTGTCCAAACTGGACCTGGGCGATGCGCGCGACCGGCCCGACTGGATGGGCAAGGTGGATTTCTCGGGGCTGAAGATGAAGCTCATCGCCTCGATCGTGGCGATTTCAGGCATCCACCTGCTGAAGGTCTTCATGGAAGTGGGCAAGCAGGCCGGTGACGCGGTGCCGACCGACAAGCTGTTCTGGCTGGTGGTCATCCACCTGACCTTTGTGCTGTCAGGCGTGCTGCTGGCGCTGATGGACCTGCTGGCTTCGAAAACCGACAAGCACTGACGGTACTGGGCCGCCGGCCAGCCCCGCCTTTCGTCTGTCGCTGCAACATCGCACTGGCATTGCGGCGACCGTCCCGGTAAACCGCAGGCCGGAACCCAAGGAGACCGCGATGAACGACGCCATCCGCCCGCAACCCGGCATCATGGATATTGCCCTTTATGAAGGCGGCAAGGCCCATGTGGCGGGCGTGAGCAATGTGGTGAAGCTCAGCTCGAACGAAAACCCGTTCGGGCCTTCGGACAAGGCCAAGGATGCTTTCGCCCGGTCGGTGCATCAGCTGCACCGCTACCCCTCTACCGATCATGCCAGCCTGCGCGCGGCGATCGCCGAAACCCATGGGCTTGATGCAGGGCGGGTGATCTGTGGCGTGGGGTCGGACGAGATCATCCATTTCCTCTGCCAGGCCTATGCCGGGCCGGGGGATGAGGTGCTGTATACCGAACACGGTTTCCTGATGTACAAGATTTCGGCCATGGCGGCAGGCGCCACCCCGGTCGAAGTGGCAGAACGTGAACGCAGCACCGATGTGGATGCCTTGCTGGCCGCCTGCACGGATCGCACCAAACTGGTGTTCATCGCCAATCCGAACAACCCGACCGGCACGATGATTTCGGCAGGCGAAGTGGCGCGGCTGGCGCGCGGTTTGCCGCCGCAGGCCATTCTGGTGCTCGACGGGGCCTATGCCGAGTATGTCGAAGGGTTCGATGCCGGGCTGAGCCTGATCGAGGCCATGTCGAATGTGGTGATGACCCGGACCTTCTCGAAGATCTACGGTCTGGGGGGGCTGCGCATCGGCTGGGGCTATGGGCCGAAGGCGATCATTGATGTGCTCAACCGCATCCGTGGGCCGTTCAATCTGTCCAACACCCAGTTGGACACGGCCGAGGCCGCCGTCCGCGATCAGGATTATGTGGCGAAATGCCGGGCTGAAAATGCCCGCCTGCGGCATTGGTTGGCCGAAGCCCTGGCCGAACATGGTGTGCCGTCCGACACTTCGATGGCGAATTTCGTGCTGGCGCGTTTCGCCAATGCCGATGAGGCCGAAGCCTGCGACCGGTTCCTGCAGGAGCAAGGTCTGATCGTGCGGCGCGTGGCCAGCTACAAACTGCCGCATTGTCTGCGCATCACGGTGGGTGACGAAGCCTCATGTCGCCGGGTGGCGCATGCCATTGGTCAGTTCAAGGGGCAGAAATGACCGTCATCTACAACCGTGTGGCCCTGATCGGTCTTGGGTTGATCGCATCCTCCATGGCCCATGCCATGAAGGCGCATGGTCTGGCGGGCGAAATCGTCGGCCATGCCAAATCGGCAGAAACCCGGGCGACCGCGCTGGAAATCGGCTTTGTTGACCGGGTGGCGGCGACCGCTGCCGAGGCTGTGGTGGGTGCCGATCTGGTTGTGCTGGCGGTGCCGGTCGGGGCGATGGGCGCGGTGGCGGCCGAGATCGGCCCGCATCTGGCGCCCGGTGCCACGGTGACCGATGTCGGGTCGGTCAAGCAGGCGGTGATCGATGCCGTCGCCCCGCATATGCCCGAAGGCGTGCATTTCGTGGCAGGCCACCCGATTGCCGGGACAGAACATTCCGGGCCGCGTTCGGGCTTTGCCACGCTGTTCGTGAACCGCTGGTGGCTGCTGACCCCGGCCCCCGGCACAGACCCCGCAGCCACCCTTCGCCTGCGCCAATTGTGCGAAGGGATGGGGGCCAAGGTCGATGAAATGGATGCGGCGCACCATGATCTTGTGCTGGCCGTCACCTCGCATACGCCGCACCTGATCGCCTATACGATGGTGGGTGTGGCCGATGACCTGCGCCGCGTGACCGACAGCGAAGTGATCCAGTATTCGGCGGCGGGTTTCCGCGACTTTACGCGGATTGCCGCCAGTGACCCGACCATGTGGCGCGATGTGTTCTTGACGAACAAGGAGGCGACGCTGGATATTCTCGGTCGGTTCACCGAGGAACTCTTTGCGCTGCAACGGGCGATCCGGCTGGGGGATGGCGACCATCTTCACGCCTATTTCACTCGCACGCGCGCCATCCGCCGGGGGATCATCGAGGCCGGTCAGGATACTGCCGCCCCCGATTTCGGACGTGTGCAGCCCCCCGCGGGAGAGTGATGATGACAAGACCGGGTGTCGTTCTGGCCGTTCTGCTGGTGCTGACGGGCCAACCGCTGCTGGCCGAAGGGATCGGAAAATCCCTGATCCCCAAGCCGCGCCCGGTTCCTGCCGAACTGACCGTGGCCAGTTCCAACGCGCCGATCAGCCGCATGCCACCCAAGCCCCGCCCCGCTCAATTGGGGGCCATCAAACCCGAAACCGTGGTTGAACTGGCCGCTCTGGCACCGCTGGCAACCAGCCTGCGCCCCCGTCCGCGCCCGGAAGGGCTGACGGCGGCCCCAGCCGCGGCCAAGCGCAAGAAGGTGGCCGATCTGCACAAGGCTGCTGCCGTGCGCACTCCGCAAGACAAGGGCAGCCTTCTGCCCAAGAAGGGCTCCGTCTGCGGCGATCCGGCGATCCGGGGCGAAACCATGGCCCCCGTGGTCAGCAAGGTGAAGGGTTGCGGGATCGAAGACCCCGTGCGCGTGACCTCCATCGCCGGTGTGAAACTCAGCCAACCGGCCACCATCACCTGCGACACGGCCATCGCCACCCGGAAATGGCTGGAACGCGCGGTGCAACCGGCCTTCGGCAAGACCCCGGTGGTGAAGCTGAACATCGCAGGCCATTATGTCTGTCGCCCGCGCAACAATATCCGCGGCGCCAAGATCAGCGAACATGGCCGTGGCCGCGCGCTGGATATATCTGGTTTTGTGCTGGCGGATGGTCGGCAATTGTCCATTGCCGGGGATTATCGCCGGTCCAAGGCGATCAAGGCCGCGCACAAGGCAGCCTGCGGAATTTTCGGCACTACCCTGGGCCCCGGATCGGATGGCCACCACGAAGATCACCTGCATTTCGACGTCGCTCGCCATGGCAATGGCAGCTATTGCCGCTGACCGGTCGCCTCCCTTTATCTTGGCCAAAATCTCATCGGAACGCGCGTCGGGGTGGAGACCCCCCCGGACAAGTGCGGGGTTCAGCGTTCGGTCAGTTTCAGTTCGATCCGGCGGTTCTGCGCGCGGGCTTCGGCGCTGTTGCCTGCCGCCACGGGTTGCCATTCGCCAAATCCGGTTGCCGCCAGCCGTTCCGGAGGGAACCCCAGTTCATCCTGCATGAAGCGCACGACAGACAGGGCCCGCGCCTGGCTCAGCTGCCAATTGTCCACAAAGGCCCCGGTGCCGGACAGCGGGACATTGTCGGTATGACCATCGACCCGGATGATCCAGTCGATCCCGGACGGGATCTGGCCGCGCACATCGTTAAGCGTTTCGACCACGCGGGCGATCTGGGCGCGACCTTCGGGGGCCAGATCGGCGGCGCCGGGGGTGAACAGCACTTCTGACGAAAAGACGAAGCGGTCGCCTACGATCCGTACCCCTTCGCGCCCGGCCAGCACTTCGCGCAACTGGCCAAAGAATTCCGACCGGAATTTTTCAAGGTTCTGTTTTTCGGCCTCCAGCCGCTTGCGTTCGGCCTCTTCCAACTCGGCGCGGCGCTTCTGTTCTGCCGCGACCTGGGCCAGCGCGGAATTCAACTGTCCGCCCAACGATTCAAGCTGTACTTGCGCTTCGGCATCCCGGGCCTTTGCCGCATCCAGCAGGGCCTGCAGGCTGCCCAATTGCCCGCGCAGGGCGGTGATCTGTTCATTCAGCAGGGCCAGGCGGCGTTCGGCCTCGGCCGATTGTGCCTCGCGTTCGGCCAGAAGGGCGCGGGCGGTTTGCAAGGCATCGGTCTTTTCTGCCTCTACCCCTTGCGCGGCGGCCAGCAGGGTCAGGGTTTCCTCGGCCCTTTTGCGCTGTTCTTCCAGCGCAAGCGTCAGGGCGGCAAGTTCGCTATCCGCCCCTTTCAGGCGGTCGCGCAATTCAGCCAATGCCGCCTGATCGACCTGCCGCGCGGCTTCGGTTTCGTCCAGTTCCGCCGCCCGCTGCGCATTTTCGGCCCGCAGCTTTGCGGCCAGCGCCTCGATCGCCTCGGCCCGGGCGGCTGCCAGCCGCGCGGCTTCGGCCTGCGCATCAACCTCGTCGCGCGCCTTGGCCAGCGCCAGTTGCAGCGCCTCTTGTTCGCTGATCAAGCGGGCTTGTGCGGCCTCCAGGTCCTGAAGTGATGCGGCCAGCGCCGAAGCCTCGCCCCGTGCGGCATCGCGTTCGGCCAGCAGGCTGGCGACCTGTTGTTCAAAGCTGGCGATACGGGCCTGCGCCTGCGACAGTTCACCTTCGCGCGCGGCCAGCGTGGCGGTCAGCGCGGCAATCTGTCCGGCTTGCGCCTCGCCGCGCGCCTGGGCCTCGGCCAATGTGCTGCGCAGCGACCCAAGTTCGGCCTGCAGACCTTCGGCCCGCGCCCGTTCCAGCCCGAGCGCATCGGCCAGTTGCGCCACCTGGGCGGAAAGTGCGTCAAGTTCGTTGCCCTGATTGTCGATGGTCTGGCGCAGCACGGATTGCATGACGGTGAAGATGGTCAGCACGAACATCAACACCATCAAGAGTGTGGTGACCGCATCCACGAAGCCTGGCCAGATCACCCCGTCGCCCGACCGGACCGATCCGCGACGCGACAGGCCCATGCTACGCCCCCCGTCCCAATTGCCGCACGGCCTGGGTCAGTGCAGAAAGATCGCCGCGCAGATCCGCCGTGCTTTCCTGCCGCCCGGCCGACAATTCTTCAAGAATGCGAAGCAGTTGCACATCCATCGACCGCAGGCGCATCCGCGCCTCGGCATCGGCATGCAGATTGCTGTCATTATGCGACATGGCGGCCAACAGCCGCTCTTGCCCATCGGCGATGCGCTGCAATTGCCCGGCAATGGTGGCTTCGGAGTCAAGCCGCGAGGCCAGCCGTGCCACCGCCTCGGCCAGTTCCCCGGTGCGTTCATCGGCCAGAGACCGGCTGATATCCGATTGGGTGAACAGCATCTGCATGTTGTCGATCTGCTGGCTGAGCTGATCGAGCACCTGCGCCAGCGCACCCATGTCGCCCCCATCGCCCTCGGCCACGCCGATCCGCGTGATCGAGGACAGCCATTCCTCCATTTCGCGGAAGAACCGGTTCTGGCCGTGGCCGGCGAACAGTTCCAGCAGGCCCACGACCAGCGATCCGGCCAGACCCAGCAGCGACGAGGAGAAGGCCGTGCCCATGCCGCCCAACTGGGTTTCCAGCCCGGACATCAGCTTGCCGAAGATGTCGAGCGAATTCTCGCCCTCTTGCGGCGACAGGCCGCGGATGGTGTCCACGATGGCGGGCACCGTGGTGGCCAGCCCGTAGAACGTGCCCAGAAGCCCCAGAAAGATCAGCAGATTGGCCAGATAGCGGGTGATGTCGCGGGCCTCGTCGATCCGCGTGGCAATACTGTCCAGAATGGACCTGGTGGACGAAGACGACAGTTGCAGCCGTGCCGTGCGCGGACCCAGCAGCGCGGCCAGAGGGGCCAGCAGGCGGGGGGCTGCATCGGTCTCCGATCCGGGGCGATCCTGCACATAGGCATCGATCCAGCTGACCGATTGCGCCAGTTGCCAGACCTGCCAGAAACAGGTCAGCACGCCCAGCCCGAACACCCCGATGATCGTGCCGTTCAGCAAGGGATTGGCGGCAATGATGCCCCGCAGCATGGGCAGTGCCACCCATGCACCGGCGGCAATCATGCCAAGCACCAGCAACATCAGGGTGATCTGCCGGATCGGCTGGGTGAAAAGCGGCGCGGGGGATCTGCTCATCATCGGTCCTGCTCGCTGTGACCGGCTGATCGGGCCACTTGCGCGCCACAATAGGCTGCCGCGTCGCGCCTGCCAAGCGTGAAGGTCACGCCGTCAGATCACGGACCCGTGCTGCCAGCCATTCCAGATCCGGGTCGGCGATGCCCAGTTCGGCCAGATGTGCGGCGGTGTTCCACAGATAATCGCGGTTGGGGCCGCGCCCGCCGGTTGCGCGGGCGATGATCTGCGCCTGTTCCTCCAGCGCCAGCCCCCCGCAATATTGCACATGATCGGGGTCGATCACATAGGCCAGACAGTCGAGCCGGTCTGCATCTGCCAGCACCTCGAGCCGGGTTTCCAGATAGGCAGAGGATACCAACTCGCGCTCACGCAGGGCCGCCAGTGTGGCGCTTTCATGCCCCGGTGCCACCCGGAACGCCACGCCATCGCAAGTGGCGCTTGTGGCCCGATCCAGTGCCAGTACAAGGCCAGGCGCGTCTTCTGTGCCGCGGTGATGGATCGAGCGCATGCAGAAGCTGCGATGCCAGCCCGTCAGGCGCGCGATGCGGCGTTCCGCCACCGGAAAGCCGGGATCCCAGATCAAGGAACCGTAACCGAATACCCACATGCGCTGGCCCTCCTGCCCGTGCCGCTGTAAACCGGGGGGCGGTAAAGGAAAAGGGGGCGCCATGCGCGGCTTGATCTGGGTGGTGATGATACTGGCCGCGCTGTATGGGGGCTATTGGTTCGTGGGCGCGCGGGCTGCCGAAAGCGGGGCAGAGCGGGCACTGGTCGAGGCGGCAGCGCGGGGCATCGTGGTCGATCATCAGGGCCTGTCGGTTGCGGGCTTTCCCAGCCGGTTTGACCTGACGTTGACCCAGCCCAGGGTTGCCGCCGGTGCGGTGGGCTGGCAGGCGGAATTCGCGCAGGTCTTCGCGCTCAGCTACAGCCCGTGGAAGCTGATCGCGGCGCTGCCCAATGACCAGCATCTGACCCTGCCGGGCCAGACAATCGGGGTACAATCGACGCGCATGCAGGCATCGCTGTTCCTGACGCCCTCACCGGCGCTGCCACTGTCGGATTTCAAATTTGTCACCGAGGGGCTGAACCTGCGGTCGGATGCCGGTTGGGCACTTGCGGCAGGATCGGTCAATGTGTCGCTGGTGACGGGTGAGGGGGCCACGGCGCAACTGGCGCTGCGGGGGCTGGATCTGGTGCCCGATCAGGCCCTGATCGCGGCAATGGGGGGCAGCCTGCCAGCGGTCATCGAACGGCTGGACCTTCTGGCCGATCTGGAGCTTGCCGCGCCGCTGGCCCTGCGCGGGGATCGTCCCGAGGTGCGGGCGATTGATCTGCGTGAGGCCCATCTTCTGTGGGGGCCAGTGCAGGCGACCATTTCGGGCCGGGTCGTGGCCGATGATCTGGGGCAGGCAGAGGGTGAACTGCGCCTGAAGGTGGCCGGGTGGGAGGCCGGGCTTGCAGCGGCAGAACAGATGGGGCTGGTGCCGGAACAGTTTCGCGTGGCGCTGCGATCAGTGTTGCAGGGGCTGGCCGCGCAATCGACCGAGCCCGGCACCTTGGACCTGCCGCTGGTCATGCAGGGCGGACGGATGATGTTGGGGCCGCTGCCGCTGGGGGCTGCGCCGCTGCTACGGTAGGTCTGCCGTCAGAATGGCGCGATCCACCTCGGCGCCATCGCGCAACAGGATCGCCTGCCCCTGATAGCGGCCCGGGGGCCAGCGGCTGTCCCGCAACTTGCGCCCGATGGCGCGCATGGCCTGCGCCTGCGTGCGATCCAGTGCGATGGTGTCTGCCACCACCTCGCCCTGCGGGCCGGTCAGGGTAAGCTGCAGCCGATCCCCCGCGCGGGTGCCGAACAGATAGGCCCAGACCACCAAGGCCGGGGCGGCGGCCCGCAGCGGTTGCGCCGCCAGACCCGCCTTGACCTGCCCGTAATCCGGCACCGCATCGGCAAAACCGATGGCTATGATCCCGCCGGGCTGGTAGGGCAAGGGGGCGGACCAGAGGTCATCGCCCGCCTTGCCGCACAGGGCCATATCTCCGGGGGCGAAGGGATCGACTGCCACGCCGTTCTGGCGGACGGTCAGATGAAGATGCGGAAATTCGGTATTGCCGGACAGCCCAATCTGCCCCAGCACCTGACCGGCCTGCACCGCGTCGCCAGGTTTGACCTGCACCGAACCCTGTTTCAGGTGGCAATACTGGGTTTCCCACCCGTCGGTATGGGTGATGGCAAGCCCATTGCCGCAATCGCGGCCTTCCAGCGGTGGTGCGGCGGGATCGCTGATCAGGATATCGGGCATGCCATCGCGCGCGCCGCGCACCACGCCGGGCGCTGCGGCCAGCACATCAACCCCCGCCGTCATGGCCGCCAGCGAAGGCAACGCGAAATCGGTGCCGTCATGGCCATCATAGCTAAGCGATCCGCAGGTGTAATCGCGTGCGGCCGGTCCGGGATCGCGGTCCGGGAATTGCTGGATATGGCAGGTTTCGCCCAAGGTGCAGGCAACCGGCAAACCCAAGTCAAAGGCCCCCGCCGCAGCGGGGGCCAGGATCAGACCAAGGGACAGAGCCCTAATCATTCCGCCGTCAGCAGCGGCGGTTTCTGCCCGGTCAGCCGGGGCTTGGCCGGTTCTTCGATGATCAGGTCGATCTGGTCGTCCTTCACCGAAATCCGCACCACGCCGCCCTTCTGCAGTTTGCCGAACAGCAGTTCTTCGGCCAATGGCTTCTTGATGTTTTCCTGAATCACCCGGCCCAGCGGACGGGCGCCCATCTTGTCATCATAGCCTTTTTCCCCCAGCCAATGCGCGGCGGCGGGGGTCAGCTCGATATGAACATTGCGGTCCATCAGTTGCGCCTCCAACTGGAGGATGAACTTCTCGACCACCTGGCTGATGGTTTCGCGGCCAAGTGCGGCAAAGCTGATGACGGCATCCAGCCGGTTGCGGAATTCCGGGGTGAAGGTGCGTTCGATGGCGGCAGTATCTTCGCCCGTCCGCTTGTCACGACCAAATCCCATCGCGGCCTTCTGCATGTCCGACGCCCCGGCATTGGAGGTCATGATCAGGATCACATTGCGGAAATCGACCTGGCGACCGTTATGGTCGGTCAGCTTGCCGTGATCCATCACCTGCAGCAGGATGTTATAGACATCCGGGTGGGCCTTTTCGATTTCGTCGAGCAGCAGCACGCAATGCGGGTGCTGATCGACGCCATCGGTCAGCATGCCGCCCTGATCGAACCCGACATAGCCGGGCGGGGCACCGATCAGGCGGGACACGGCATGTTTCTCCATGTATTCCGACATGTCGAACCGCAGCAATTCCACACCCAGCGTATTTGCCAGTTGCTTGGCAACCTCGGTCTTGCCGACGCCGGTTGGGCCTGCAAACAGATAATTCCCGATGGGCTTTTCGGGTTCACGCAGACCGGCCCGCGCCAGCTTGATGGCCGATGCCAGCGCTTCGATCGCCTTGTCCTGCCCGAAGACCACGCGCTTCAGCGTCTTTTCCAGATCGCGCAGGATTTCGGCATCATCCTTCGACACGGTTTTCGGCGGGATGCGGGCGATCTTGGCCACCACGGCCTCGATCTCCTTGGTGCCGATGGTCTTGCGGCGCTTGGATTCCGACAGCAGATGCTGGGCTGCGCCGGCCTCGTCGATCACGTCGATCGCGCTGTCGGGAAGCTTGCGGTCATGGATATAGCGCGCGGCCAGTTCCACCGCCGATTTGATCGCATCCGACGTGTAACGCAGATCGTGATGTTCTTCGAAATTCGGCTTAAGCCCCATAAGGATCTTGATCGCATCCGGCACCGAGGGCTCGTTCACGTCGATCTTCTGGAACCGGCGGCTCAGCGCGCGGTCCTTTTCGAAATGCTGACGGAATTCCTTGTAGGTGGTCGAACCCATGCAGCGAAGCTTGCCGCCCTGCAGCGCAGGTTTCAGCAGGTTGGAGGCATCCATCGCGCCACCCGAGGTCGCCCCGGCGCCGATCACCGTGTGGATTTCGTCGATGAACAGGATGGCGTCGGGATGATCTTCCATCTCCTTCACCACAGCTTTCAGCCGTTCCTCGAAATCGCCGCGATAGCGGGTGCCCGCCAGCAAAGCGCCCATATCAAGGCTGTAGATCGTGGCCCCGGCAAGAATATCGGGCGTTTCGCCATCGACGATCTTCTTGGCCAGACCTTCGGCAATCGCGGTCTTGCCCACGCCCGGGTCACCCACAAGAAGCGGGTTGTTCTTGCGGCGGCGGCACAGAACCTGAATGGCGCGCTCCACCTCGGCCTCACGCCCGATCAGCGGATCGACATCGCCTTTCAACGCCTTGACGTTCAGATCGACGCAATACTTGGAGAGCGCGGATTCCTTGGCCTCGCCCGCCTCACCCTTGGGGGTTTCGTGATGCGGATCTTCGGCCCCGGTCACCGGGCGCGCCTCGCCAAAGGACGGGTCTTTTGCCACGCCATGGGCGATGAAATTCACCGCATCATAGCGCGTCATGTCCTGTTCCTGCAGGAAATAGGCCGCATTCGATTCGCGTTCGGCAAAAATGGCGACCAGGACGTTTGCCCCGGTCACCTCGGTCCGGCCCGAGGACTGCACGTGAATCGCCGCACGCTGGATGACGCGCTGAAACGCGGCAGTCGGCACGGCTTCTGACCCTTCGACATCGGTCACAAGGGTAGACAGATCATCGTCGATGAAATCGACAAGCGTCTTGCGCAATTCGTCCAGATCGACCGAACAGGCCTTCATGACGCGGGCGGCGTCGGGTTCGTCGATCAGGGCCAAAAGCAGGTGTTCCAGCGTCGCCAGTTCATGGCGGCGGGCATTGGCCAGCGCCAGCGCGCCGTGGATGGCCTGTTCCAGAGTGGTCGAAAATGATGGCACGATCCGGTGCTCCTGTCCTGCGGGCGGTCGGGCTTTGACGCCTGATCCGAGCCTGGCCTCATAGGGTTAAAGTTCGGTTTTATTTGCGTCGCTTCAAGCCCTATTTGGTGGATTTGTCCGCAACGCCCCGGTTGGTTGCAAATTGTGATCGAAGGGACTCAGAATTTGTCCTTGCGGGCGCGCAACGCGGCAAAAACCGCCGCGTCAGAAGCATCGGCCATGCCAAGGGCACCGCGCAAAACCGGATCCGTGGCCCGCAGGAAGGGGTTGGTGTCCAGTTCCTCGCCCAGAAGGGAAGGCACCGTCGGTTGCTGGGCTGCCCGGGCGCGGGCTATGGCATCTAGGCGCAGCACAAGGGCGGGCGGCAGATCATCTTCCAGGCTTTGGGCAAAGCGCGCATTCGACATGGTGTATTCGTGGCCCGAACAGACCAGGGTATTGCGGGGCAGGGTGGCCAGTTTGCGCAGGCTCTCCCACATCTGCGCCGGCGTCCCTTCGAACAGCCGCCCGCAGCCCATGGCCATCAGGCTGTCGCCGGTAAAGACGGCTGCGGCCTGCGGCACATGAAAGGCGATATGGCCGACCGTATGTCCTGGCACCTCGATCACATGGGCCGACAGCTGGCCGATCCGCACCCTGTCGCCCTCGGCCACGGTCTGCGAGAGGGGCGGCAAGCGATGTGCATCGGCGGCAGCCCCGATCACCTGAACCGATTGGTCCTCGATCAGCCCTGCAAGGCCATCGACATGATCCCAATGGTGATGGGTCAGAAGCACATGGCTCAACTGCCAGCCGCGCGATGCCAGCGCGTCACGGATCGGCGCTGCCTCTGGCACATCGATCACCGCGGTCGCTCCGGTTTCCGGATCGTGAAGCGCAAAGGCATAGTTATCCTGCAGGCAGGGGATGGTGAGCAATTCGGGTGCCATGGCAATTCCTGTCGCAATCGGTCAATCTGGCCCTAACTTGGCCGCAACAGGACCCGCCTGCAATGCATCTTGATGTGCTGGACCTTCGCAACTTCTACTATCGCACCCAGTTGGGCCGGGTGGCACAACGGGCCATCCGTGATCAACTTGTGGCAATGTGGCCGCCCGCTGCGGGGCAGACAGTGGCGGGTTTTGGCTTTGCCGTGCCCCTGTTGCGCCCCTATCTGGCCGAGGCACGGCGGGTGATCGGGCTCATGCCTGGCCCGCAAGGAGTGATGCCCTGGCCTGCAGGCATGGAAAATGTCAGCGTGCTCTGCGAGGAAACCGCCTGGCCCGTCTCCACCGGATTTGTGGATCGTCTGGTGCTGATGCACGGGCTCGAGACCTCCGAGCAGCCTTCGGTCATTCTTGGTGAATGCAACCGGGTGCTGGGGCCGGGGGGCAAGGCGATGTTCGTGGTTCCCAATCGTTCCGGACTTTGGGTGCGCGGGGATGGCACGCCCTTCGGCTTTGGCCGGCCCTATTCGTTGCGCCAGCTGGAAGCGCAGTTGAAACGCCATGGATTCACCCCTGAACGGCATGTGGCAGCCCTTTACGCCCCGCCGTCTGGCCGCCGCTTCTGGCTGCGCACCGCGGCGCTCTGGGAAGGGATGGGCCGGTCGGTCGCACCTTGGGTCGCAGGGGGCGTTTTGATGGTCGAGGCCAGCAAGCAGGTCTATGCCCCCACGCGCGGGGGGCTGGGCGCCGTGGTGCGCCAGCCTTTGCGGGTCTGGGAAGGGGTAGGCAAGGGCGTGCCGGAACCCGCGATGGACGGTGCGCGGACCTGACGGAACCTTGGGTCACCCGCGGCATTTTGCGACCGATTCCCGCCATTGTGTCATTGTTTCGATACAAGCGACGCCGAAGGGGTCAAACCGGTAAATGTTTGCGGCGGACATGGCTTATTTATGCCCTGTTCACGGTTGCGGCATGGTGCCCGCTCTGCTAGAGACGCCACGAAATTAGGACGCATGCATCCGTATGCGTCACGGGAAGCCTCTGGCCCGCGCGACCTGCGGGATGGGGGGCATAGCCAACGGAAGGGTTGACGTGTCCGAACCAGCTTCGATCTCCTCCGGCATTGCCGCGCGTTACGCAACTGCCCTGTTTGACCTTGCACGGGAAGACAAGGGCCTGAAGGCTCTGGAAGGGGACGTCGACGCGCTTGACGCTGCCCTGAACGCCAGCGCCGATCTGCGTGACCTGATTTCTTCGCCGATTTATTCGCGTGAAGACCAAAGCAATGCCATCGCCGCAATCGCCAGCAAGGCCGGGCTGTCGGCCCTGACGGCCAACACGCTTGGCCTGATGGCCGCCAAGCGCCGCCTTTTCGTGCTGCCGCAACTGGTTGCCGATCTGCGCGCGCGCATCGCTGCCGAAAAGGGTGAAGTCACCGCCGAAGTGACCGCTGCCAGCGCATTGAGCCAGGAGCAGGCCGACAAGCTGGCCGCCACGCTGAAGGCCCGCGTCGGCAAGGACGTGAAAGTGAAATTGGCCGTCGATGAAAGCCTCATCGGTGGTCTCGTCGTCAAGCTCGGCTCGACCATGATCGACACATCGATCAAGTCGAAGCTCGCGGCTCTCCAGAATGCAATGAAAGAGGTTGGGTGAGATGGGAATCCAGGCTGCTGAGATCTCTGCGATCCTCAAGGAGCAGATCAAGAACTTCGGCAAGGACGCTGCCGTGGCCGAAGTTGGCCGCGTGCTGTCGGTTGGCGACGGGATTGCGCGTGTACACGGGCTGGACAATGTCCAGGCCGGTGAAATGGTGGAATTCCCCGGCGGTATCCGCGGGATGGCGCTGAACCTTGAAGTCGACAACGTCGGTATCGTGATCTTCGGTTCCGACCAGGACATCAAGGAAGGCGATACCGTCAAGCGCACCAAGTCCATCGTGGACGTGCCCGCCGGTGACGCCCTGCTGGGCCGCGTTGTGGATGGTCTGGGCAACCCGATCGATGGCAAAGGCCCGATCGCCGCGACCGAGCGCCGCATCGCCGACGTGAAGGCCCCCGGGATCATCCCGCGCAAATCGGTGCATGAGCCGATGGCGACCGGCCTGAAGGCTGTGGACGCCATGATCCCCGTTGGCCGTGGCCAGCGCGAACTGATCATTGGTGACCGTCAGACCGGCAAGACCGCCGTGGCGCTCGACACCATCCTGAACCAGAAGTCGTACAACGAAGCTGCCGGTTCGGACGAAAGCAAGAAGCTGTACTGCATCTATGTTGCCGTCGGCCAGAAGCGTTCGACCGTTGCCCAGCTGGTGAAGAAGCTGGAAGAAACCGGCGCCATCGACTACACGATCGTTGTGGCCGCCACCGCATCCGACCCTGCTCCGATGCAGTTCCTGGCCCCCTATGCCGCGACCGCGATGGCGGAATACTTCCGCGACAATGGCCGCCATGCCCTGATCATCTATGATGATCTATCCAAGCAGGCCGTTGCCTATCGTCAGATGTCGCTGCTGCTGCGCCGTCCGCCGGGGCGTGAAGCCTATCCGGGCGACGTGTTCTATCTCCACTCGCGCCTGCTGGAGCGTTCGGCCAAGCTGAACGAAGATTTCGGCGCTGGTTCGCTGACCGCTCTTCCGATCATCGAAACCCAGGGCGGCGACGTGTCGGCCTTCATTCCGACCAACGTGATCTCGATCACCGACGGCCAGATCTTCCTGGAAACCGAACTGTTCTACCAGGGCATCCGCCCGGCTGTGAACACCGGTCTGTCGGTGTCGCGCGTGGGGTCGTCTGCTCAGACCAATGCCATGAAAACCGTGGCTGGCCCGGTGAAACTGTCGCTCGCCCAGTATCGCGAGATGGCCGCGTTCGCCCAGTTCGGTTCGGACCTTGACGCATCGACCCAGGCCCTGCTGAACCGTGGTGCGCGCCTGACCGAGCTGATGAAGCAGCCGCAATATTCGCCGCTGACCAACGCCGAAATCGTCTGCGTGATCTATGCGGGGACCGCCGGTTTCCTCGACAAGGTCGCAGTGAAGGACGTGGGCCGCTTTGAAGCGGGCCTGCTGGCCTATCTGCGCGGTCAGCGCAAGGACATCCTGGACTGGATCACCGAGAGCGATCCGAAGATCAAGGGTGCCGACGAGCAGAAGCTGAAAGACGCGATCGCCGAATTCGCCAAGACCTTCGCTTGAGCGGCCTGAAAGGACAGGGACATGCCCAGCCTTAAGGACCTCAAAAACCGGATCGGAAGCGTCAAGAACACGCGGAAGATCACGAAGGCCATGCAGATGGTGGCCGCGGCGAAACTGCGCCGCGCCCAGGATGCGGCCGAAGCGGCCCGCCCCTATGCCGAACGGATGAACTCCGTGATGGCGGGGCTGGCGGCCTCGGTTGCCGGATCAACCAGCGCGCCCCGGCTTCTGGCCGGGACGGGCGCCGACCGTGTGCATCTGCTCGTGGTGATGACGGCGGAACGCGGCCTGTGCGGCGGCTTCAACTCGACCATCGTGCGGCTGGCCCGTGCGCATGCGAACGAATTGCTGGCGCAGGGCAAGACCGTGAAGATCCTGACGGTCGGCAAGAAGGGCCGCGAACAACTGCGCCGCGATTTTGGCGACAAGTTCGTGGGTCACGTCGATCTTTCGGAAGTGAAGCGTCTTGGCTATGCCAATGCGCAGGAAATCGCCCGCGACATCCTGGCCCGCTTTGAAGCAGGCGAGTTTGATGTGGCGACGATCTTCTTCAACCGCTTCCAGTCGGTGATCAGTCAGGTTCCGACTGCACAGCAGGTCATCCCGGCCAAGCTGGAAGGCGGCTCGCCCTCGGCGCTCTATGATTACGAGCCCGACGAGGAAGCCATCCTGGCCGACCTGCTGCCCCGCGGACTGGCTACGCAGATCTTCACTGCACTGCTTGAGAACGGCGCGTCCGAACAGGGTGCGCGGATGAGCGCGATGGACAATGCCACCCGCAACGCGGGCGACATGATCAACAAGCTGACGATCCAGTACAACCGGAGCCGTCAGGCCGCGATCACCAAAGAGCTTATCGAAATCATCTCGGGCGCCGAGGCGCTCTGACGACCCGAACGGAGAAACGACATGGCAAAAGCACAAGGCAAAGTGACGCAAGTCATCGGCGCCGTTGTGGACGTTCAGTTCGAAGGCGCTCTGCCGGCGATCCTGAACGCCCTCGAGACTGACAACAACGGCAAGAAACTGGTTCTGGAAGTTGCCCAGCACCTTGGCGAGAACACCGTTCGCACCATCGCGATGGACGCGACCGAAGGTCTGGTCCGTGGCGCTGGCGTCAGCGACACCGGCGCACCGATCTCGGTGCCGGTGGGCGACGCGACGCTGGGCCGTATCCTGAACGTCATCGGCGAGCCGGTGGACGAAAAGGGCCCGGTTGTGGCCAGCGAACACCGTGCCATCCACCAGAAGGCCCCGGAATTCAGCGAACAGGCGACCGAAAGCCAGGTTCTGGTGACCGGGATCAAGGTCATCGACCTGCTGGCCCCCTATGCCAAGGGCGGCAAGATCGGCCTGTTCGGCGGCGCCGGCGTGGGCAAGACGGTTCTCATCATGGAACTGATCAACAACATCGCCAAGGTGCACTCGGGCTTCTCGGTGTTCGCCGGTGTGGGTGAACGGACCCGCGAAGGCAACGACCTGTATCACGAAATGATCGAATCGGGCGTTATCAAGCTGGACAATCTGGCCGAGTCGAAAGTGGCCCTGGTCTATGGCCAGATGAACGAACCGCCGGGCGCCCGTGCCCGCGTGGCGCTGACCGGCCTGACGCTGGCCGAACAGTTCCGCGACCAGTCGGGCACGGACGTGCTGTTCTTCGTGGACAACATCTTCCGCTTCACCCAGGCCGGTTCGGAAGTGTCGGCTCTTCTGGGCCGTATCCCTTCGGCAGTGGGCTATCAGCCGACGCTGGCGACCGACATGGGCGCCCTGCAGGAGCGCATCACCTCGACCAAGAACGGCTCGATCACCTCGGTGCAGGCGATCTACGTTCCGGCCGACGACCTGACCGACCCCGCGCCCGCCACGTCCTTCGCCCACCTCGACGCCACCACGGTGTTGTCGCGTGCGATCTCGGAACTGGGTATCTACCCGGCAGTGGACCCGCTCGACTCGACCTCGCGTCTGCTCGACCCGGCTGTGATCGGCGAAGAGCATTATCAGGTGGCCCGTTCGGTGCAGGGTATCCTTCAGCGCTACAAGTCGCTGCAGGACATCATCGCCATCCTTGGCATGGACGAACTGTCGGAAGAGGACAAGCTGACCGTGGCCCGCGCCCGGAAGATCCAGCGTTTCCTCTCGCAGCCCTTCGACGTGGCAAAGGTGTTCACCGGTTCGGACGGCGTTCAGGTTCCGCTGGAAAAGACCATCGCCTCGTTCAAGGCCGTGGTTGCCGGCGAATATGACCACCTGCCCGAAGCCGCCTTCTACATGGTCGGCGACATCGAGGAAGTGAAAGCCAAGGCCCAGAAACTCGCTGCGGCTGCGGCGTAAGGGGGCTGAGAATGGCCAACACCCTGCAATTCGACCTAGTGTCGCCCGAACGGAAGCTGGCTTCCGTTCAGGCCACCGAGGTGCAGATCCCGGGGGCTGACGGCGACCTGACGGCGATGGAGGGCCATTCGGCCACCATCACCACCCTGCGTCCCGGCGTGCTGAAGGCAGTTTCTGCCGAAGGCACCAAGGCCTATGCGGTGACCGGCGGTTTCGCTGAAATCACCGCTTCGGGCGTTTCGGTTCTGGCCGAGCGCGCGATCCCGCTGGACGAACTGACCCCGGCCCTGTTCGATGAACTGGTTGCCGATGCCCGGGCCCAGGCAGCTGCTGCCCCTGCGGATCAGAAGGACGCGGCAGAAAAGCTGGTCAGCGACACGCTGGCCATCCGGTCTGGCGCGGCGCACTGAAGCCATCCATCGACTGCGAGAAGGGCCCCGATACTTTCGGGGCCTTTTTCATTATGTTACCAAACTTTGGCCCGGATTCGCGGTTAAGGCGATCCCGACAGGAGGCATCTGGCATGAAACGCATGACAACCGGAGCTATCGGGATCGCACAGGGCAGCCGCGTGCTGTTTTCCGATTTTGCGGATGGCGGGGTCATGTGGACGGGGCAGGGCCCGCGCGAAAGCCGCCACATCATCAATTTTGACGAGGCCTTTGTCGAGGTGCCCGCGGTGATGGTGGGCATGTCGATGTGGGATATCGACCACAAGCATACGAGCCGGGCAGATATCACCGCCGAAAACATCACGACGGAAGGGTTTCATCTGGTGTTTCGGACCTGGGGCGACACAAGGGTCGCCCGTATCCGTGCCGACTGGACGGCCATCGGAACGGTCCGTGACGACGACCAGTGGGAAATCTACTGAACAGGGGGGATCGTGGGTCCACCTGTTCATGTCAGTTGGCCCTAGAACCGATAGGCCAGCCGCAACCCGCCCCAATGCCGCCCCTTGACCCGGATCGGGGCCGAGACATCCTTCATCATCGCGAACACGCCCCCACCCATGTCGCGCCGATAGACCTGCATCAGGAATGATGCCGTAGATCGTCCGGCGCCAAGGCCAACCCGATCATCAAAGATACGGCGGTTCCGGCTGTTGGCGGCATTCCACACCGGATCGCTGCCCTGCGGTGCCGAGAATTTGCGGTTATGGGTGGGCAAATACCCATTGCGATCCACCGCCGCACAAAAGACGATGCGGGGGTCCAGTTCCAGCGCCGGTTCCTGCACTGCCGGGAAAAGCCGGTCGGTCAGCTGGGTGAACCGCGCCATCACCTGTGGCGGGTCTGACCCCCGCACAGGCTGATAGTTTTCATCAAACAGATCAGTGATCGAGATATCGCCACGGTCTATCGCGCTGTCCAGCAATTGCCCAAGTTCGGTGGCGCGTGCCTGCACCGCCTCGATCAGCGGGGTGTCGCCTGCCGCGCCGCCTGCCTCGACCGAAAGCTGCACCAGATCCTCGCCCAGACTTACCAACCCGTTGATACGCTTACGAATTGCGGGCATTTCTTCGATCTGCTGGGTCACGCTGCCAAACAGCGCCCGCAGGGCCGGTGCAAAATCGTTCAAAGCCAGTCGCACCGTTTCAAGTTGGCGGGCGATGTCCTTGGCTGCGGTCTGCGCGCAGTCTGACTGTTCTGCCATCCGCGCCATGGCGGCCTCTGCCTCGGCAAGTGCGGATATGGTATGGCGGGCCTGGTCCGACACTTCGACAGCTTCGGCGGTCAGTTCATCCAGTTCCGTCGCCAGATCCCGCACCGTTTCGCCGATGGTTTCCGCTGCGACCGAAGTCTGCTGCGACAGCACCTTGATCGCATCTGCGACGACGATAAACCCTTGCCCGGATTGGCCAGCCCGGACCGCCTCGATCCGGGCGTTCACGGACAACATGTTGACCTCGCGCGAGATTTCCGTGATCTGGGTATTGTTCTGTCGCACCTTCCCGATGATGGTGGAGACCTTTTCCATCCGTTGCGCAGTGCCTGCGACCCAATTCAACACCGCACCACTGGTTTCAAGGGTACGTTGCACCCGGTTGGTTGCGTCATGCACTGCCTCGGTCACCCCGACCAGGGCCTGGCTTGCGCGGTCGGATGCTGCCGTCATGTCCTGTGACGCCTGACTGACAGCGCGGGCTGCGGTGCGCGACCGATCCAGTTCCTGCACCTGTGCGCGGGTCAGCCCCTCGACCGTATCCAGCAGGCCAGCGGTTTCCACAATGTCATAGGACAATTGCACCGCACCCTGGGCCATGCGGTCAAGCCGCGACGATTGAGACATGTCTTCGGCAGAGGAAAGCGCTGTTTGCATGCCGTGGGCCCCGAATGTGATCCAACTGGTTATAGGGCTGCAAACCCAAACAGGGCGTTAAGCCCAAAGCGGGGCGCGGGGCACCGGCACCACTTTGCTGATGCTGCGCCCGTCATGCGCAGACGGGGGAACCCGTCGGCAATCATGGGTCGAAACACGCGCAGAATTGGCCAAACATGGCGGCGGGTTGTCCCTGTCCGCCATGCTGATGTCTTGCAAAGTCGGGATGTTACCCGCGCAGATAGATCCCGTCATAGATCGGGACCAGCGTATCGGTTTCGAACAGCGAGGATACGCTGGTGCCATGCCAGGTGTTCAGAATCGCCTGGGCAAACATCGGCGCGGTCGGAACGATCCGGATGTTCGGGCAGTTGCGCACGGCATCTGACGGTTCGATGGAGTCGGTGATGACCAGTGATTTCATGACCGAATTGGTCACCCGCTCCACCGCAGGCCCGGACAGAACGCCATGGGTGATATAGCTGTGAACTTCGGTTGCACCGGCCTCGATCAGCGTTTCGGCAGCTTTGCACAATGTGCCGGCAGTATCGCAGATATCGTCCACGATGATACATTTCTTGCCGCGCACATCGCCGATCACTGTCATGCCGGCGACTTCGCCCGCCTTTTCGCGCCGCTTGTCCACAATGGCGAGAGGGGCGTTGATCCGTTTGGCGATATCGCGCGCGCGGGCCACACCGCCCACATCGGGCGAAACGACCATCAGGTCAGCCATCTGGCCCTTGAAATGATGTTCAATGTCCAGGGCGAAGACCGGGCTGGCATAGAGGTTATCCACCGGAATATCGAAGAACCCCTGAATCTGGGCGGCGTGCAGGTCCAGCGTCAGAACGCGGTCGATCCCGGCCTCGGTCAGCAGATTAGCCACCAGCTTCGCGCTGATCGGGGTGCGCGCCTTGGCGCGGCGATCCTGACGGGCATACCCGAAATAGGGGATCACGGCGGTGATCCGGTCCGCCGACGACCGGCGCAGCGCGTCGGCAATGATCAGCAGTTCCATCAGGTTGTCATTGGCCGGGCGCGAGGTCGGCTGGATGATGTACATATCCTCGCCGCGGACATTCTCGAACACTTCGACGAAGATTTCACCGTCGTTGAACCGTTCGACCCGGGCATCCACCAGCCCCACCTGCATGCCGCGATGCATCGACATCCGCCGGGCAATCGCATTGGCAAGGGTGCGGTTCGCGTTGCCCGCAATCAACTTGGGTTCGGTCATGGCAGCCATGGGTCTGATCCTGGATTCCTGTGGGCCGATCATGTTCGGCAGGGATTCGCGCCTGTCCCCAGGCGTTGACACCGCTTATCACCGGGCTAGGGTCGGCGCAAACCGCGTGCGGCAGGAACGAGGATATCCATGGCCCATATCGACTATTATTTCACCCCCGTTTCGCCCTATGTCTACCTTGCGGGCATGCGGCTTGAGGCGGTTGCCCGCGAGGCGGGTGCAACTGTGACCTACAAGCCGGTTGACGCGGCGCAATTGTTTGCCCGCACCGGTGGCCTGCCGCTGGCGCAGCGCCATGACAGCCGGAAGGCCTATCGGCTGCAGGAATTGCGTCGGCAATCCATCAAGCTGGGCCTGCCGATCAATCTTCAGCCGATGTTCTGGCCGGTCAATCCGGCACCGGCTTCTTATGCCATCATCGCGGCCCAAATGGCGGGGGGCGGGGATATCGGCGCGCTGGCCCATGGTCTGACGCGGGCCTGCTGGGCCGAACAACGCGACATTTCGGATGACGAGGTGATCGGCGCGGTGATGCAGGCGGCAGGGTTTGATCCGGCCATTGCGCAAAAGGGCATGCTCGCGGCGGCGGAAACCTATGCAGTCAATCTGGAAGAGGCGGTCGGGCGTGGCGTCTTCGGCGTGCCGTTCTATGTGGTCGGCACCGAGTGTTTCTGGGGGCAGGATCATATCGACGATCTGGCAGCCCATCTGGCGGGCCGGTTGTGACGGAAGGGTTGCTGACGCCCGCGGGGCATCCGACCGCCCTCCGCCAATGGGGTGAAGGTGACCGTCAGGTTCTCGCCCTGCATTGTTCGCTGGCCCATGCCGGTGCCTGGTCTGGTCTGGCCGCCGAACTGCCGGGATGCCGGATCACCGCCCCCGATCTGCCGGGCCATGGCCGGTCTGCCGATTGGACCGGCGCCCCCGATCTGCATGATCTGACCACCGCCGTTGTTGCCGATCTGGCGGCGGGGCTGGGCGGCGCGGTCGATCTGGTCGGGCATAGTTTCGGGGCCACGGTCGCCTTGCGGCTGGCGTTGGAACAGCCCGGGCTGATCCGCAGCCTGACCCTGATCGAACCCGTGCTGTTCGCCGCGGCCCTGCAGGCGGATGCCCCGGAATGGCAGGACTTCGTCGCCGGATACCAAGGCGTTCAGGACCATATCGGCCAGGATGACCGCCTTGCCGCACGCGATTTTCATGGTCGCTGGGGGATCGGCGCGTTCGACCGTCTGCCCCCCGTGCAACAGGATTACATGATCGCGCGCATGCCGTTGGTGCGGGGGCAAAGCCCGGTCCTGCTGGAGGACGCTGCCCGGATGCTGGTGCCGGGGCGGCTTGAGGCGCTGGACCGCCCGGTTCTGCTGATCGACGGGGCCGACAGCCCGCCCATCATCGGGGCCATCCACCGCGCGCTCGCCGCGCGCCTGCCCCGGGTCAGCCGCTTCACCGTGCCGGGGGCGGGGCATATGGTGCCGATCACTCATTCGTCCCTGGTGGCCATGCAACTGCGCGCGCATCTGTCCACCACCTGATGCGCGCGGTGGCCGCACTGGCCCCGCAGCGGTTTTGTCTGTATGTCCGGGCCAAGCCCGCAATCCCAAAGGTGCCCCATGACCCGGATCATTTCAGCGCTTTCCGAAATCTCGCGCAATTACCGCGCGGTATTCTGCGATCTCTGGGGGTGCCTGCACAATGGCAAGACCCCATTCCCTGCAGCGGTCGCGGCGTTGCAGGCCTTTCGTGCCGAAGGCAGCACCGTGGTCTTGATGACCAACGCGCCGCGCTCCTTTGGATCGGTCGCCGCGCAGCTGGAGCGGATGGGCGCTCCGCGCGATTGTTATGATCTGATCGTGTCTTCGGGCGATGCGGCGCAGCAGGCGCTGGTGGCCGGGGCCGTTGGGCGGCGCGTGGCCTTCATCGGTGCCGAAAAGGACATGCCATTCTTCACCGATCTGCCGCCCGAACTGCAGGGCCAGCCGCCGATCAGTTTTGTGCCCACCGCCGAGGCCGAGGGGGTTGTCTGCACGGGCCTGGCGGATGACGAGACCGAAACGCCCGAAGATTATCGCGCCACGCTGTTGCTGGCCAAGACCCGGGGCCTGACGCTGCTTTGCGCCAATCCCGATATCATCGTCGATATGGGGGACAAGCGGCTATATTGCGCCGGGGCCATCGCCAAAGCCTATGAGGACATGGGCGGGCAGGCGCTGTATTTCGGCAAGCCGCATCCGCCGATTTATGATCTGGCCCGGCGCAAACTGGCGGAAACGGTTGGCGCGATCCCGAATGACGAAATCCTCTGCATCGGCGATGGACCCTGGACCGATGTTCTGGGAGGGCAGAATGAGGGGATCGATACGCTGTTCATCACGGGCGGCATCGTGGCGCATGAATTTGGCCCTGACAGCGGCAATCCCGATGCGGCCCTGCTGGAGGCCTGGTTGGCGCGGGAACAGCTTGGCCCGACCTATGCGATGGGGCATCTGCGCTAAGGGCAGGGGCCCCGCTGATCTGCTGGGGAAATGGCAAAGCAACAAAATTGCCACTTTCGCCTGATCTGCGCCCGAATGTTTCGCGACGGATTGCGCTGCGTTGCAGCATCTGCTAGGCTGCAGCGCAGTAAACCGGAGGAATCGCAGGATGCTGGACAACATGCCGCGTGGAACGATCTGCATCGAAGACATCGAGATCGGCATGTCGCGCCATCTGCGCAAGACCGTGACGGATCGCGACATCGAACTGTTTGCCGAAGTCTCCACCGACCGCAATCCGGTGCATCTGGATGAAGATTACGCGCAGGACACCATCTTTCAGGGGCGTATTGCCCATGGCATGCTCACGGCAGGGCTGATTTCGGCGGTGATCGGTGAACAGCTTCCGGGCCATGGCACGGTGTATCTGGGCCAGAGCCTGAAGTTCATGGCCCCCGTCCGCCCGGGCGATACGGTCTATGCCGAGGTGAAGGTGACGGCGATCGATCATGCCAAACGCCGCGTGACCCTTGAAACCCACTGCGCCGTAGGCAATACCGTGGTGCTGAAGGGTGAGGCGCTGGTTCTGGCGCCCAGCCGCAAGTTCGACTGACGGGCCGTCGCGCCCTGACACGGGGCCGCATGAAGATCATCAAGACCTGGCAAGGGATCGCTGCTGCCGACCGGGGTGTTTCGGTCGCGATGGGCAATTTCGATGGGGTTCATCTGGGCCACCGGTCGGTGATCGAGACAGCCGCCGCGCAGGGCCCCTTGGGCGTTCTGACCTTCGAGCCGCATCCGCGCGAATTCTTCGCCCCTGATGCCCCGGCCTTTCGCCTGATGAATGCCGAGGCACGGGCCAACCGGCTGGCCAAGCTGGGCGTATCGCATCTGTTCGAACTGCCTTTTGACGCGGTGATGGCCAGCCTGACGCCAGAAGCCTTCGCGCAAGAGGTGCTGGCCGAAGGCTTGGGTGTCGCCCATGTCACCGTGGGAATGGATTTCTGCTTTGGTCGGGGGCGCAAGGGCACCGTGGCCGATCTGCAGGCGCTTGGGGCGCGGTTGGGCTTTGGCGTCACCGTCGCACCCTTGCTGCGGTCCGGGGGCAAGGAAATCTCGTCAACCGCGATCCGCAACGCGCTGTCCGAAGGCCGCCCGCGCGACGCGGCCTTGATGCTGGGCCATCTGCACCGGATCGAAGGCGCCGTGATCCATGGCGAAAAGCGGGGCCGGGAACTGGGCTATCCGACGGCGAACATGAGCGTGGCAGGGCTGCATCTGCCCCGGTTGGGGGTCTATGCCGTCAAGGTCGATGTGCTGACCGGGCCGCAAGCCGGCAGCTATGGCGGTGCGGCCAGCCTTGGCGTGCGCCCCATGTTTGGTGAAAACACCCCCAACCTTGAAACCTTCCTGTTTGATTTCAAAGGCGATTTGTATGGTCATCACCTGTCGGTCGCGCTGGTGGAATATCTGCGCCCCGAGATGAAATTTGATGGCCTGCCCGCGCTGATTGCGCAGATGGATGCCGATTGCCTGCGCGCCCGCGCCCTGTTGGCGGCGGCGTGATGCGCAAACGTTATTGGGAAACCGTGCCCCTGAACAAGATGACCCCCGAGGAATGGGAGTCGCTCTGCGATGGCTGCGGCAAGTGCTGCCTGAACAAGATCGAATTCGAGGATACCGGCGAGGTGGCCTTTACCCGGCTGGCTTGCCGCTTGCTGGACGGACAAAGCTGCCAGTGCAGCCAATATGCGATCCGCCGGCAATTCGTACCCGATTGCGTGCAACTGACCCCGAAAGCCCTGCCCAAGGTGGCCTATTGGCTGCCCAAGACCTGTGCTTATCGGTTGCTGCATGAAAAGAAACCGCTGCCTGAATGGCACCATCTGCTGACCGGCAGCCGCGAAACCATCCATGACGCCGGGGCCTCGGTCCGGGGCTGGACGGTGCCGGAATTCGAGGTGCCGGAAGAGGACTGGGAAGATTACATCATCGAGGAGACGCCCTGATGTATTTCACCTCTGACAATGCGGCCCCGGTCCCGCCCGAGGTGATGGCCGAACTGGCCCGGGCGAATGACGGCTTCACCCGGGGTTACGGTGCCGATCAGGCTACCGCAGCGGCGCAAGAGATGCTGCGCGAGGTGCTGGACGCGCCTGATGCGGTGGTGCATCTGGTGACCACCGGCACGGCCGCCAATGCGCTGGCCCTGGCGGCCTTTTGCCCGCCCTGGGGCGCGGTGTTCTGCCATAGCCATGCCCATGTGGCCGAAGATGAATGCGGGGCGCCGGAATTCTATACCCATGGGGCCAAGCTGGTGCTGGTTGGCGGCGATCATGGCCGGATGGACGCTCTGGCACTTGGCACGGCGCTGCTCCGCACCGGGGCAGGGGGCGTGCATGGCGTGCAGCGTGGTATGCTGACACTTACCAATGTCACCGAAGCGGGAACCGTCTATACCGCCGCCGAGACGGCGGAACTGGCGGGGCTTGCCCGCGCGCAGGGCCTGCCGGTGCATCTGGATGGCGCGCGGTTTGCCAATGCCGTGATGGCAACCGGGGCCACACCCGCCGATTTGACATGGCGGGCGGGGGTGGATGTGCTGTCCTTTGGCGGCACCAAGAATGGCTTGATGGGGGTTGAGGCGGTGGTGTTCTTCGATCCTGCCAGGGCCTGGGAATTCGAGTTGCGCCGCAAGCGGGGCGGGCATCTTCTGTCAAAGGGCCGGTATCTGGGCGCGCAGATGGTGGCCATGCTGCAGGACGGGCGCTGGCGGCACTGGGCGGCACAGGCCAATGCCATGGCCGCGCTGCTGGCCGAAGGTCTGGCGACGCGGGGCGTCGTGCTGCGCCACCCGGTTCAGGCCAATATCCTGTTTGTGGAATGGCCTGTGGGTACCTCGGCCCGACTGCGCGCGGGCGGGGCGATGTTCTATGACATGCCCGCCACCGAAGGGCAGGAAGGGGCGCGGCTTGTCACCAGCTGGGCCACGACCGAGGCGGATGTGGCGGCCTTTCTGCGGCTGATCTGATCCCGCGCGATCAATTGCCCAGCGGCAGCCGTTCCACTGTCCAGCCGCGTTCGGCCAACATGGCCAGCACGCCGCCCTGTCCGGGCAGGTGCAGCGCGCCAAAGGCGGCCAGCGCGGGGCCCTCGGCAGCGGCGGCCTCCAGCCGGGGGATCCAGCCTGCATTGCGGCGGGTGATCAAGACCTCTTCCATCCGGGCCAGTTCGGCATCGGCACTTGTCTGGGTGTAGCCGGGCATCCGCGCGGTCATCAGGCGCATGTATTCCCAGACACGGCGGCTGTCTTCTGCGAAATAGGCATCGGCCAGCGTAGCCGAAAAATCGGCCACCTGATCCTCCATCAGCAGGGTGGAACGCAGCATGGCCAGTTGATCTTCGGCGCTCAGGCTGTCGAAGATCGCAAACAGCGTGGTATGGGGTTCCAGCGCCCGCACGGAAAGGTCACGCGCCTTGGCCATCTCCATCACCTGATGATCCAGCCCCTTGCCCTTGGCCACCTCCTGCATGGCGCAGGGGGGGATGGCCAGCATGGTTGCCAGATACCAGGGTTGCATCTTGGCGGCCATGACGCCGGGAATGTTGCGCGCCGCGACGGCGGTGCGTACCCGCTGCCAGTCTTCTGCGGGCATCTGTTCCATCAGGCTGGGGCCTTCGGTCAGGAACAACAGGCCGGGGTCTTTTGCGATATCGCGCTTGAGCGCAGCCTCTTCCTCGGGCCCGGCCTCGACCAGCAGCACAGTCACGTCTTCGATCAGCGGCTCCACAGCCGCGATCACCGCATCATGTCGCGGATCGGCCAGATGATAGGTGCCCAGCAGCCAGAGCCGATCATCGCCTTTTGAAGCCAGCCAGAGATTGCCGGTTGCGAAGGGTTGGGCCTCGGTGGCGGCATCCAGCGTGGCGCGGTCAGCGGGGGACAGGCTGGCAAACAGGTTCTGACCGTTGCACGCGGCCCAGGCGGCCGCGGGGACCAGGGGCAGGCTAGCCAGCAGCGCCGCACCAAACAGGCGGCGCAACAGACGGGGCAACAGGGCGGCGGGGCGCAAGGCAGACAGAAATCGCATGATCGCAGACTGCCATGGCAATCGTGTCAGGCCAAGGGGCCAAGTCTGGCGTGGCCTTGCGCCGCGCGGGCTATCGCCGATCATGGCTCCCATCCCGCGTGCCGGAAATCATACCAGCCCGGCCAGATGCAGCGCCATGCCAAGCCCCGCCGAAGCGCCCAGCACCGCAGCCATGCCCCACCGCAGGCGAAACACGGCCAGCAGGGCAAATGTCGACAGAGCTGCCGCAGGCAGGTTGACCGAAGCCAGAACCGGCAGGTCGATGACCACCGGTCCAACGGCCATATCTGTCACTTCGCGCCAGATGACATGAAGGGCAAACCAAAGCCCAAGGTTCAGGATCACCCCGACCACAGCCGCCGTGACCGAAGCCAGCGCTGCCGCCAGCCCCCGGTTGGCGCGCAGGCCTTCCATGAAGGGTGCCCCCAGAAAAATCCATGCAAAGCAGGGCGCAAAGGTGACCCAGGTGGCCAACAACCCGCCCGCAGTGCCCGCCAGCAAGGGCATGGCCCAACCTGCCTCGCGCAGTGCCCCCATGAAGCCCACGAATTGCAGCACCATGATCAGCGGCCCCGGCGTGGTTTCGGCCATGCCCAGGCCATCCAGCATTTCGCCGGGCTGCAGCCAGCCGTAAGACCCGACCGCCTCCTGCGCGACCCAGGCCAGCACCGCATAGGCCCCGCCAAAGGTCAGCACCGCAAGCCTGGAAAAGAAGGTGGCGATATCGGTGAACACGCTGTCGGGTGCCAGCAACATCAACGCCACCACCGGCGCAAGCCAAAGAAGCAACGCAAATGTCCCCGCCCGCAAGGCCGCTGCCCGCTGCGCCCCGGTCAGATGGCCCGCATCCGCCCCCAGCAGGGTCTGTGCATCTTCGACCTGCGCCGCATGGCCCGGCCCAAGCCCGCTGCCCGGCTGGAAGCCCGCGATGCCCGCCCGCGCGCCCGCCCAGCCGATCAGCGCTGCAGTCGCCACGATCAGCGGAAAGGGCGCGGAACAGACAAAGATCGCCAGAAAGGATCCCGCCGCAATCATCTGCAAGGCGCGCGTCTTCAGCGCCCTTTGGCCAACCCGCACCACCGCCTGCAAGACGATGGCCAGCACGGCGGCTTTCAACCCGAAGAACAGGCCGCCCACGATCCCGACATCGCCCCATACTGCATAGACCCAGGACAGCGCCATGATCGCCAGCAGACCGGGCAGGATGAACAGCAGTCCCGCCAGCAGGGCCCCCCGCACCCCATGCATCAGCCAGCCGATATAGGTGGCCAGTTGCTGTGCCTCGGGGCCGGGCAAAAGCATGCAGAAGTTCAGCGCATGCAGAAACCGCCCGTCGCCCAGCCAGCGTTTTTCCTCTACCAGGATGCGATGCATGATCGCGATCTGCCCGGCTGGCCCCCCAAAGGACAGGGCAGCAATTCGGGCCCAGACCATCGCGGCCTCGGTCACGGTGGGATAGGGGCGGCGGGTCATGCCGGTTTTCCGTTCTGGTTCGGCCAGTTGTGCCGTTCATCCGTCGCATCGCGTGCCCAACGGTAGAAGGCATCAAACAGGGTCATCTCGGCATCCAGCTGGGCCAGATCATCGGAATACATTCGTGACAGGCCCAGCAAGGCGGCCAGCAAGCCGGCACATTCCGGCGCGAGATCAAGCCGACCGGTATCTGCTCCCCGGACGATCTGTGCCAGACGGTTCAGCGCAGGGGTGGACAGGCCGAATTCCAACAGGAACACGTCAAAGCTGCACAGATCACCCCGATGGCTGAACGTGACGTCGGTGATGTCAAAGGGTACGGCACCGAAGCGTTCGGCCACGCCCGGAACCTCGGCCGGGGCGACGAACAGAAAAACGGCCTGCGGGTCGATGAACCGCCGGATCAGCCAGGGACAGGCGATGCGGTCGATCTTCGGGCGCGACCGCGTCACCCAGACGGAACGGCCCTGTGCGTCGCGGGCGGTGATCTTGCGCGGGTCGATCAGCGGCAAACCTGCCGCGGCCCAGCCCACCTGACCGCCCAGCAAGTATTCGGCCTGTGCCCCTTCGTGTCGCAGCCATGCGGCGGTGCCTTGGCTGAGCCGATGGCCCTCGGCACATACGACAACGATGGGCTGCGCGGTTTCTGCGGCGATCCGGGCAAGATAATGCGGCGATACATCCGATTCCGGGATGGCGACCGCCGTCGGAAGCTGACGCGGATCGCCCGCGCGCACAGCATCGCGGCGGACATCCAGAATCACCGGGGCCTTTGGTGTGCCCAGCAGGCGGGCGAGTTGTTCACTGGAAATGGCATCTGGCGCAGGCATCTGCGTTCCTCCCAAGTCGTGTACGGTCTGGATTGGAACACGATCTTCAGCTGGCGCCTCGTGGGGAGTTCGTGAAACCCCATGCCGCTTTTGTCGGGGGCTGGCGGCAGGTTGTCAAGGCGCGCGCCTTGCTGACCGAGACCGGAGCGATGGATTTTTCGCAAACTGCCCGTTGACAGGGGCCTCTTTGCTGCCTAACTCTCCGCCCGTTGGCACTCATCCGATGTGAGTGCTAACCAGATTTGAACCTGGAACCTTAGGGAGTGTTACCAGATGGCTTTCAAACCGCTGCATGACCGTGTGCTGGTTCGCCGCGTCCAGAGCGACGAAAAGACCAAGGGCGGCCTGATCATCCCCGACACCGCCAAGGAAAAGCCCGCCGAGGGCGAAGTGGTTGCCGTGGGCGAAGGCGCGCGCAAGGATTCGGGCGAACTGATCGCGATGTCGGTCAAGGCCGGTGACCGCGTGCTGTTCGGCAAGTGGTCGGGCACCGAAGTGACCCTGGATGGGCAAGAGCTGCTCATCATGAAGGAAAGCGACATCCTCGGCATCATCGCCTGAGATCGCCTTTCCGGGTGTGCGGAACCGCGCGCCCTTTCCCTGAAATTCTAGACACTGGAGCAAGCAAATGGCTGCTAAAGACGTCAAGTTTGAATCCGATGCCCGCGACCGCATGCTGCGCGGCGTGAACATCCTCGCCGATGCCGTGAAGGTGACGCTGGGCCCGAAAGGCCGCAACGTGGTGATCGAAAAGTCCTTCGGTGCCCCGCGCATCACCAAGGACGGTGTGTCGGTTGCCAAGGAAATCGAACTGGCCGACAAGTTCGAGAACATGGGCGCCCAGATGGTGAAGGAAGTCGCTTCCCGCACCAATGACGAAGCAGGCGACGGCACCACCACCGCCACCGTGCTGGCCCAGGCCATCATCAAGGAAGGCCTGAAGGCCGTGGCCGCCGGCATGAACCCGATGGACCTGAAGCGCGGCATCGACCTCGCGACCACCAAGGTTGTCGAACAGATCAAGGCCGCTGCCCGTCCGGTGAAGGACAGCGACGAAGTCGCCCAGGTCGGCACCATTTCGGCCAATGGCGAAGCCCAGATCGGCCGTTTCATCGCTGACGCGATGCAGAAGGTCGGCAATGAAGGCGTGATCACCGTCGAAGAGAACAAGGGCCTGGAGACTTCGGTTGAAGTCGTCGAAGGCATGCAGTTCGACCGTGGCTACCTGTCGCCCTACTTCGTGACCAATGCCGACAAGATGGTCGCCGAGCTGGAAGACGCGATGATCCTGCTGCACGAGAAGAAACTCTCGTCGCTGCAGCCGATGGTTCCGCTACTGGAAGCCGTGATCCAGTCGCAGCGCCCGCTGATCATCGTGGCCGAAGACGTGGAAGGCGAGGCTCTGGCCACGCTCGTCGTCAACAAGCTGCGTGGCGGTCTGAAGATCGCTGCTGTCAAGGCTCCGGGCTTCGGCGATCGCCGCAAGGCCATGCTGCAGGACATCGCCATCCTGACCGGTGGTCAGGTGATCAGCGATGATCTGGGCATGAAGCTGGAAAATGTCACCATCGACATGCTGGGCCGCGCCAAGAAAGTCACCATCAACAAGGACAACACCACCATCGTTGATGGCGCTGGCGACAAGGCCGAGATCGAAGCCCGCGTGGCTCAGATCCGCACCCAGATCGAAGAAACCACCAGCGACTATGACCGTGAAAAGCTGCAAGAGCGCGTGGCCAAGCTGGCTGGCGGCGTTGCCGTGATCCGCGTCGGTGGTTCGACCGAGATCGAAGTGAAAGAGCGCAAGGACCGCGTGGATGACGCGCTGAACGCGACCCGTGCCGCCGTTCAGGAAGGCATCGTTGTCGGCGGTGGCGTGGCTCTGGTTCAGGCTGGCAAAGTGCTGGATGGTCTGAAGGGCGTGAACAGCGACCAGAATGCTGGTATCGCCATCGTGCGCCGCGCTCTGGAAGCTCCGCTGCGTCAGATCGCTGAAAACGCTGGCGTCGATGGCGCTGTCGTGGCTGGCAAGGTGCGTGAGTCGTCGGACAAGAACTTTGGCTTCAACGCTCAGACCGAAGAATATGGCGACATGTTCGCCTTCGGCGTGATCGACCCGGCCAAGGTGACCCGCACCGCGCTGGAAGATGCGGCTTCGGTTGCTTCGCTGCTCATCACCACCGAGGCGATGATTGCCGACAAGCCGGCCGACAAGGCTGCTCCGGCGATGCCGGGCGGCGGCGGCATGGGCGGGATGGATTTCTGATCCATCACACCGGTCTTTGCCCTATGGGGCAAAACGTGGAAGGGCGCCTTTCGGGGCGCCCTTTTGCGTTTTCAGGCCACGCTGCGGGGCGGCGCAGGGGAATTGGGGCGGACCTGCGGCAAATCCATGGTTTTGTTGTTGGTTGCGGCACCAGTCCGTTTTCCATCCAAGGGCGAAAAGCCGTTGCCTGCGGCGCCCGCACAGGCCAGCATGGGGCAGACTGCGGCAGGAGGTTCCGGTGTCATCAGGCAGTTTGTTGATCTATGCGCCTGTGCCGCTGTACCGGGATGGCAACGGCGGTTTCCTGCTGGAGGATCAGGCCTGTAACGGCATGCGGCTGTGGGCCGAGAATTTCGACCGCGTCATTGCGATCATGCCGGTCGAGGAGGGGCCCGCTCCTGGTCGCTGGGTGCCGCTGGATACCATTGGCCCTGCGCTGGCGCGGATCGACTTCGTCCCGCTTCCGGCGGCCTGGGGGCTGCGATCCTTTCTGCGCGCCCTGCCAGCGGCCCGGCGCGCGATCCGGGCGGCCATTGCCAAGGCCGATCGCATGGGCTTTGCCATTGGCGGGTTGGTGGGCGATTGGGGGGCTGTGGCGGCGTTTGAGGCGCGGGCGATGCGGCGGCCGTTCTATGTCTGGACCGACCGCGTTGAATCGGCGGTGACACGCTTTGCCGCCCGGTCTGCGCCACGGTTCAAGACCCGGCTGAAGGCGGCGGTGACATGGGCACCGATGGCGATGCTGGAACGTGCGGTGGTGCGCCGCGCCGATCTGGGCCTGTTTCATGGGCAAGAGACCTTCAACCATTACGCCCCCTACTGCCGCAATCCGCAGATCGTGCATGACATCCATCTGAAGCGCGCCGACCATCTGCCCGTGGCAGAGGTGGCCACCAAGCAGTCAGGCACCGCTGAGGGGCCGCTGCGCCTGATGTATCTGGGCCGGGCAGATGCGATGAAGGGCGGTCTCGATTGGGTCGAGGTGGTGGCGCAAGCCATTGCCGCAGGGGCCGATGTGGATGCCGAATGGTTTGGTGCGGGCGAAGATCTGGAGCGGATGCGGGCACGGGTGGCCGAGCTGGGCCTGCAAGATCGCATCTGCCTGCCCGGGCAGGTGACGGATCGCGCGGCGGTGCGGGCTGCGCTGGCGCGGGCGCAGGTTTTTCTGTTCTGCCATCAGACGCCGGAATCGCCGCGCTGCCTGATCGAGGCTCTGGCCGCCTGCACCCCGCTGCTGGGCTATGGCGACGCGTTCGCAGAAGAGCTTGTCAGCCGGGCCGGGGGCGGAATTCTGGTGCCGCGCGGTGATGTTGCGGCGCTTGCGGCGCAGGTTGTGGCACTGGCGGCAGATCGGGCGCGCGTGGCCGATCTGATCGGGCGGGCCGCCCGGGATCGCGAAGGCTTTGATGATGAAGCGGTCTTCCGGCACCGCAGCGAAGTGATCAAGACCCATCTGCCGGGGCCGGGTTCGTTCGTTCAACAAGCCTGAGATCAGGCCGACAGATGCACCACCCTGTCCGGCAACCAGTCTGGGCGCGGGCCTTGGCTGATCACGGTAGTGGCCGCATCCAGCCCCGCAATGCGAAAAGGTGAGGTTGCCCCCAGCTTGTCTGGCGTTGCCAGAACAATGGTTTCGGCTGCTGACCGCATCATCCGGGCCTTGAGCCGCGCTTCCTCCGGGTGGCCGGTGGTCAGACCGGTTTCGGACTGCAGGCCGGTCACCCCCAGAAAACACAGGTCGGCGCGGATATTGCCATAGGCCTCGGCGGCTTCAGCGCCGCAGGCCACCATCGACAGCCGCAGGATCGGGCCGCCGATCAGCAGAATCTCGATCCGGGGAAAGGGTTCCAGCGCGGCGGCAATCGCCGGGGCATGGGTCACGATGGTGCAGGCCAGACCCGGCGGCAATTGCGCGACCATGGCCAGATGCGTGGTGCCGCCATCCATGATCACGATCTGCCCGGGGCGGATCAGCGGCAGCGCACGGCGGGCCAGCCTGGCCTTGGCCTGCGGGTGCAGCGATTGGCGCGTCGCCACCGGCGCATGGGTGGGGGACAGCGGCAAGGCCCCGCCATGCACCCGCAACAGACGCCCCTCGGCTGCGAGATCGCGCAGATCACGGCGGATCGTATCTTCGGAGACTTGCAATTCGGTGGCGAGTTCGGCGGCAATCAGCCGCCCGTCACGGCCAAGTCGGTCCAGCAACAGGGCTTTGCGGTCTTGGGTCAGCATAAGGATTCCTTGATATTGCACGAATCAGATTAAACGTGCAGTTGTGTGAAATCAAGCATGGAGAGACAGCATGATGATCCTGATTGCAGGCCCCTATCGCAGCGGCACCGGCGATGACCCGGCGAAGATGGCCGCGAACCTGGCGCGGCTGGAGGCGGCGGCCTGGCCGATCTTCCAGAAGGGCCATGTGCCGATGATCGGCGAATGGGCGGCACTGCCGGTGTTGCGCGGCGCGGGTGGCGGCGCGGTGGGCGATGCGCTGTATGATGCGGTGATGCACCCGGTGGCGCATCGCCTGCTGGAGGTTTGCGGCGGCGTGCTGCGCCTGCCCGGCGCCTCAGTGGGGGCGGATGAGGATGTGCGGCGCGCCAAGGCGCGGGGCATCCCGGTCTGGCATGATTTGGCCGAGGTGCCGATGGCGTGAGGGGAAAGCGGGCATCTCGCCTCTGTGGGGCCTGGTGATGCGGCGCGGTCTGAGGCAGATTGATCGGGTGCAGCAAGGTCAAGCCCAGGATGACAAAGGCCATTTTCATCGCGTCCAGCCATAGCCGTTACGACGACAGGCCGGGGGAGGTGTATCACTTCCCGAACATCTACCTGTCCCGCGTGGCGCAGACCGTGGGCGATTGGGTGATCTTCTATCAGGGGCGGCGGGGCGGTGTTTCGGGCTATTACGCCGTGCAGCGGGTGGCGCGGGTGGTGCCGGACCCGGCGGATGCCAGCCATAGCTATGCCGTGCTGGATCGGGGCAGCCGCCTAGATTTCGAGCGCGAGGTGCCGCGCTTTCGGGCCGATGACACGCCCTATGAAACCGGGCTGCCAAGGGCGCGGGGCTCCAACACTTCCTCGGTGCGGTTGATTTCAGAGGCGGATTTCGCGGCCATCATCGCGGAAGGGCTGCGCGAGGAGGCGGGCAACCCGGATACATTGCCGCGCAGCGGGCCTTTGCTGCAACCGCCTGTGCCGGGGTTCGGCCCAAGGTTCGGCCCAGGATTTGGCGAGGCGGCGCAGGCCGATTTCGTCGGGTTTGAGGCTGTGGAGCGGCAGCGCGTGCTGAGCGACCGCGCCTTCCGGGATCGCGCTTTCGCGCGGCAGGTGAAGCAAGCCTATGCCGGGCGCTGCGCCATGACGGGGCTCGCGCTGCGCAATGGCGGCGGGCGGCCCGAGGTGGAGGCGGCGCATATCGTGCCGGTCGAGGCGCAGGGGCCGGATGTGGTGTCCAATGGTCTGGCGCTGTCCGGCACCGTGCATTGGATGTTTGATCGCGGGCTGGTCTCGGCAGAGGATGACGGGGCGATCCTTGTGGCGCGCGACACGGTGGCGGCGGATCTGGCGCAGCGGCTGTTCGTGCCCCAGATGCGGCTGATCCTGCCGCAGGAGGCGCGCAAGGCGCCCCATCCGGCCTATCTGAAATGGCACCGGGAGCATCGCTTCAAGGGCTGAGCGCTTTGGCTGGGGGCCGGGCAGGGGGTGCTCGCGCCCCCTCGGGCCTGCGGCCCTCACCCCCTGAGGATATTTGGGCCAAGATGAAAGCGGGTCCACGGTTTGGTTTTAATCTTGGTTCAAATATCCAAGATGCCCGGCAACCGCCCAAGCACCGTTGCCGGGCGGGCGGTGTCGGCTCCGCTGTCCATGGCAATGCGGGCCGAGGGGGCTCGATGCCCCCGAGGCACGCCCCTTATTTCGGGGTCACGCGGTTCACATGGCCCATCTTGCGGCCCGGGCGGGCCTCGTGTTTGCCGTAAAGGTGCAGGGCCGCGTGTTTCTCGGTGGCGATCTGCGGCACGCGCAGGATGTCATCGCCAATCAGGTTTTCCATCACCACATCGGAATGGCGGCTGCCATCGCCGAGCGGCCAGCCCGCCACGGCGCGGATATGCTGTTCAAACTGATCCACGGCGCAGCCATTCTGGGTCCAGTGGCCGGAATTGTGCACGCGCGGGGCGATTTCGTTCACGATCAGGCCCTTGGGCGTCACGAACAGTTCCACCCCCATCACGCCCACATAATCCAGCGCATTCAGGATGCGCGCGGCCAGCAGCACGGCATCGGTGCGCTGTGCGAGGCTGAGGTTCGCGGGCAGGGTGGTGGTGTGCAGGATACCGTCCTTATGCACATTCTCGCCCGGGTCATAGCAGGACACCGCGCCATCAAGGCCGCGCGCCGCGATGACCGAGACCTCATGCGTGAAGCTGATGAAGCCTTCCAGCACGGCAGGCGCGCCGTTCATGTCGGCCAGCGCCGCTCCCGCATCGTCAGCGCTGCGCAGCCGGGCCTGGCCCTTGCCGTCATAGCCCAGACGGGTGGTTTTCAGGATGGCGGGTGTGCCCACTTGCGCGATGGCGGCTTGCAGCGAGTCCATGTCGCTGACGGCGGCATAGGGCGCGCAGGTCAGGCCAAGGCCGGTGAGAAAGTCTTTCTCGGCGATGCGATCCTGGCTCACGGCCAGCGCGCGGCGGTTCGGGCGGATGGGCTTTGCCGCCTCCAGCAGGTCGAGCGCGGCGGTGGGCACGTTCTCGAATTCATAGGTGATGACATCGACAGATGCCGCGAAGGCGCGGAGGCTGTCTGCATCCTCATAGCTCGCGGTCGTCACCCGGTCGGCCACATGGCCTGCGGGCGGGTTGGCGGCTGGTTCATAGATATGGGTCAGATAGCCCAGACGCGCCGCCGCGACCGAGAGCATGCGGCCCAATTGCCCGCCGCCCAGAATGCCGATGACCGAACCGGGGGGGAGGATATCAGACATCAGAGGGCTCCTCGGGGATGGAGGCGGAGAGGGCATCGCGCCAGGCATCCAGCCGGGCGGCCAGAGCGGGATCGGAAATCGCGAGGATACCGGCGGCCATCAGGCCTGCATTGGCGGCCCCGGCGGCCCCGATCGCCATGGTGGCGACGGGAAAGCCCTTGGGCATCTGCACGATCGAATACAGGCTATCGACACCCGACAGCGCCTTGGTCTGCACCGGCACGCCGACCACGGGGATGCGGGTTTTCGAGGCCATCATGCCGGGCAGATGCGCCGCGCCGCCTGCGCCTGCGATGATGACCTTGAGGCCGCGCTCGGCCGCCGTCTTGCCATAGGTCCAGAGCCGGTCGGGGGTGCGGTGGGCGCTGACGATTCTGGCTTCGTAGCTGATCCCCAACTCGTCAAGGATCGCTGCTGCTTCGCGCATGGTGGGCCAGTCGGACTGGCTGCCCATGATGATTCCTACATCCACCGCCATCGCATCCCCCTTTGTTTGCAGGCGCTTTAGCGTGGCAGGGGGCGGGGGGCAAGACAGGAAGACGCCCGGTTTCAAGCGTCGAAGGCGCACCCCTCCCCACGGGCCATACAGCCACGCGACAGCCCTAACACCCTGACAGGGCGATCAGGCGATGATGTCGGGGATCAGCTGATCTTCGATCTTCACGATCTGGTCCTTCAGCGACAGTTTCTGCTTTTTCAACCGGCGCAGGGTCAGCTGATCGGGGCGGCCATTGGTTTCCAGCGCGGCAATGGCCTCGTCCAGATCCCGGTGTTCGCGCCTGAGAACCTCCAGCCGGATGCGCAGCATCTCTTCAAGGTTCAGCTCCATCGACGCATTCATGGGCATGGTCCTGGCAAGGGGCTCGGTTCGAGTCGTTGTTGTTCGTTGATCAAATATAGCGTTTTTTCCGTGCTTTGGGAAAAAATCTGGCAGCGTTCGCTGCGCATGGTCGCACGGCTTGGCCTTGCGCGCGCCGCATTGCACGCCCATATTCAGAACATGCCGCGGCGCCTGCAGGGGCCCGGCGCGATATGTCGCTTTTCGCAAGGACAAGTCGATGACAAAGATCAGCTTCGGGGCGCACCCCTATCTGCTCGGGTTCGAACAGCTGGAACGGCTGGTCGAACGCACAGCCAAATCCGGGGATGGCTACCCCCCCTTCAATATCGAGGCGGTGGCAGACAATGCCTATCGCATCACCTTGGCCGTGGCCGGCTTCCGTGATGAAGACTTGGCGATCACGGTGGAAGATCGCCAGCTGGTGATCCGTGGCCGTCAGGGTGAAGATGAACCCGCCCGGGTTTTCCTGCATCGTGGTATCGCGGCCCGCGCCTTCCAACGCAGCTTTGTTCTGGCCGATGGGGTCGAGGTTGCGGGGGCCCATATGGAACATGGTCTGCTGCATGTCGATCTGCAGCGGATCGTGCCGGAAACCGTCGTTCAGACCATCCCGATCCGGTCAGGGCGCATGGATGCGCCGGTGCCACCGGTGAAACGGATCGAGTCGAAGTAAGGAGGGCAGGCGATGGATGCGAAAGTGGATTTCTTTCCCGAAGGCCCGGGCAATATCGTCTATGTACGCCCGGTTCCGGTTCGGGAATTGCCGGATGAACTGCGGGCACAGGCCGACGGGCTAGACCATATCTATGCCGTGCATCGGCCCGATGGCGAACGACTGGCGCTGGTGCGTGATCGCGCCCTGGCCTTTGCCTTGGCACGGCAGAACGATCTGGCGCCGGTCAGCGCGCATTGACCCCATCAGGCGGGGCCCGACCCCGCCGCAGATTTTGCGCGTGGAATGCAAAAGGGGGCGGCCCTGTGACCGCCCCCTTTGGGTATCTGTCGTTCGGGATCAGTGCCCCGCGAGGAAGCGTTCGGCGTCCAGCGCGGCCATGCAGCCCATGCCGGCGCTGGTGATGGCCTGGCGATAGACATGGTCAGTCAGATCGCCCGCCGCAAAGACGCCGGGGATGGAGGTGCGGGTGGTGCCTGGCTCGACCTTCACATAGCCGCCATTGTGCAGCTCCAGCTGGTCTTTCACCAGCTCTGACGCCGGGGCATGGCCGATGGCGACGAAGAAGCCCGCGCAGGGCACATCGGTGGTTTCGCCAGTCTGCACATTGCGGGCGCGCACGGCGGTGACGCCGCGCGGGGCATCATCGCCCAGCACTTCGGTCACTTCATGGTTCCACAGCATCTCGATCTTCGGGTGCTTGAACAGGCGGTCCTGCATGATCTTTTCGGCGCGCAGGGTATCGCGGCGGTGGATCAGCGTGACCTTGGTGGCGAAGTTCGTCAGGAACAGCGCCTCCTCCACCGCAGTATTGCCGCCGCCGATCACCACCACCTCTTTGCCGCGATAGAAGAAGCCATCGCAGGTGGCGCAGGCCGAAACGCCGAAGCCCTTGAAATGTTCCTCGGACGGCAGGCCCAGCCATTTGGCCTGTGCGCCGGTGGCGAGGATGACCGCATCGGCGGTGAAAGTGATGCCGCTGTCGGCGATGGCGGTAAAGGGACGTTTGGAGAGGTCGAGCGACGAGATGTAATCCGAGATGATCTCGGCCCCCATGGCGCGGGCGTGTTCTTCCATGCGCACCATCAGATCGGGGCCTTGCACATGGGTGTCACCCGGCCAGTTCTCGACCTCGGTGGTGATGGTGAGCTGGCCGCCGGGTTGCAGGCCCTGCACGAGGATCGGCTCCAGCATGGCGCGGGCGGAATAGACCGCCGCCGTATAGCCCGCCGGACCGGAGCCGATGATCAGAACCTTGGTGTGACGCGTCTCGCCCATTTCTGCCCCCTTTGATTGCCCTGCCATATAACGGCGGCGGCTGGCAAGGCAAAGCCCTGCTCACAGCCCTGTGCGCAATGGTGGCAATGCGCGAAAGAATGTTGCGCTTGAAGGCGCAAAATCCTAATGTCCGCGCAAAACCGGCGCCTGACATTGGCGCGACAACAAGGATACCCTCATGGCCGGTTCCAAACTGGACCCCATCGATCGCCACATTCTTGCAGAATTGCAGGCCGATGGGCGGATGACCAATGTGGAACTGGCCAAGCGGGTCGGCATTTCGGCGCCGCCCTGCCTGCGCCGGGTGCGCACCCTGGAAGAGGCCGGGTATATCCGGGGCTATCACGCCGATATCGACGCCCGCGAACTGGGCTTTGAAGTGCAGGTCTTCGCGATGGTGCGGCTGCAGAGTCAGGCAGAGGCCGATCTTTCGGCTTTTGAACGGCGCTGCCGCGAATGGCCGCTGGTACGCGAATGCCATATGCTGAATGGCGAGATCGATTTCATCCTGAAATGCGTGGCCCCCGATCTTTCCACCTTTCAGAGCTTTCTGACCGGCGATCTGACGGCAGCAGAAAATGTGGCCAGTGTGAAAACCAGCCTGGTGATCCGCTGCGCCAAGGATGAACCGGGCCTGCCTTTTGATGTACTGGAAGCGCGGCTGAACAAGACCGCCTGACCGCCCTGCAATGGGGCGCCTCGGGATGGCCTCTGCCTGTCAGGACGCCCGGAATCATACAGGCGGCCCCGTGATGTTGCGCAGAGGTTCGCAACGGAGCCGCCCGTACTGAGCTAGTTACACCTGACATCGGACCATGGGGTGCCGGGGCAAGGACTTACCGCGCCGCGGTCCGGTGCACGTTTTGGACAAGTATGAAAATGGCGGCTTTTGGGCAGTGCGTCAAACTTTTTCCATTTTTGTCTCAAACTTCGGCGCCAGTTAACCACGACTGCCGTGATTGTTTCCCGGGTAACTGACCGGGGCCGCAAAAATGCCGTCACATCAGGGGCCGACGCGCGAATCGTTGTGGAATCACGGCCCCGAAACGCCAGAAGGGCCGCGCCCTCTGCCTGCGCGGCCCTTCTGTCCCAAGGTGGGTGACGAATGTATCAGCGTGCGGCTTGGGCCGGCGGTTTGGTGGCCGGGGCGGGGGCCTTGAAGGCTTCGGGTTTGCGGCGCTGACCGCGCTGCCAAGGCATGGCGACCTGGGTGGTTTCCGATGCGGCGATCACCGATTTCAGCCAGCGGCGTTCTTTCTTCATGGCCCGTTCTCCTTCACATTCTGCTCTGATCGCGCCGCTTTGGGCGCTTCGACCTTGCACACTTTATGCCTGGGCTTTGCGGCAAGGTTAGGGCCCGGATTATGGCGGGCGACGGTGATCGCCATGCAGATTGTGGCGTAGCGGCCCAAATTCCAGAGCCCGTGATTTCAGGGAATTTTACGCAAATCTGCGACAATCCGGCGGGATTGTTTCCGCAAATGCGGCAAGACCTTGGCAGCCTTGCGGCACTCACAACCGGATGCAGGACATCAGCCGGCCGTAATCGGCCTCTTTGTGATGGGTGGTGCGGCGATAGGAATAGAATCGCTCCGGGTCGCGATAGGTGCAGTGGCGCGTCCATTCGGCATGGCCAAGGCCTGTCGCCCGCAGCCGCCACAGCGCATAGCCGGGCAGATCGAACAAGGCACGATCCCCCTGCCCATTGATGAAGAACCGCGCCGTTTCGCGGTCATCATCGATGAAGCTTTCCACGAATTCGGGGCCAACCTCATAGGCCGCTTGCGAAATGGTCGGGCCGATCACTGCCACCGTATCGGCGCGGCGCGCACCCAGTGCCTCCATCGCGTCCAGAACCGCTTCAAGAATGCCGTCCTTCGTGCCGCGCCATCCGGCATGGGCCGCGCCGATCACGCCGGCCCTTGGGTCTTGAAACAGCACCGGCTGGCAATCGGCCGTCAGCACGCCCAGCAACAGACCGGGGGTTGCCGTCACCATGCCATCGGCGCGCGGGGCGGGGCCGTCCAGCGGGCCGGTCAGCGTGACCACATCGGCTGAATGCACCTGATGCACGGTTTCGATGCGGGTAGCCCCCATGGCCTGCACGACCCTTGCGCGGTTGATCGCCACCACCTCGGCCAGATCAGATGATCCGGTGCCGCAGTTCAGCCCGGCAAATATCCCCGAAGAGGCACCGCCCTTGCGGGTGAAGAAACCATGCGTGACACCTGCCAGCGCGTCTGAGGTGATGATCTCGATCATGGCTGTCCTCGTGTCTCGGGGGCGAAGCCCGGGGGCAGGGGGGTGCCGGTTGGATGCAAGGCCAGCACCTTGAACAATTGTCCCATCGCATCGGGGTGGGTCAAGCGATGTGTGGCGGCAAGGTGGTTCTGCAGGGCGGCACCGGTCAGCCTTGCGGCAAGGGTGGTGCTGCGCTGTGCAATGCCAAGCGCCTCCAGCACGGCACCCTGGCTGGCATAGGCGGTGCTGCAGGGCAGGGCGGCCGCGGCAAGGGCCGCGAAATCGACATGGGCCGTCAGATCGGCATGGCCCGGTTCGGCCAGCGGATCGGTAAAGGCGTGATGCCGCATCGCCTGAAACGTATCGCCGCGCGATTTCCAGCCGCCATAGTCGATGATCAGCGCCACCCCGCCATGATTGGCAATGCGCATGGCAAGGGCCGCCATGATCGGCGGCGCAGCGGGGCAGATCTCGACCACATCGCCCGGCGTGGTATCTGTCAGCCGATGATCCAGCAGCGCCAATGGCATGGGCGGGGTGCGGGCCAGGGCGAGTTTGCCGTCGGCCTCGGTTACCACGGTTTCGGCCCAGCCCCGCGCGTCGCGGGTGAACTGGCGGATCGGCAGTGCGTCGAAGAATTCATTGGCCAGCAGGTACAGCGGGCCGTGCGGCAACTCATCGACATGGTCGCGCCATTCGACGGCATGCGTCCCCAGCGTGGCCCGCTGTTGCGCCCGCAATCGGGGTGAGGCCTCAACCAGCATCACCCGCGCTGCCGCATGAAATCCCGGCACACGGGCCGTGGCCCGCAAGACATCGGCCATCAGCGTGCCGCGCCCGGGGCCCAATTCGGCCAGCACAAAGCCCGGCGGGGCACCCTGATCCAGCCATGTCTGGGCAAGACACAGGCCCAGCAATTCGCCGAACATCTGGCTGATTTCCGGCGCGGTGGTAAAATCACCCTGCGCCCCAAAGGGCGTCCGCGTCGTGTAATAGCCGTGTTCGGGGTGCAGCAGACAGTCCGCCATGTAATCGGCCAGCGTCATCGGCCCGGTCAGGGCGATACGGCGGCGGATCAGCGGCTCAAGCGGGGTAGACACGGCGCGCCCTTGTCACCAGCCAAAGCCCCGCCAGCACCATGGGCAGCGACAGAAGCTGCCCTGCCGTCAGGCCCCACCCGCCAATATGCAGATAGAGCCCAAGCGGATTGTCCGTCGTCACGAATTGTGCATCGGGCTGGCGGAAGAACTCTACAAGGAACCGCGCCGTGCCATAGCCCGCCAGAAATACCCCGGCCATCAGGCCCGGTCGGCGGAAGGCTCGGGTGCCGAAGGCCAGCCAGAGCAGGGCAGCCCCCAGGAGCAAACCCTCCAGCCCGGCTTCGTACAACTGGCTGGGATGGCGCACACAGGGGCCTTCCAGCGTGGCGCAGGCCTGCGCGGCCTCGCCCGGGAAGGCTACGCCCCAGGGCATGGTGGTGGGGCGGCCCCACAATTCGGCATTGATGAAATTGGCGATGCGGCCCAGCAAAAGGCCCGGCGGCGTGGCCAATGCGAGCAGATCGGCCAGCGTGGCGCGCGCGATCCCTTCGCGCCCGGCAAAGATCCACCCCGCCGCGACGACGCCCAGAAACCCGCCGTGAAAGGACATGCCGCCTTGCCAGACCTGCGGAATCTCTGTCGGATTGGCCAGAAAATACCTTGGCTGGTAAAAGATCACAAAGCCCAGCCGCCCGCCAATCACCACGCCCATGATGATCCATGTCAGCAGCCGGTCAAGTTGTTCGGCGGTGATCGGCGGCTTCCCTTGCCACACTGCCAGACCGGCCGCGCGCAAAACCAGACGCCAGCCGATCAGCAGCCCGGCAATATAGGCCAGCGCATACCAGCGCAGTGCAAAGGTGATGCCGAACAGATCGACCGAGATCAGATCGGGCGAGATGTCGGGAAAGGGGATATAGGTCATGCGCGCCTCCGGTCCCCGGCGTGCCGGGCCTCATGCCGCTTGTCGGGCGGCCCTGCGGCAATGTCAACCGGCGGCACAGGTCCGGCAGGGCTTGCAAGCAGCCCGCCGCGCCCGCATATACAGCCCATCGCACAGGAGTTCCCGATGCAGACGCGCAGCAAGTTCCTCGACGACATCTCGCAGCTGATGACCAATGCCATGGGCGTGGCTCAGGGCGCCCGGACCGAGGCAGAGACGGCCGTGAAAAGCCTGATGGATCGCTGGATGGCGGATCGCGATTTCGTCAGCCGCGAGGAATTCGATGCCGTCCGCGCGATGGCCCAGAAGGCCCGCGAGGAAAACGCCGCGCTTGAGGCGCGGATCGCGGCGCTGGAAGCCAAACTCAAGTGAATCAGACCTAAGCCCGTTTGCGCCCCCGTCAGCTGCGGCTAGAACAGGGGGATGAACAGGCTGATTTCCAGATGGCGCAACGCAGCCCTTGCCACGCAATTCGCGGTGGCGGGGGGTATCGTCATGCTGGTGGCCATGCTGGTGGTGGGCCAATGGGTCGCGGCCCGGATCAGCGAAACGGTGATCCGCAACTGGGCCAATGCAACCGCACTCTACATGGAAAGCTTCATCTCGCCGCTCAGTCAGGATCTGGCGGATAGTGACGAGCTGTCGCCCCTGGCCCATCGGGCATTGGACGAGGTGTTCACATCCACATCGTTGGGCGCAAGGGTGGTGTCCTACAAGATCTGGAAGGAACAGGGCCGGATCATTGATGCGTCCGACCATGCGCTGCTGGGGCGGCAGTTTCCGGTGGGGCCGGAATTGCGGGCGGCATGGGCCGGCGAGGTTTCGGCCAGTCTGGCCGATCTGACGGAACAGGAAAACGCCGGTGAGGCCGCGCTTGGCGTGCCGCTTCTGGAAATCTACAGCCCGATCCGTGAAGTCTGGTCGGGCCGGGTGATCGGCGTGGTGGAATTCTATGAACGTGCCGATGCCCTTGTGGCCGATCTCACGCAGGCACGGCGGCGCAGCTGGGGCGCAGTTGCCGCGGTTTTCGCAGCCATCGGGCTTGTGCTGTGGGGGATCGTGGCGCGGGGAAGCCGGCTGATTGTGGCACAGGCCGCCGAATTGCAGCAGCAGGTGGCCGAACTGGCCGAACTGTCGGCCCACAACACTGCGCTTCGTCTGCGGGTGCAGGGCGCGGCCGGTCGCATCTCGGCCCTGCATGATCAGGTGCTGCGTCAGGTCGGTGCCGATCTGCATGACGGACCGGCGCAGCAACTGGCCTTTGCGGCCTTGCGGATGGACAGCCTTGCGCCGCATCTGGCATCCGATGGTGCCCTGCTGCTGGCCGAGATGGAACGCGCGGTCAAGGATGCAATCCGCGAGATCCGGTCCATCTCGCGCGGGGTGGCGTTGCCCGACATCGCCGAACGCTGCCCCTGCGCCTTTATCGCCGATCTTGCGGAAACCCATCGGGCCCGCAGCGGGACCGATGTCGAGGTGACTTGCCTTGCCGATGACTTGCCGCCCCTGGATGCCGCGGTCAAAACCTGCCTGTACCGGTTCGTGCAGGAAGGGTTGACCAATGCGTGGCGCCATGCAGAAGGCCGCGAACAGGCGGTCTGGCTGGGCCGGGTGGGGGACCGCCTGGTGCTGAGTGTGACCGACCGTGGTCCCGGCCCCGGCATGCAGATTTCGGGAAGTGCCGATGGCGGGTTGGGTCTGGCCGGGCTGCGGGACCGGGTCGAGGCGCTTGGCGGCCTGTTTGACATCCGCGCCCGTAACGGGGGCGGCACGGAACTCAGCATGGAATTGCAACTGGGGCAGAACAAATGACCGAACAGATCCGCGTCGTGATCGCTGATGACCACCCGCTGTATCGCGAAGGCGTGGCGCGCAGCCTGTCCGAGGATGCAGGGATCCTTGTCGTGGGGCAGGCGCAGGATGCGCCGGGCGCGGTGGAACTGGCCGAACGGATGAAGCCCGATCTGCTTCTGCTCGATGTGTCGATGCCGGGTGGCGGTGGTCTTGCGGCCCTGCGCGCGGTGATGGAATGGGATAAACCGCCGAAAGTGGCGATGTTGACCGCGTCAGAAGAAGATGACGTGGTGATGCAGGCGCTGAAGGCCGGGGCGCTCGGCTATGTGCTGAAAGGGGTGGGCGGGCGCGAACTGGCAGCGCTGGTCAAGGATCTGGCGCGGGGGCAGACCTATGTATCGCCCGCATTGGCCGGGCGGCTGCTGGCGACGCTGCGCGGCGGGACAAAGCAGCGCGCGGCCAATCCGCTGGATGAATTGTCAAAGCGCGAAGAAGACATCCTCCGGCTGGTGGCCGAAGGCAAGAGCAACAAGGAAATCGGCCTGACGCTCGACCTGCAGGAAAAGACGGTGAAACACTACATGACCTCGATCCTGCAGAAGCTGCATCTGCGCAACCGGGTCGAAGCGGCAGTGCTGGCGCGCGAACATCTTAGGCGGTAGTCTGGCGCGTCGTGGCGGCATTCAGCGTTGCCCTGTCAGGCTTTGCCGGATGCGTTCCAGATCGGCGCTGCCTGCCACGCGATCCACCACCAGATTGCCGCGCGGATCGGTCAGACGGTAGCGGCCTGCGCGCAATTCCTCGCGCCAGCCGCCAGGATCGGTGACCATGACACCATCGCCCCTGACTTCGATCAGCGCGGCCACGGCGCCACGGTCAAGCTGGCCCAGACGGCGGCGGTCGGCGGCGGTGGCCGCGCGGTCTTCGATCAGCCGGCCCCCCCGGTCCAGATGCTGATACCGCCCGCCGATCAGGCGTTCCTCGCTGCCATCCTTCAGAAGCCGACGGGTTTGTTCACCACCCAGGGTCCGGCGCAGTTTGGTGCGAAACTCCTTCCCCGAGCCCAGTGGTGTCCCTGCCGATGCCGGATCGTCCTTGGAATCTGCACCGCCGCGCCCGCGCCCCCTGCCGCGCCCTTTTCCGCCGCTGTCATCGTCACGATCATCATCGGCGTCGCGGTCCTTGTCACTGTCGGAGCCGTCATCGTTGCCACGATCATCGCCGCCCCCGTCATCGGAACCGCCATCATCCGAACCGCCGCGGCGCGCTTCGGCCATGCCCCAGCCCAGCACATCTGACAGGGCAAGCTCTGCCACTCCCCAGGACAAGAGGGCGATCAGCGGCAGAAGGGCAAAGCGGCGGCGCATTGGATCTGGCCTTTCAGGATGGGGGCGCCCTTGCGGCGCCCCCCGCGGTATCAGGAGCGCAGCGCGGACAGCCGGTCAATATCGGCCTGGGTGGCGGGGCGTTCCTCGACCGTACGGCCGGCGCTGTTCTTGCGCTCATACCGTCCATTCTCGATCTCTTCCTTGGTGCCGTCGGAATAACGCACCTCGATCCCGTCGGCCGAATGTTCGATCTTTACCGGTGTGACCGGGCCCGAAGGGACCGGATCGGGCGTCGGGGTGATGCCGCCCTTGCCTTTCCCCTTGCCCTTACCCTTACCTTTCCCCTTGCGCCCCTTGCCACGGTCATCATCGTCGTCACCATGGGGGCGCAGGCCGCCCTTGTCATCATCAGCATCATGCTCTGCATCGTGGTCTGCGCCATCATCGGCACCCCGGCCGCGCTTGGCATGGGCCACGGCATCGCTGATCGCAAAGACCCCGGTCTGCGGATCAATCCGGGCGGTATAGGGCAGCGTGGCAAAGAGCGCAGCAGCCGCGACAAGGGCGGGCAGGCGGCGCGCAAGGTTCGTCTGGGTCATGGCTCTGGTTCCTTTTCTTCCCGGCCGGGATGGCGGGGATGGGATCAGCCTGCCCGCTGGCACCCTGCATCGCCATTGCCGCCCGACCTCTGCCCCGCAGGGTCCGACCACTGCCTTGGCAGATTGGTCCGAAAGTCCGGCCCTGTCACCGGACCAAGGTCCGATGTCCCACCGCTTTCGCCCTCTTGCACCCGGCCCGCCAGCCCGCTAAGACGGTGCGCAGAGCGGCGGGTATGGTGTAGTGGTAGCGCCTCAGCCTTCCAAGCTGATGGGGCGGGTTCGATTCCCGCTACCCGCTCCAGACTTCACCAGCGGATAGCTGAGAAGCGACGAAAAAGCCACCCCGAAGGGCGGCTTTCGTGATTTGGGCGCAACTGGCGCGCTGTTACAGGATCAGGAAATCCCCTGCATTGACTGCCGTGCCCCCGTCCAGCGTGGCAATCAGCACTGCGGCGGCACCGCCCTGGCCATCGGCATCGTAGAACAGCTGCCCGCTGTCGCGGTGATAGATCACCCGATGGGCCGTCGTGGTGGCCGTAGTGCCCAGCGTGAAGGCGTCGGCGTCCAGCGCACCATTGCCGCCAATGTCAGTGAACACGGCATTGTCCAGCGCGATCCGATCCACCTTGCCGTTGAAATCGCTGATCCGGTCGGCATTGGCGGCCACCGGTGCGGCGGTGAAGCGGAAGGTATCGGCCCCGATCGACCCGGCCAGCACATCCTTGCCGGTGCCGCCATCCAGCGTATCGCTGCCGCTGCCGCCCAGCAGGGTATCGCGCCCGGTGTTTCCATCCAGCAGGTCATTGCCGCTGCCACCGCTCAACCGGTCATTCCCGCCCCGGCCAAGCAGGACATCGTTGCCTTCAAGCCCATACATCCGGTCAGCCTTGGCAATGCCGGTCAGCTGGTCATCGCCGGTGGTGCCCTCGGTGATCTTCGGCCCGATCCGTTCCAGCGTCAGTTCATAGCCCATCTGGGACAGGGAAAAGCCGGGCATGAAGAAGATGGCGGGGCTGACGCCGACCTGAAAGTTGAGCCAATGGGTGCCACTGGCTGCCACCGAAAAAACCTCTGAATAGAGGGCACCTTCGATATAGGTGTTCGGCGCGCCGATCAGGTTCATCTCCAGGGCGGAATCGCGCCCTGAACTGTCTTGCTGCCACAGAATGACATTCCCCTGAAACTTGGTCGGATCATCCGGGCGGAACACCAGCCGATACTTTTCACCGGCGACAAGGGCGGTGCGGAACGTGTCATGGTCGAACGTATTGGTCGTGCTGACATGGGCAAAGGCATCGACCTTGCCGCCCACGGCGATCTCGCCGATCTTTGCGCCGGGGATCGAGGTCAGGTCAGTGATTGGGGTGTAAATGTCGTCAAAGCCGCTGATATCGGACGAGACGGTTTCACGGATAATACGCATAGGCAGGCTCCTTCTGGATCGCGCCAGAGTGATGACAAGCCCGCTGACGGGTCAATGTAGGCAAATCCCTACCTTCGCGTCCTTTCTGGGGGGGGTGTGCGGCTTTCCCCCTTTGGGTGAAGCCTGCAAGGGCTGCCTAGATCGCAGGTTTAGGCAGCCCAATGGCGAAATAGGGCCGGGCAGTTGCCTGCCCGGCCCGATCGTCTGGTGTTACCAGTGCAGATCAATCAGCGGAACTTGCGGATTTCGCCCGACCGCAGACGCGACAGATAGCTGTCAAGCTCGCGTTTGACGATCGGCAGCAGCATGTACAATCCGATGATGTTCACCACTGCCATCGCAAAGATCGCGGCATCCGAGAAATCGATCACCGGCCCCAGATTTGCCGCTGCACCGATCACCACAAACAGGCAGAACAGCAGCTTGAACGACAGTTCCTGCCCCTTGCCCTCGCCAAAGAGATAGGTCCAGGCTTTCAGCCCGTAATAGCTCCAGGAGATCATGGTGGAGAAGGCGAACAGGATCACCGCCACCGCCAGAACATAGGGGAACCAGCTGACTGCCGACCCGAAGGCCGCCGAAGTCAGACCCACGCCCGAGGTTCCGCCCACGGTGGCGATGCGGCCCTCTTGCACGATATACAGCCCGGTTGCCGGATCGATCATCAACTGTTGGGTGATGACGATGACCAGCGCGGTCATGGTGCAGATCACCACGGTGTCGATGAAGGGTTCCAGCAGCGACACGAAACCTTCGGTGATCGGTTCCTTGGTGCGCACCGCCGAATGGGCGATGGCCGCCGAACCGACACCGGCCTCGTTCGAAAAGGCCGCCCGTTTGAACCCCTGGATCAGCGCGCCGACCATGCCGCCCGCCACGCCAAGCCCGGTGAAGGCCCCGGCAAAGATCTGGCCGAAGGCCCAGCCGATCTTGTCATAGTTCATCAGCACGATGATCAGGGCAGTGCCACAATACAGCACCCCCATGAAGGGCACGATCTTGTCGGTGACGCGCGCAATCGACTTCAACCCGCCGACGATCACCGCAAACACGATCACGGCAAAGACGATGCCGGTGATCCAGCCGGGGAAATCACCAAACACGCCGGCAATCTGCTGATGCGCCTGATTGGCCTGGAACATGTTCCCGCCGCCCAGCGATCCAAGCACGCAGAAAATGGCAAACAGGACCGCCAGCGCCTTGCCGCCCGGGATACCGCGTTCGGCAAACCCCTTGGTGATGTAGTACATCGGACCGCCCGACACGGTGCCATCGGGGTATTCATTGCGGTATTTCACGCCCAATGTGCATTCGGTGAATTTGGACGCCATGCCCAGAAGACCGGCAAGGATCATCCAGAAGGTTGCACCCGGGCCGCCGATCGACACGGCCACCGCCACACCGGCGATATTGCCCAGCCCCACCGTGCCCGACAGCGCCGTGGCCAGGGCCTGAAAGTGGCTGACCTCGCCCGCATCCTTGGGGTCGGAATAATCGCCCCGCACAAGCTGCAGGGAATGGCGGATCACCCGGAACTGGATGAAGCCGAAGTAAAGCGTCATGACGACGGCGCCGACCACCAGCCACAGCACGATCCAGGGAAAGCTGGTGCCGGGCAGCGGGGCGAAGATGAAGTTGACGAACCAGCCGGTCGTGGAGGCAAAGACGGTGTTGATCGTTTCGTCCAGCGTGCTGGCCCGGGCGGGCAGGGCGCTGAACAGCGTGGCGGCTGCACCAGCCGCAAGACGGCAGGCAGAGGCCGAACGTGGGGTGTAGGTTTGCATCGGGTTCTCCTCTGGCATCACGGAACGATGGTGCAGGGCACCGGGGCCACCTGGGCCAGTGCGCCCGCGACGGATCCGAACAGGCGTGACATGACGCCGGCCTGCCCGGTGCGGCCGATCACGATCTGGCGCGCGCCAGTTTCCTGTGCCACTTCGCAGATGGTGTCGGTCACATTGCCATAGCGGATCAGGGCATCGACCTTCAGCCCCGCTGCCTCCAGCTCGGCCTTGACGGGGGCGACGATGGCGCTTTCTGCGCGGGCCAGTTCCACCTTGCGGCGGGCATGGCGTTCCTCAACCTCGTCCGGGGTCAGGAAGGAATAGGGCGACCATTCCAGAACATGCAGCAGCACCAGACTGCCTTCCGCCCCCCGCACCAGAGCGGCGGCAAAATCGACCGCCCTGCGGCCTGCGGCAGAGCCGTCATAGGCCACGATGATCGTGTCAGACATCACATGACTCCCTTGTTACATGGACGGGGGTTTGGCCCCCGTTCGCACCCTCTGCCCCTCGCAGCGGGTGGGGCCTTATGACGCAGGTCGCATGGTGGTTTTTCCCGAATTGGCGGACGTGTTGGCAAGAATTTGCTGAAATCTTGTCGCAAATCTTTCACATTTAGAAGAATCTGCGGTCTTGAAACATAATTTCGCAGAAAGTTTGCTTGCGAGTGCAATGTTGCGCGCACAGGCCAAAATGCGAAAGGCCCCGCAACATTGCTGCTGCCGGGCCCTTTAACGTGCTGAATTTACAATCAAAGATTGTCGGCTTGCGGCATGCCCAGAATGTGGAACCCGCCGTCAACCCGCACAATCTCGCCGGTCGTGCAGGCACCGTAGTCCGAGCAAAGCCAGACGGCCGTTCCGCCCACGGCCTCCAGCGTGGCATTGCTGCGCAGGGGCGCATTGGCTTCGGTATGGCGATAGGTGGCGCGGGCGCCGCCAATGGCTGCGCCTGCCAGAGTTTTCATCGGGCCGGGCGAGATGGCGTTCACGCGGATGCCCTGCGGCCCAAGGTCATTGGCCAGATAGCGCGTGGCGCTTTCCAGCGCGGCCTTGGCCACACCCATCACGTTGTAATTCGGCGTCACGCGGTTCGACCCCTGGAAGGTCAGCGTGATCAGGCTGCCGCCATTGGGCATCATCTCGGCGGCGCGCCGCGACACGTCGATGAAGGAGAAGCAGGAGATATCCAGCGAATGTTTGAAGTTGCCACGGGTGGTGTTGATGAAACGACCGGTCAGCTCGTTCTTGTCGGAAAAGGCGATGGCATGGACGAGGAAATCCATCGTGCCCCAACGATCCTTCAGCGCGGTGAAGCAGGCATCAAGGCTGTCGTCATTGGTGACATCGACATCCACCAGAAAATCGCTGCCCACGCTGGCGGCGAGCGGTTCGACGCGTTTGCCGAAGGCTTCACCCTGATAGGAAAAGGCCAGTTCCGCGCCTTCTGCCGCCAGCGCCGAGGCGATGCCCCAGGCAATCGAGCGTTCATTTGCGACGCCCATCATAAGGCCCCGCTTGCCTGCCATCAATCCGGCCATGGCTTTCCCCCTGAATCCGATACTTGTTGAAAAATCGGGGCGGCGTCAGCCCCGATATTTGCTCATGACCAGCGTGGCGTTGGTGCCACCAAAGCCGAAGCTGTTGGACAGAACCGAATCCATGCCCACATTCTCGCGGTAGGTGGTGGCGATTTCTTCCGGCTTCAGCTCGGGGTCGAGCTGGGTGACGTTGGCCGAGGCGGTGATGTAATCGCCCTGCAGCATCAGCAGCGAATAGATCGCCTCATGCACGCCGGTGGCGCCAAGGCTGTGGCCGGTCAGCGATTTGGTCGAGGAAATCGGCGGCACGTTGCCTTCGCCAAAGACGCGGCGGATGGCCTTCACCTCGGTCACGTCGCCTGCGGGGGTCGAGGTGCCATGGGCGTTGATATAGCTGATCTTGCGGCCTTCCGGCAGGGTGGAAACTGCGAGGCGCATGGAACGCTCGCCGCCTTCGCCAGAGGGCGCGACCATGTCATGCCCATCCGAGGTGGCCCCATAGCCGGTCACTTCGGCATAGATCTTGGCCCCGCGCGCGAGGGCGTGGTTCAGCTCTTCCAGCACCACCACGCCGCCGCCGCCTGCGATCACGAAGCCATCGCGCGTGGCGTCAAAGGCGCGGCTCGCCGTGGCGGGCGCGTCATTGTATTTTGACGACATGGCGCCCATGGCGTCGAACAAGCAGCTCAGCGTCCAGTCGAGTTCCTCGCCACCGCCGGCAAAGACCACATCCTGCTTGCCCATCTGGATCAGCTCGGTGCCATTGCCGATGCAATGGGCCGAGGTGGAGCAGGCCGAGGTGATCGAATAGTTCACGCCCTTGATCTTGAAGGGCGTGGCAAGGCAGGCAGAGTTGGTCGAAGACATGCCCTTGGTCACGCCGAAGGGCCCGATCCGCTTGGGGCTGCCGCTGTCGCGCACGATGTTATGCGCCTTGAAGAAGGATTTGGTCGAAGGCCCGCCGGAGCCCACGATGATGCCGGTGCGCTCGTTCGACACCTCGGCTGGCGTCAGGCCGGAATCGGCCACCGCCTGCTGCATCGCGATGAAGTTATAGGCCGCGCCATCGCCCATGAAGCGCAGGTCGCGCTTGTCGATATGGTCTTCGAACACGATGTTGGGCTGGCCATGCACCTGGCTGCGGAAACCGCGTTCGGCATATTCGGGCGCAAAGACGATGCCGGATTTTCCCGCCCGCAGCGCGGCATCGACTTCGGCCGCAGTGTTGCCGATGGGGGATACGATGCCGATCCCGGTGATGACGACACGACGCATGGGGGCCTCCCTCAAAATCTCTGGCCTGTTTAGGGCAGCGTGGCGCGGGGGGCAAGCGGGAAGGGGGCAGCGCCGAAGCGATGCCCGCTGGCCGGGCCATCAATTGTCTATGACAGAGGAGCCGTAGGAGGTGACTGTGATCCTGCGCGGATTTTTTTCCATGCGCTCGGTCGCAGAAAGAAAGCCGGCAAGCCCCCGCCCTTCAAAGGTGAAGGTGACATCGGTAACCGACCGGCCATTGCGACCGAAAACACAGGTCATCGTGCCTTCGGCCTTGCCATGCTTGCCGCGGAACTTCACGCCGGGGTAGACAGCAAGAAAGCCATTGCGGATGTCAAACACATCATTGCGCACAAGGGAGATATGTTGAAGCCCATCGAAGGCCTGGGCAAGCTCGCGCAGGGCTGCAGCAATGCAGGCTTCGTCCTGCGCGGCGAAGACCGGGTCCGAATAGGAATAGGTCTTCGATACATCCGGCGCAGCGCCAGCGGGTGCCGACAAAGTGCAAGCCAGCAGGAATGTCAGTCGCGCAGCTTTCATGGATATCGCTCCGTCGCTCAGCTTTCGCTGAGCGCGACTTTCATGTCGGTCACCTGATAGATCACCTCGCCGTCCGCCTCGACGATGCCATTGGCGACACCCATGGTCAGGCGGCGGGTCTGGATGGCCTTGGTGAAATCGACCTTGTAGGTCAGCATCTTGCGGTCAGGCCGCACCATGCCTGTCAGCTTCACCTCGCCCACGCCCAGCGCATAGCCGCGCCCCGGCCAGCCGCGCCAGCCCAGGTTGAAGCCGGTCAGCTGCCACAGCCCATCCAGACCCAGACAGCCGGGCATGATCGGATTGCCGGGGAAGTGGCAGTCGAAGAACCACAGATCGGGGGTGATGTCGAATTCGGCCACGACATGACCCTTGCCATGCAGGCCGCCATCGCCCGAAATCTCGGTGATGCGGTCCATCATCAGCATCGGGGGGGCGGGAAGCTGCGCATTACCGGGGCCGAACAATTCGCCCCGCGCGCATTTCAGCAGATCTTCCTTGGTGAAGCTTGTCGGATAGGCCGTCATCGGCGTTCTGTCCCCCCCGCAGGTGTTTTTCATCGTCTAGCACCCGGGTCTTGATCTGCGCAAGGGTGGTGGGCTCGGCGCGGCGGTCAATCCATTGCCGGGTCTTGCGCGCGATCGGCCAAGGCTTCAGCCACGAAGCCTTCGGGATCGCGGCAGAAGGCGGCAAGGGTGAGGAAATGCCGGGTCTGGCGCAGATCGACCGGATCAAGCCCGAAGCGCGTCAATTGCAGAAGGCGCGCGCCCGGCAGGGCCATCAGGATCGGCGAATGGGTCGCAAGGATCACCTGCGCCGTGGCGCTTTGCTGCACCCGGGCCAGGATCGCCAGCAGATCAAGCTGCCGCTGCGGTGACAGCGCGCTTTCGGGTTCGTCCATCAGGTACAGCCCCGGGCGGCTGCAGCGTTCGGCAAAGACCCGCAGGAACCCCTCGCCATGCGAATGGGACAGAAAGTCGGGCGGGGCTCCGCCGCCGTCCTGCGCCGTCTCATCCAGATAGCGGGCGACAGAAAAAAAGCTTTCGGCGCGGAAGAACCAGCCATCGGTTACCTTGGGCAACCAACTGGCCCGCCAGACCGACGCCAGATCGGCACCCGAGTTTTCAAGGGCCCGGTCATGCCGCACCGGCCTGTAGCCTTTGCCGCCTCCGGCTTGATCATAGCCGGCCAGCTCGGCCAGCCCTTCGATCAGGGTCGATTTTCCGGTGCCGTTTTCCCCCACGATGATGGTGACCGGCTGGTCAAATGTCATTTCCCAATCGGGATCGCGCAGGAAAGGCAGGGTAAAGGGATAGGTCGACCGATCCATCCCTGCATCAGGCAGAAAGGCCACGCGGCGCAGAAACGGGGCGGGCAGGCGGGGCGGGCGGCGGGCCAAGGCAGATCTCCGTCAGGTTTTGCGCAAGGTCGGCGTGGCGCGCGCGCCGGTCAAGCCCCCTTTCCCCTGCCGTTCAACACGCTAAGCTTTGCGCGCAGGTCAAGGGGGCGCGCGATGCTGGGATCATGGACACCGCAGGTCGAAATCAGGGTGCTGGACCTGCGGCTGCTGGACTGGGGCCTGCCGCGCCATCAGACCGACATGGCGGCGGCAGTTGACCTGTTTGCCTGCATCGATGCCCCGCTTGCGGTGGCCCCACAGGCCCCTGCCTTGCTGGTGCCGTCGGGGCTGGCGCTCTTGATGGGCGATCCACATATGGCCGCGATGATCTTGCCCCGGTCGGGCCTTGGTCACAAGAAAGGGCTTGTCATGGGCAATTCGGTCGGGTTGATCGATGCCGATTACATGGCCGAGGTGCAGATTTCAGTCTGGAACCGCAACCCGGATGGGGCTGAGATCATGATCGAACCGGGCGAGCGGATCGCGCAGATGATCTTTGTGCCGGTGCTGCGCCCCGCCTTCACGGTGGTGGATCAATTCAGCCGCGAAACTGCCCGGGGTCTGGGCGGTTTCGGTTCGACCGGGCAATAAGATGCTGCTGGTGGTCTGCGCAGTTGGGGTGGTGCTGGTCATCGGCTGGGCGATGCAGGTGCCCATGCGGCTGCGGCTGGGCATGATCGCCGCGATCTGGGCGCTGGTTGTGCTGTCCCTACTGGTCTTGCCCGAGGGGCCTTTGCGGCAGGCGCTGGGCGGGGATGTGCGGGGCTGGCTCGCGCTGGGCGTGGTGGTGGCCTTGGGGCTGGCCTATCGCGCCGCGATTGCCGCGTTGCGCCACCGGGCCGCACCGCCCGTGCAGACCGAGGCCCCGATGTTCCGCCCTGCCGAGCTGGAGCGCTATTCCCGCCATATCCTGCTGCGCGACATTGGCGGGCCTGGGCAGGCGCGGCTGAAACAGGCACGGGTTCTGGTGATCGGAGCGGGTGGCCTGGGCAGCCCGGCGCTGCTCTATCTGGCGGCTGCCGGGGTGGGGCAGATTTCGGTGATCGACCCCGATCAGGTGGAGGGATCGAACCTGCAGCGCCAGATCATTCACACCGATGACAGGATCGGGATGCCCAAGGTCCATTCTGCGGCGGTGGCCCTGCGCGCGCTGAACCCGTTCATCGAAGTGCGGCCCTATCAGCGCAGGCTGGATGCCGAAAATGCCGCCGCTCTGATTGCCGAACAGGATCTCGTGCTGGATGGCACGGACAATTTCGACACCCGCTATCTGGTGAACCGCATCTGCGTAGAACAGCGCAAGCCGCTGATTTCGGCGGCCATGACGCAATGGGAAGGGCAGATTTCGCTCTATCACCCCGCTGCGGGTGGCCCGTGCTATGAATGTGTCTTTCCCGAACGCCCGGCCCCCGGCATGGTGCCCGCCTGCGCCGAAGCCGGGGTTGTGGCGGCCCTGCCCGGAATACTTGGGTCGCTCATGGCGATGGAGGCGATCAAACATCTGACCGGGGCGGGCCCCGGCCTGCGCGGGCGGTTGATGATCCATGACGCGCTTTATGCCGAAACCCGGACCATCACCGTGAAGCCCCGCCCGGATTGCCCGGTTTGCGCCGGTCGCCATGGCTAAAGCACCGGTGCAGCTTGCCTCTGGCCCGTCAGGGCGGCATAGTCGGCGCCACAAACAAGATGCCAAACAAGACGGGGAGCCCATGATGAAGCTGACTGCCGCCCTTGCCGGCCTCGCGCTGGCGGCCACCACATCCTTTGCCCAGGCCGAAGCCCTGCCCGATCTGCAGGGCCGCGAAATCGTGGTGGTGACCGAAAACGCCTATCCGCCGCTGCAGTTCATCGATGCCTCCGGCGCGGCTGTCGGCTGGGAATATGATGCGATGGCCGAAATCGCCAAGCGCCTGAACGCCACCGTCACCTATGAAAACACCAGCTGGGATGCCATGATCCCCGCCGTTTCGGGCGGGCAGTATGACATGGGCATGACCGGCATCACCATCCGCGACGACCGCAAGGAACAGGTGGATTTCTCGGATGCCTATATGCGGTCGGAAATGGTGATGATGGTGCGCGGCGATGAAACCCGGTTCACCGATGCCAAATCTTTCGGGGCCAATCCCGATCTGCTGATGGCAGCTCAACCGGGCACCACCCCTTTCTATGTCGGGGTCTATGAGGTGCTGGATGGCAACGAGGCCAATCCGCGCATCAAGATGTTCGAAACCTTCGGGGCCGGGGTCGAGGCGCTGCGGTCCGGCGATGTCGATCTGGTGCTGACCGATGGCACCAGCGGCGCGGGCTATGTCGCCGCATCCGAAGGCGGGCTGAAGATCGTGGGCGACAAGCTGGGCACCGAGGATTTCGGGTTCATCTTCCCGAAAGGCTCTGATCTGGTGGCGCCGATCAATGCTGCCATCGCTGCGCTGAAGGCCGATGGCACCCTGGCCGCGCTGGACAAGAAGTGGTTTCTTGACACCAAGCTGGGCCAGTAACCGACAGAAAGATACCGGATTGGCCTGCTTATGACTTCCGGCCCGCCGGACAAGGATTTCCCATGGTGGCTCGTCGTGCTTTGCGCGGCGGGCCTTTGGCTGTTTTACGAAGTCTGGGCCAGCCCGGTCTATGCCCAGATCATGGGAAAGCTGTCGAAGGGCATCGGCATCACGCTGATGGTGACCGCGGTGGCCTTTGTTGCCGCTGCCAGCCTTGGGCTTGTGCTGGCGGTCGCGGCGGGGTCGCGCCATCTGCTGATCCGGCAGGCGGTCCGGCTTTATGTCGAGGTGGTGCGCGGCGTTCCGATCATCGTGTTGCTGCTCTATGTCGCCTTTGCGGCTACCCCTGCGGCCGTCTGGCTGTGGAACAGCGCGGGCCTGCCCGAGGTGAAGGCGCGCGATGTTTCCTTGCTGTGGCGGGCCGTGATCGCGCTGACCATCGCCTATTCGGCCTTTCTGGCCGAAGTGTTCCGCGCCGGTCTGGCCTCGGTCGATCGCGGCCAGATCGAGGCGGCCATGGCGCTTGGCCTGTCACCCTGGCAACGGTTCCGGCTGATTGTCTTTCCGCAGGCCTTCCGCACCATCCTGCCGCCCTTGGGCAATGATTTCGTGGCCATGGTGAAGGACAGCTCGCTGGTATCGGTGCTGGGGGTTGCGGATGTAACCCAGTTGGCCAAGGTCACATCGGCCGGCAATTTCCGCTATTTCGAAACCTATAACAGTGCCGCCCTGATCTATCTGACGCTGACGGTCGGCCTGTCGCTGGCACTGCGACAGCTGGAACGCCGGCTGCGCGGCACGGAACAGCGCTAGGCAATGGATGTTGCCCCGCGCCTTGCCCGCGCGTAAGCTGCGCCGAAAGACCGGCTGCACCGCTGTGTGCAGCACAAGGCAGAACCGAGCAGTTCAGGGCAGGGCAATGGGCGCGATCACGATTCAGCAGATGGCCGACCGTGTGGCGGGTCTGATGGAAGACCGGCTGCGCATCCGTGGCACGGGTCTTGCCGAAAAACTGCGCCGGGGGGGCGGCAAACTGCCCCGGAAGGTGCGCGCTGCCGCAGAACGGCTGGCCGATGCCGCGCATCGGTCGCAAAATCCCAAGCTGTTGCTGCAGATCGACGAAGGCGCCGTGGCCGAGGATTACGACATCTGCGTGCGGCATCTGTCCCCGCTTGGGGCTGCGGCGCGGCGCAAGGGGATGCTGGCGGCCTTCGTGGCACAGGTGGCCTTTGGTCTTGTGGTGCTGGCCGCGCTGGTCCTGATCGTGCTGAAGGCGCGCGGGTTGATGTGACCGGCGCGAAGGGTTTGAATCCCGGTGCAGGCAGCGATAGGGTGCCGGCATGGCCATCACACTCTCCTCGCTCCGCCAATTCGACAGCCTCGGCTTCGACACCATCATCGACGTGCGCTCTCCCGCCGAATGGGCAGAGGACCATATGCCGGGCGCGATCAGCCTTCCGGTGCTGGACAATGAGGAACGCGCACGCGTCGGCACGATCTACAAGCAGGAAAGCCCGTTCAAGGCGCGCAAGGTGGGGGGCGCGCTGGTGGCCCGCAATGCTGCTGCCCATCTGGAAGGCCCTTTGGCCGCGATGGACGGGGGCTGGATGCCGCTGGTCTATTGCTGGCGCGGCGGCATGCGGTCGGGGTCATTCGCCACCATCCTGAAAAGTGTGGGCTGGCGCGCCGATGTGGTCGAGGGCGGCTACAAGACTTGGCGGCGGCTTGTGGTGACGCAGGTCTATGATCTGCCGGTGCCCAGCCCGCTGGTGGTGCTGGATGGCAATACCGGTTCGGCCAAGACGGCCGTTCTGGCGGAACTGGCGGCCCTTGGCATGCAGGTGATCGATCTGGAAGGATTGGCCCGGCATCGCGGATCGCTGTTCGGGGCTGTCGAAGGCGGGCAGCCGTCGCAAAAGGCCTTTGAAGGGGCGCTGGCGCTGGCGCTGGCCCGGCTGGACCCGGCGCGGCCCGTGGTGGTGGAGGCCGAAAGTTCCAAGGTCGGGAATTGCCGCCTGCCGCCGCGGCTGTGGCGGGCGATGGTCGCTGCGCCCCGGATTGAAATCGCGGCCCCAAGGCCGGAGCGGGCGGCCTATCTGACCCGCGCCTATGCCGATCTTCTGGCTGATCCGGCGCGATTGGCGGCGGTGGTTGGCCTGCTGCGCCCCTTGCACCCGGCCGAGCGGATTGCGGAATGGCAGGCCATGGCGTGGGCGGGGGCCTTTGCCACGCTGGCCGACAGCTTGATGGCGCATCACTATGACCCGCGCTATGCCAAGCACCGGGCGCGGATGGAAGTCCCGGTCACCCGGATCGAGACGCAAGACCTGTCAACGACGGGTGTGGCGGCACTGGCGCGCGAGATTGCCGGGCAGTTGCGCGGCTGAAGCGGCAGGTGCCTTCGGCGGGGATCTGTTTGCCAAGATAAAGGATCAACCGGCGGTGATGCGGGGCGGGCCTTCGGTCATTTCACCGATGATCGCGGCGGGACCGCCCAGGGCTTGAAGCGCGGTCAGCGTGTGGTCGGATTGTGCTGCGGGCACGCAAGCCAGAAACCCGCCGCAGGTCTGGGGGTCAAACAGCAGCGCGCTGGCCGGGCTGTCGGCGCTGTGCAAATGGCCGATCAGTGCGGCGCGATTGGCGGGTGCGATGCTGGAGGCCACACCGCGCGCGGCAAGGCTGGCTGCCCCGGGCAAAAGCGGCAGCGCCGCCAGAGACAGGCGTGCGGCGGTGCCGGAGGCTGCGCAGATTTCCCACAGATGGCCTGCCAGACCGAAACCGGTGATATCGGTCAGCGCCGTCGCCTGATCGCGCAGAAGGCGCGCGGCGGGACCGGGGTCTTGCAGCATGCTGGTCAGGCAGGCGGCCACCGCCTCGCCCAGCATCAGGCCCTCTGGCGCGATCCGGGCCATTTCGGCAGCCATGATGGTGCCGGTGCCCAGCGGTTTGGTCAGGATCAGCCGGTCACCCGGGCGCGCGCCGCCTTTGGTCAGGATATGTGTGGCGGTGCCGGTGACGGTAAAGCCGATCGACAGTTCAGGGCCGATGGCGGTATGGCCACCGACGATGTCGGCCCCGGCGGCGGCAAAGGCGGTGCCGGCGGCCTCCATGATGTCGCGCAGGGTTTCGGCCTGCAGGCGGGCCGACAGGCGTGGCAGGGTGATCTGGGCCAGCGCGGTTTCAGGATCGGCCCCCATGGCCCAGACATCCCCAAGCGCATGCAGCGCCGCGATCCGCGCCATCAGCGCCCAATCCAGCGTCAGGCTGCGCAGATGATCGGTGGTCAGCACCTGAAACCCGTCGGCGTGGCGGATCACGGCGGCATCATCGCCCGGCCCGGTCAGCACGGCGGGGTTGCGCGGGGCAGGCAGGTTGGCCAAGGCGCGCGCCAGATCGCCTGAACCCACCTTGGCGCCACAGCCGCCGCAAAGCGGTTTTGGCCCCACTGCCTCGGCCAGACCTGCGGCGGCGGGCATGGGCAGCGCAGGCGCAACCATCCGGGGCAAATGGTGGAATTTGGCCATGAAACTGCGATCTATCCGGTCTTTCCAGCGCCACAGGATCGGGGCGGACAGCCGCAGCCCGAACTTGTCGGCCAGCGCACTGCGCCGCCCGGTCGAAACCAGTTTCAGGTAATCACGCTGCGGCTGATAGGCGCGCATCTGGCCACTTTCGGCCAGAGCAACGCGCAGATTGTGCAGCAGCACCGGGGCCTCGCGCACGGCAAAGACCCCGGCCTTGGGACGCGGGGCATGGGCCAGATGGGCGCAATCGCCTGCGGCAAAGATTGCCGGATCGCTGGTCTGCAATTGGGGCGAGACGGTCAGGAACCCGTCGGTCAGATGCAGGCCCGTCTCGGCCAACCATCCCTGCGGACGCGATCCGGCGACGGACAGGGTGAAATCCGATCCGATCACACGCCCATCGGCCAGATGCACGGCATCGGATGTCAGGCCAGCCACCTCGGCCCCTTCGATCAGCGTGATCCCGGCCCGGGCGAGTTCGGCCCGCAGCCCCTGTTGCGCGCCGCGCCCGATATTCGGCAGCGCGGTGCCCCGGTCGATCAGCGTGATCTGCGGGGCCGCGCCGGTCTGGGCCAGCCGGTACTGCGAGGCCAGCGCCAGTTCCACCCCGCCGATTCCGGCGCCGATCACCACCACCCGGGGCGCGGGCAGGGCGCGGGCGACGAAACCCGCCCAGGCCTCGGCATAGGCGCCGAGCGGTTTGGCGGCCACCCCATGTTCGGCGTAGCCCGGCAGCATCGGCAGATCGGAGGAGATGCCGATATCGACCGAGGCAATGTCATAGCGGATCGGGGCGCGATCCTGCAGGATCACCCGCCCCGCCGTACGGTCGATCCCGATGGCGCGATCCAGCACGACCCGTGCGCCCGCGAAACGGGCCAGCGCCACAAGATCGATCATGATTTCGTCGCGCCGGTAATGGCCTGCAATCAGCCCCGGCAACATGCCCGTGTAGGGGGCCACCGGGCCTGGGTTGATGACGGTCAGCCGTGCACCGGGCAGCGGGTTCATGCCCCACATGCGCAGCACCAGCGCATGGGCATGACCGCCGCCGATCAGCACCAGATCGCGTGTCTGTGGCAAGCTTTGCATGGTAACCCCCGGTTTGGCGGGCACCATAATCTGCATGGGCGGCAAGCGCGAGGGGGCGCGACTGCGACAGATCGGGTCGCAGCGGGGGCTGATCTTGGCGCTGATCCGGCCTATCTGGGGCAGAAGGAAACAGGAAGGCGGATCATGGGCTATTTTCTGGGGGTCGATACCGGCGGCACCTACACCGATGCGGTGATCGTGGACGAGGCGGCGGCACAGGTGATCGGCAAGGCCAAATCGCTGACCACGCGCGGCGATCTGGCGCTTGGCATCGGACGGGCGGTGGATGCCGCACTGGCCGGGGCGGGCGTGGCCCCCGCCGCGGTGACCATGGTGTCACTGTCCACCACGCTGGCCACCAATGCGCTGGTCGAAGGGCAGGGCGGGCGGGTCGCGCTGGTCTTCATCGGCTTTGATGACAGCGATCTGGAACGCGGCGGCCTGACCGAGGCCTTGGGCGGCGATCCGGTGATCCGGTTGGCGGGCGGGCATGAACATTCGGGCGCTGAAACCGCGCCGCTGGACCTGGCGGCGCTCGAGTCGCAGGCGGCGCTGCTGGGCCCGGATGTCATGGGCTTTGCGGTGGCTGCACGCTTTGCCACCCGCAATCCGGCGCATGAAGTGGCGGCACGGGCGGCGATCCGGCGGGTGACCGGGCGGCCGGTGACCTGTTCGCACGAGCTTTCGGCCAATCTGAACGGGCCGAAACGGGCGCTGACGGCGGTGTTGAACGCGCGGCTGATCGGCATGATCGACCGGCTGGTGGCGGCATGCGAACGCCATCTGGCGGCAGTCGGGATTGATGCGCCGCTCATGGTGGTGCGGGGCGACGGGGCGCTGATTTCGGCTGCCATGGTGCGCGAACGCCCGATCGAAACGATCCTGTCTGGCCCCGCCGCCAGCATCGTGGGCGCGCGCTGGCTGACCGGCGAAACCGATGCGCTGGTGTCTGATATCGGGGGCACCACGACCGATGTGGCACTGTTGAAGGATGGCCTGCCCGAAATCGACCCTGAAGGGGCGCGCGTCGGGGGCTTTCGCACCATGGTCGAGGCGGTGGCAATGCGCACCACCGGGCTGGGTGGCGACTCTGAGGTGCATCTGATCCAGACCGGGCTGGAAGGCGGTCTGCGTCTGGGGCCAAGGCGGATGATCCCGGTTTCCCTTCTGGCGGTGGATCACCGCGAGATGGTGCATGCCGCGCTGGATCGCGCGCTGTCTACCGAAGTGGCGGGTGATTTTGACGGGCGTTTCGTGGTGCCGATGGGGGGCTCGACCGGCGGGCTGACAGCACGCGAAGCGGCGCTGCTGGCCCGCATCACCGAACCCATGCCATTGGCACGGCCCATCACCTCGCGGCTGGAAGTGGCGGCGATGGATCGGCTGGTGGCACGCGGGCTGGTGATGCTGGCCGGGGTGACGCCGTCGGATGCCAGCCATGTGCTGGGCCGTCTGGCCGATTGGGATGGCGAGGCCGCCGAAAAGGCGCTGCGCCTGCTCGGCCGTCGCCGCACCGGGCGGGGCGAGCGGTTTTCCAATGATCCCGCCGCACTGGCGCAGATGATTGTCGATCAGCTGACGGCACAGACGGTGGATTGTCTGATGGAGGCGGCCTTTGGCGAAGAGCCGGCCTTTGCAGCCGAGGCCCCCGATGCGCTAGCCCGCCACATTCTGACGCGCGCAGGGTTGCGCGATCATCGGGGCATCGTTCAGGCCCGCATCACGCTGGGGGTGCCGGTGATCGGGCTTGGCGCATCGGCCCCTTCTTATTATGGCGCGGTGGGGCAGGCGATCGGGGCGCGGATGATCCTGCCGGAACATGCCGGGGTGGCCAATGCCATCGGTGCCGTAGTCGGGCAGGTGCGCCAAAGCCTGTCCGGCCTGGTGACCAGCCCGGGCGAGGGCCGGTTCGTCGCGCATCTTCCCGAAGGCAATCAGCTTTTTGCGGATCGCGATCAGGCGTTGGCCGCGTTGGAAGCGGCCCTGGGCGCAGAAGTGCAGGCCCGTGCCCTGCGTGCGGGCGCGGCAGAGACAACCTTGCAAGCCAGTTGCGATCTGCGCGAAGCCGAGATCGAAGGCCGCCGCATGTTCATCGAAGCACGCGTCACGGTCACGGCCGCCGGCCGGCCGCGTGTCGCACATCCGCGCGAAGAAAATTGCTGATTTCGGCTTGACGCTTCCAACGCCTGCGCTTAGTTACCGCGCCAGTGGCTAGGTAGCTCAGTTGGTTAGAGCACGCGACTCATAATCGCGGGGTCGGGGGTTCAAATCCCCCCCTCGCCACCACTGTTCCCCCCACCATAGATGCGGATGTGCTGGGCACCTTGATGAGGTGTGCCAAGGTCCCGTCAATCTCGATCGAGATTTGCCCGGGCCCGGTGCCCCTGCGCACGGTCACAGTGTTGATCACGCGCCGCAGTAGGTCGGCAATGCGCAGGCGTGACGCCGATTCATCACTGGCCATGATCGGTGCCAGGTCAGCAATGGCGCGGCGGTATCCGGCCACGGCTTGCGGGTGCAGGGCAACCAGATCCAGCGGCGGCGGGGCCAGCGCCAAGGCCGCCCTGGCCTCAGCCAGATCGCGGCAGCGCTGGTCATACTCAGCCGCGATTCGATCCACATCCCCCATGCCCCGTGCAATGAATGACAACAGGCGCCCGACCTCTGCGTCCAGTCGCGCCACCTTCCGTTCCAGATCGGCCCTGCGCTTGGCTTCGCCGGCATAGTATTCGCGCCGGGCTTCGTTATAGGCGTTGACGTAGATTTCCAGCGCGCGGGGCTGGGCCAGCTCCTGTTCCAGAAGGTGCAGCACCATGGCCTCGATCCGATCGAGGTAGAACGTGTGCGGGTCGGGGCAACTGCGGCTGGTGGAGTGGCAGGTGCATTCGATGCGTACGCGGCCGCTTTTGTCTTTGCCCTTTGCCGACATGCCGGAACCGCAGGCACCGCACCGCAGCAGGCCAGACAGGGGGCGCACCTGGCGGCGCATGCGGGCACGCTCTTGGTGTGTGACGGGTCGGGGTGCGATGCGTTCCTGTGCGTGCTTCCATAGGTCTTCCGGCACGATCTGCAGGTCAAGCGCGGTGCTGATCCGATGTTCGGATGTGTCATTGGTACGCTGCACCCTGCGCCCGGTTTCTGGGTCCTTGATCAGGCGCGCCTTGTTCCAGACGATCCGGCCACTGTAGAGGTCATTGCGCAGGATGCCGGATCGGCGCTGTTCCCAGCCATAGATCGTGCTGGCTGCCCATTTGCTGGATCGTGGCGCCGGGATTCCATCTGCATTCAGCCCAGCTGCGATCTGAGTCGGCGATGCTCCCCCGACGAATTCCGCGAAGATGCGCCGGATCACTGTGGCCTCATCGTCCTGGATGATAAGTCGGCCGGGATTTGCAGGGTCGGCCCGATAGCCATAGGCACGGCCCCCGGCTGACAGGCCCTGTGCAACCTTGCCCGCCAAGCCGCGCCGCACCTTGCGGGCATTGTCTTCGCGGTAGAGCTGACCAACCAGCCCGCGCAGCCCCACGGTCACGGTGGATGCCACGCCTTCATGCACGGCGATGATTTCAACCCCGGCAAAAGTCAGCCGTTTATGGATGCCGGCAAGATCTTCCATGTCGCGCGACAGGCGGTCCAGCTCCTCGACCACCAGCACCTCGAACTTGCCCGCCTGAGCATCGGCCAGCATTCGCAACAGGCCGTCGCGTCCGATGATCGAGGCCCCCGATTGTGCCGCATCAGAATAGAGCGTGCCCAGAGTCAAACCATTGAGCGCGGCAAAGCGACGGATCAGGGCTTCCTGATCCTCGATCGAGCGTTCGTTCTGCAGGTCTGTGCTGTAGCGGCTGTATCCGGCGGCGCGGCGGGTCACGGTTGCTTCCTTGGTGTCATTGCGGCCAGATGATCGGCCCATGCCTGCTCTCGCGCAAGGGCGATCAGCAGGTCTGTCGTCATGGCATCCAGCGTTTCGCGCGCCTCTGGAGGCATCGCGGCGCGGGGTAGCGATGGCAGGCGGTGAAGCGTCATGCGGTTGCTCCGGGGGAAAAGCCCCCCGGCCGCAGCCGGGGGCAGGTCAGGGAGGTGCGCGCCATTGCCCCGGCGCGCTTGGGGGTCACTTTGTCGGGTGGGTGATCGATGCGCCGCTGAAGACCTGTTCGCGGTAGCGGCGGCGGAAGACTTCGGCGTCCATCCCCACGGCCTCGGCGGCCTTGATCATGGACGGGTATTCGATACCGTTCACGACGCAGGATCTGGCCTTGCCTGCCTTGCGATAGAGGCCGACATTTTCCAGCCGCCCGGCATCGAGCGCGCGGGCGACGGTGGTCAGGTGGACGCGGAGGCTGCGGGCTGCGGCGCCCATTGACGGATAGACTGTGCCCCTGATCCTGATCGGTGTCGCGGTGCTGGGCAGGCGCGGTGTGGAGCTTGCGTTGGTCATCGTCATGCCGATGCCCCCTTGCCCTGGGCCAGTTCGGGCGGCAGCCATGCGTCAATGCGCGCGTTTTCCTCGCGCGACAGGCCAAGGCGTTCCCGATAGTCGGTGTCGTGGAAAAGCTGTTCCAGCAGCTTGGCCTTTTCGCCCTTCTTCAGCCCGGCGAAGCGGTTGCGGTCTGCTGCCTCCATCGGGCAAAGGTCTTGCCAGATGCCATCCAGATGCCCGGTGGGCAGGCGCTTGAAGTAGTTTTCAGCGCTCGGATTCCAGACCTTGCGCGGGTTGACCTGCAGCATGTTGGCCAGCGCGCGGCCAAAGTCAGAATTGGCAACGGTAAAGGTGCGGGTCAGCGCGGCGGTGATGCGGGCGTTGCGGTCTTTCTTCGATCCGGCCTGCAGGTCGGTCAGCAAATCGATCGTCAGTTCACCCCGGCCCGTGCCTTCGACCGATTGCAACCTGGCATCGATCCGGGTTTCGTCCGGCTTCTGCGGGGTGATGTTTTGATAGGCCGGGTCCAAGGCCAGCGGTCTGCCCCACGCTGGCAGATCGGGGTCAAAGCACATGGCCAGCAGATCCAGCACCAGTTCCGGCTTGTCCAGCAGCGCGGTTTGCAGGGCCAGCGTGGCAATGGTGCGCAGGTCTTCGCGCAGGCTGGACGGGATGGTTTCGGCATTGGCGACGGTGCTGCCAGTATCATCACCGCCTTGCGGCTTTTCGCGCGGCGCCCGGGCATCGTAGAAGATCAGTGCGCCTTCGCGATCGACATAGATGAACGCGGTGGCCTGCGCTCTATCTTCATCGGTGTAGTCGCCGATGCGGCGGGCTTCCAGATCGTCAAGCCGTTCCTGTTCTTCATCAGTCAGTTCATCCAGCGCGCGAAGGCGATCGAGGTCCTGCTGGTCCGCCTCGGGCAGTTCGATGGTCTCGCGTTTAATGGGTCGGCCTGCATCATCGATCGCGTTGTGATTTGGATAGGATTCCGTGAATGCGACCACGGCTTTCCAGCCTTCGGCCAGTTTGGCCAGCCGATCCCGTTCCAGCTTTTCAGCAAAGCAGGCATCCAGAATATCGGGATCGAGCAAGACCTGCCGGTCCTGGAACAGATCGGTTTGGGTGCGGCCACATGCACAACCACCAGCTGGTGCTGATCGTTGATGCAGGCCGAGAGGCCAGAGCCATCGGGCAGGGTGGCGGTCAGCGCATAATGATCGTCGGACTGGCGCACCGGCGTCAGATGGCCAAGCCTCGCGCCAGAGTGCGCGGTTGATCCGCAGGAAAGTGGCCGTGTCCTGGCTGGGGGTACATTTCACGGATCGGCCCCAGCTGCGGCACCCTATGGGTGAGATAAACAGGGAGAAATTGGCCGCCACCCTGTCATCACGCCGCAGGCGGGCAGATGATTTCTCGATCAGCCAGCGCGAAACCAGATAAGCCTCGGTTGGCCGTCGAAAGGCGGGGGCCAGCACCTTCGAATTGCCGTAGCCGCCGCGCTTGGTCTGCACCAGTGGTATGTCCATGCACTGCAGCGCCCGCACGAACCGCTCGCCCTCGACGCTGCGCCATATCGCGCGGGCCAATTGGCAGAGCGCGGTCACATCCCGCACGCCAGCGCGTAGTAGCCGCTCACGCATCGCGCTCGATATGCCCGGCAAATCGTCCAAGGCAAGATGTGCAATGCGATCGTGCATGTTGTCAGCAAATAGCCACTGAAACCCGTTCGGCTTTTCGAGCTTCCCAGCGATCTTCGCGAGTAGGTGGTTCGGGCCGATGCCTGCACTGAAACGCAGGCATCCCGAGTCCCGCGGCGGTAACCTTTGGTGGTGTGGTCATCGCGGGCGCAATCATCGGCGTTGTTCAAGGTGACGCGGCTTCCGGCGCATCGGTTGACGTGAAAACTTCCGGGGTATGGGCGCTGCCCAAGGTGGCGGCTGACAACATGACCCTTGGCGCGCCGATCTATTGGGCCAGCGGCTCCAACCTTGCCACCATCACTGCTTCCGGTAACACGAAAATAGGCGTGGCAGTGGAAGCTGCGGCGGCGTCTACCGGAACCGTTAAGGTGCGGCTTTCGGGCTTCTGAGGTGCAGCCGATGACCGACGTAGCCCGTTCCCCCATGACGCAGATGCTCGCGAAGCGTGGCCTCTCTCGCAGTGAGGCTGCGGGCTACATCGGCATTGGCACAACCCTTTTCGACAAGATGGCTGAAGCGGGGCAGATGCCCCGCCCCAAGCGGATCGGCGTTCGAAACGTCTGGGATCGGTTCGAAGTCGACTTGGCATTCGACCGTTTGTCGACCGACAATCCCGACTGCGTCGACGCAGACGCGAACGATTGGGATTTACTGTATGCAACAACTCCGACGACCACCGAAATATTGCCAGGGCATGATAGACCTCCACGGCAAGCCGCGATGGTATTTCCGCCGTCCCGGCTTCCCGCGCCGCGCCCTTCCGGGCCTGCCCTGGTCCCCGCAATTCATGGCCGAATATGCGGCTGCGATGGAAGGCGACAAGGCAGAGATCGGCAAGAAACAGACCCTGCAGGGCAGCATCGCAGCCTTGATTGCCAGCTACTATCGCAGCGCGGAATACAGCGGCATGGCCGACTCCACCAAGCGCGCGGTTCGGAACATCCTCGAACGGTTCCGCGCCGAACACGGGGACAAGCGAGTCGCGCATCTGGAAAAGCGGCACATTCAGAAGATCATGGCAGGGAAGGCTACAACGCCCGACGCAGCGAACCGGCTTCTGCGCCTTCTGCGAACCCTCATCGCCCATGCTATTGATCTGGGCTGGCGGCGCGATGATCCGACTGCGAGCGTCAAGAAACTGCGCCACCGCACCGAAGGTTTCACCACATGGGAAGAAGAACACATTGACGCCTTTCTTGCGCATCATGGCGCGGGCAGCCGGGCGCATCTGGCGTTTTCGCTCTTGCTCCACACGGGCCCGCGGCGCGGCGACGTGGTGCGCATGGGGCGTCAGCATGTGCGGGCGGGCGTCCTGTCCATCGTGCAACAGAAAACGGGGCAGGAAGTCAGCATTCCCGTTCACCCGCACCTTCGCGCGGCTCTGGACGCTCTGCCCAAGGACAACCTGACTTTCATCATGTCGGAACGCGGCAAGCCGATGACTCCCGAAGGGTTCACCAACTGGTTCCGCAAGATTGTGGAAGCCGTGGTCGACGATGACGGCAAGCGGCTGTTGCCGGATGGGCTTTCGCCGCATGGGCTGCGCAAGGCGACGTGCCGCCGACTCGCGGAAGCCGGGTGCAGCGCGCATGAGATCATGGCTATCAGCGGTTACCAAACGCTCGCCGAAGTCACCCGTTACACCGTAGCGGCGAACCGCGTCTACCTTGCCGAACGGGCGGTCGCGGCTCTGGAGCAGCAAGAAGCGCGAACAAAAACTGTAAAACCAGCGCCATAGGTTTACAAAACAGCCCCGCAGGGCATTGATTTTCTTGGAGAAAATATGAGGATGGTGGGCGACCCTGGAATCGAACCAGGCACGAGTCGCCTCGGCGGAGTTACAGTCCGCTGCCGCACCTTGCAGCACGTCGCCCACTGGCGGCGGATGTAACCGGGGGCGGCGGGGGCGTCAAGGCGGAAAGTGAAGGATTTTCGCTTGCACCCTGCGCGCCGCCCGGCGCATTGTCCGCCGATATCTGAGAGGGTGCCAAGATGAGCGGCGACGGCAAGAAACCGGCCTGGGTGATCGACAAGGAACGCGCCAAACGGGCGGCGGAAAAGGAAACTGTCTGGCTGTTCGGCCTGCATGCGGTGCGCGATGCCCTGCTCAATCCGCGTCGGCGCAAGCTGCGGCTGGTGCTGACCAAGAACGCCTACGACAAGCTGGCCGATGCGGTGGCCGAGGCGGGGATGGAGCCCGAAATTGTCGATCCGCGCAAGTTCAGCGTGCCGATTGATGAAGGATCGGTTCATCAAGGCGCCGCGCTGGAGGCCAAGCCGCTGGATTGGGGCAAGCTTGCCGATGTGGCGATTTCCGGGGCCGGGGCACCGCTGGTCGTGCTGCTGGACCGGGTTACCGATCCGCATAATGTGGGGGCGGTGCTGCGGTCGGCCGAGGTGTTCGGGGCCCGCGCCGTGATCGCGCCGCGTCACCATTCGGCCCCCGAAACCGGCGCGCTGGCCAAGACGGCCAGCGGGGCGCTGGAACGCCAGCCCTATCTGCGGGTGGCCAATCTGGCCGATGCGATGATCGAACTGCGCGAGATGGGCTATATCCTGATCGGGCTGGATGGCGAATCGGAACTGACGGTTGCGCAGGCCGTGGCGCAGGCGGGCACCCGGCCACTGGCCTTGGTGATGGGGGCCGAAGGGCCGGGCCTGCGCGAAAAGACCCGCGAAACCTGCGACCATCTGGTGCGCATTCCCTATGCCGGGAATTTCGGTTCGCTCAATGTCTCCAATGCCGCTGCCGTCGCGCTTTACGCGGTCAGCCAGCGCTGAGTTCACAAGTCCGCGACCATGACTTTAACGCTTTTTCAACGCGCCCCATATCAAACTGGCAAGGACTGGCCCGGAACTCCTGTCCTTTTCTCTTACTGTCCCTCGTTCCACACCTTGCGCCCGGTCTTTTGGCCCGGGCGCTTTTTTGTGACCGGAGCCGCAAATGACCGATGACGACCTGCGCCGCATTCTTGGGGAAACCCGCGTGATCGCCCTTGTCGGCTGGTCACCCAAGGCTGACCGGCCCAGCCATCGTGTTGCGGCCTTTCTGAAGTCGCAAGGCTATCGGGTGATCCCGGTCAACCCCGGGCAGGCCGGACAGCAGGCCCTTGGCGAAACCGTGCGCGCCAGCCTGTCAGAGATCGACGAAGCTGTGGACATGGTGGATATCTTCCGCCGCAGCGAAGAGGTTCCGGCCGTGGTGGAAGAGGCGCTGGCTGCATTGCCGGGGTTGAAAACCGTCTGGATGCAGTTGGGCATCGAACATGCGGGCGCGGCGGCGATGGCCGAAGCACGCGGCATTCAGGTTGTGCAGAATCGGTGCCCGGCGATCGAAATTCCGCGGCTCGGGCTGGGCAGCGGCGTGCATTGATCAGCCCTTGATGGCCGGGCAATCTGCTTTCAACGCTTTCTTCATCTTGGCAAATTGCAGAGCGACCCGTCCCGGGTCTGGCAGTGTTTCCAATGCGGCCAGGTTGTTGGTGCCGTTGGACCAGGAGTCGAGCAGGAGTGCCAATACATCGGGGTCAAGCGTTGCTTCGGCCACTTTCATAACACAATGGCAGCCTTCAAGGCCGAGTCCATTGTCGCGCCCGTCTGACACCATGTTCTGACAAGCCGTTTCGCCGGTAACGGCGCCTGCCTGAACCGGAATCATGGAAAACAGGCTGAGCAGCACGGCAAGGCTGACGCTGCGGGGCATGGCGTTAACTCCTTTGGGTTGATTGTGGGTATCACTTTTCTCACTTTGAGCACAAGAACCGCCCGTGTCGCGGCGTCAGGCCTCCTTTCCCGGCATATCCTCAGGGGTGAAGCTTTGTTGCTCGGCGGGGGCAGGGGGCGGTCTGATCGGCAGCATGGGCCAACCCTTCGCCTTCTGACAACTTTTTCGCAGCCTTGGGTGTTTTTCCGCTTGCGGCCACGCGCACCATCGCCTAAATCCCCGCTCACCGAAACGGGGCGGGCGTAGCTCAGGGGTAGAGCATAACCTTGCCAAGGTTAGGGTCGTGAGTTCGAATCTCATCGCCCGCTCCAATTCGGTGAAAATCTGGCAGCGCGGGCGTAGCTCAGGGGTAGAGCATAACCTTGCCAAGGTTAGGGTCGTGAGTTCGAATCTCATCGCCCGCTCCAGATTGCAGAAAGGGCGGTCCTGCGGGGCCGCCTTTTGCATTCCGGCAGGACGGTTGCCCCCCCCGGCACAGCGGCCTATAAGGCGCGCGACAGCAGCCATCCGGGGAATGCCATGCGCCGCGCCGAAATCCGCCGCACCACCGCCGAAACCGAAATCGCGGTTGCAATCAACCTTGATGGCAGCGGCGCCTATGACATGGCGACGGGCGTGGGCTTTTTTGATCACATGCTCGACCAGCTGTCGCGTCATTCGCTGATCGACATGACCGTGCGCTGCAAGGGCGATCTGCATATCGACGATCATCACACGGTCGAAGATGTGGGCATCGCGCTGGGTCAGGCGCTGGCGCAGGCCCTGGGCGACAAGAAGGGCATCCGCCGCTATGGCGAATGCACCCTGCCGATGGATGACGCGCAGGTGCGCTGCGCGCTCGATCTTTCGGCCCGGCCCTTCCTGATCTGGAATGTCCCCTTCCCGACCCAGAAGATCGGCACCTTCGATACCGAGCTGGTGCGCGAATTCTTTCAGGCCTTCTCCACCCATGGCGGCATCACCCTGCATATCGACATGGTGCATGGCGTGAACAGCCACCACATCGCCGAGGCCGCCTTCAAGGCCGTGGCCCGCGCCTTGCGCCAGGCGGTCGAAACCGATCCGCGCAAGGCCGATGCCATCCCCTCCACCAAGGGCGCGCTGTAACCATGCTGACAGTTCTGGTTGATTACGACAGCGGCAACCTGCATTCCGCCGAAAAAGCCTTTCAGCGCATGGCGCTGGAGGTGGGCGCCGGCGATATTCTGGTGACATCCCGCCCCGAGGATGTCGCCCGCGCCGACCGAATCGTGCTGCCCGGCGATGGTGCCTTCCCGGCTTGCCGCCGCGCGCTTGGCGAATATGGCGGGCTGTTCGAGGCGATCTCGGATGCCGTCCGCAGCAAGGGCCGCCCCTTCATGGGCATCTGCGTCGGCATGCAGATGCTGGCGACCTGGGGCCGCGAATATGAAGACACCCCCGGTTTCGACTGGATCAGCGGTGAGGTGACGCGCATCACGCCCGCCGACCCCACGCTGAAAGTGCCGCATATGGGCTGGAACGATCTGGTGATCGACCACCCGCACCCGCTGCTCGACGGCGTGCAAACCGGCGATCACGCCTATTTCGTGCACAGCTATGCCGTCCGTGTGGCCAACCCGGCGGAACGCCTCGCCCATGTTGATTACGCGGGCGATGTGACCGCCATCATCGGCGCGGGCAATATCGTGGGCACCCAGTTCCACCCCGAGAAATCGCAAGCCACCGGCCTGCGCATCATTGCCAATTTCCTGCGCTGGAAGCCCTGATGGACCTGCAACCGATCCTCGACCGGATCGGGGCCGAGATGCAGGCCGCCCCCGACCGGGGGCGCGTGGCCGATTACATCCCCGAACTGGCCCGCGTCTCGACCGATCATTTCGCCATGGCCGTCTGCACCGCCGATGGGCAAACCTTCACCACCGGCGCGGCCGAGATGCCCTTCTCGATCCAGTCGGTCAGCAAGGTCTTCACCCTTGCGCTTGCCCTTGGCCGCCTGGGCGATCAGCTCTGGTCGCGGGTGGGGCGCGAACCGTCGGGGCTGGCCTTCAACTCGGTCGTGCAGCTCGAATCCGAAAAGGGCATCCCCCGCAATCCCTTCATCAATGCGGGCGCCCTTGTCGTCACCGACGCCATCCTGCAAGGCCACCAGCCGCGCGAGGTGTTGGGCGAAATCCTGCGCTTCCTGCGCGAGGCCGCGGGCGAGGATGACATTCACATCAACAAGGCCGTCGCCGCGTCAGAACTGGCGCATGGCCACCGCAACCTAGCGCTGGCGCATTTCATGGCCGCCCATGGCAATCTGCGCTGCCCGCCCGAGGCGACCTGCGGCACCTATTTCCACCAATGCGCCATCGAGATGAGCGCGCGGCAACTGGCCCGTGCCGGACGCTTTCTGATGAATGCGCCCGGCATGCCGCGCCTTGTGGCGCCTGCCCGCACCCGCCGCATCAATGCGCTGATGATGACCTGCGGCCATTATGACGGTTCGGGCGAATTTGCCTATCGCGTGGGCCTGCCCGGCAAATCCGGCGTGGGCGGCGGCATCCTCGTCATCGCACCGGGCCGCGCCTCCATCGCCGTCTGGTCGCCGGGGCTGAACGCGCAGGGCAATTCGCAACTCGGCACCCTCGCCGTCGAACGCCTCGCGCGGGCGACGGGTTGGTCAGTTTTTGGCTGACCGCCGCACCACCGCCCAAAGCCCCACCGCAATCAGCGCAAAACCCGCAACATGCGGCAGGCCCAGCCGCGTGCCCAGAAAAACCGCGCCCAAAGCGGCGGCGGAGACCGGGATCAGAAAGGTGACCAGCGCCAGATTGACCACGCCCGCGCTGGCCAGCAGCCGGAAATAGAGCGCATAGGCCAAGGCAGTGGACAAAAGCGCAATCCCCGCCAGCGCGCCCCAGACCGGCAGCCCCGGCATCGGCAAGACCCAGGGCTGATCCACCACCAGCCAGAGCGGCGCGATCAGGATGGCCGAGGATGCCACCTGCCCGAACCCTGCCTGCAGGGGCTGCAGCCCCATGCCCGCCAGCCGCCGCCCCCAGATGCTGGCCACCGCATAGCTCAGCGCTGCCGCAAGGCAGGCCAGGAATGCCGGAACCGTCCCGACACCGCCGCCCGCCATCACCACCACGCCTGCAAATCCAAAGCCGATCCCCGCAACGCGCCGCGCCGTCAGTGCCTCGGCCCCGGCAAGATGGGCCACCACCACGGTCCACAAGGGCGTTGTCGCATTCAGGATCGCGGCAAGGGCACCGCTGATTTCACCCTGGGCAAAGGCGAACAGCGTGAACGGTATGACATTGTTCAGCAACCCCATCACCGCCAGCGCGCGCCACACTGCCGCGCCGCGCGGCAGCCGCCCGCCCAGCATCACCGCCAGGCACAGCGCGCCAAGCGCCACCCGGCCAAAGACCACGCTCAGCGCAGGCAGGCCGGTCAGCGCGATTTCGACAAAGAAGAACGATCCGCCCCATAACAGCGACAGCCCGATCAGCCGCCCCCAATCCGCCAGACCCATCGCCTGCCCCCCGATTTGACACCTGCGACAGTCCTGCCCCATTCCCGGCCCGGCTGCGACCCGAAAGCTGCGCAAGAGGCGGTGCCCCGTTCGATGGCATTTGAATCAAAAGCACCGGTTTCGCGCGCGAAACCGGTGCTTTCCTGTCGTCGATGAAGGTCGTTACTTGACCTTTTTCCAGGTCTGCGACTTGCAGATCAGCCCGCCCGCCACGCAACCGGCCAGTTTCATGGTCTTGCCCGACACTTCGGCCTTGCCGTTATAGATCTTGTCATTCGCGGGCCGCCAGACCTTGCCTTCGTAATTGCCATCCCCCACCGGGGCCATGTCGATCACGATCTGCTTGCCGACATTGGGCGACGCATAATCGGCACCATCCTTGAAGGCCTGGGTGATCTTGCCGCAAAAGGCCGCGCCGCAGGGCTTGATGGTGACATGGGCATAGGCCCCTTCATCTTCCTGTGTCTGCCAAACCCCTTCGATCGGATCGGCCATCGCCGCCCCGGCCACCAGTGACAGCGCCGCCGCGATCAGAAATTTCCGCATGGGTTCCTCCTCCCCTGTTATGGCAGCATGATCCGCATGGGTTGCAGATTCCCGCAAGCATGACGTTGCGGCCCCTGCGCTATGCTTGGGCCTTGCCGTCACGTCGGCACCATGCGAAACCGCCCCCGTCCAGCCAGAGCGGAGCCCGCCATGATCCTCTACCCCGCCATCGACCTGAAAGACGGCCAATGCGTGCGCCTGTTGCGCGGTGAAATGTCCGCCGCCACCGTCTTTGGCGATGACCCCGCCGCCCAGGCCGCCAAGTTCGAGGCGGCGGGTTGCGAATGGCTCCACCTTGTCGATCTCAACGGCGCCTTCGCAGGCCAGCCGGTGAATGGCGCGGCGGTCGAGGCGATCCTCGCGCGCTGCACCGTCCCCGCCCAGCTGGGCGGCGGCATCCGCGACATGGCCACCATCGAGATGTGGCTTTCCAAGGGCCTCGCCCGCGTCATCCTCGGCACCGTCGCCGTGGAAAACCCTGCGCTGGTACGCGAAGCCGCCCGCGCCTTCCCCGGCAAGGTGGCTGTGGGCATTGACGCCCGCAAGGGCTTTGTCGCCACCAAAGGCTGGGCCGAGGAAACCACCGTGCAGGCAACCGACCTCGCGCGCAGCTTCGAGGATGCAGGCGTCGCCGCCATCATCTACACCGATATCGACCGCGACGGCGCCATGCAGGGCCCGAATATCGAGGCGACCGAGGCCCTCGCCCGCGCCGTCTCCATCCCGGTCATCGCCTCGGGCGGTGTGTCGCGCATGGAAGACCTGATCGCGCTGCGCGACACCGGCGTGATCGCCGGAGCCATCTCGGGCCGCGCGCTTTATGATGGCGCGATTGACCTGACCCAGGCGCTGACCACACTCCGGGCCTGAGCCATGCGCAAATGGGTTTACGGCATCCTGATCCTCGGGCTGATCCTCTGCTTCAGCCCGCTTCTGGCCGTGATCTGGGCTGTGAACTTCGCCGCGCGCCATGGCTGCGACCTGCATGAAGGCGGCATCAACCCCTGCCTCGTCGATGGCGCGGATTGGGGCGAAACGCTCTACACCGCCTTCGTCTCGGGCTGGTTCATGCTGCTCACCCTGCCCGTCGCGGGCATCTTGGGCATTGTTCTTCTGGCCTTCGCGCTTTACGACCTGATCCGCACCCTGAGAGCCAGAGGACGCAGCTGAGCCATGCTGAAAACCCGCATCATCCCTTGCCTTGATGTCGCAGATGGCCGCGTGGTCAAGGGCGTGAATTTCGTGAACCTGATCGATGCGGGCGACCCGGTCGAGGCCGCCAAGGCCTATGATGCCGCCGGCGCCGATGAGCTCACCTTCCTCGACATCCACGCCACCCATGAAAACCGCGGCACCATGTTCGATCTGGTTACCCGCACCGCCGAACAGTGCTTCATGCCGCTCACCGTGGGCGGCGGCGTCCGCACGCCCGAAGATGTGCGCGCCCTGCTGCTCGCGGGCGCCGACAAGGTTTCGTTCAACTCCGCCGCCGTGGCCGATCCCGATGTGGTCGCCCGCAGCGCCGACCGCTTCGGCAGCCAATGCATCGTGGTGGCCATCGACGCCAAAACCGTGGCCCCCGGCAAATGGGAGATCTTCACCCATGGCGGCCGCAAACCCACCGGCATCGACGCCGTGGACTTTGCCCGCACCGTCGCCACCAAGGGCGCGGGCGAAATTCTCCTCACCTCGATGGACCGCGATGGCACCAAGGGCGGCTACAACCTGCCCCTCACCCGCGCCATCGCCGATGCCGTCTCGATCCCCGTCATCGCCTCCGGCGGCGTCGGCACGCTCGACCACCTTGTCGAGGGCGTGATCGAAGGCCATGCCTCCGCTGTGCTGGCCGCCTCGATCTTCCACTTCGGCACCTATACCATCGGCGAAGCCAAGGCGCATATGGCCGCCGCCGGTATTCCGATGAGGCTGCAATGAGCGAAATTCACGATCTGGCCGCCACGATCCAATCGCGCAAGGGGGCGGACCCCGACAGCAGCTGGACGGCCAAGCTTTTCGCCAAAGGGCCCGAGAAATGCGCCGAGAAATTCGGCGAAGAGGCCATCGAGGCCATCATCGAGGCCGTGAAGGGCGACCGCGCCAAACTGGTCTCCGAGGCCGCCGATGTGATTTATCACCTGCTCGTCATGCTGACCGCGCGTGATGTGACACTGGCCGAGGTGGAGGCCGAGCTTGCCCGCCGCGCTGGCACGTCCGGTCTGGAGGAAAAGGCGGCGCGCGGCTGATCTGCCCGCGCAACCTCCAACCGACGGGTTGTTTCGCAGGGGGCAGGCAGGGGCGCTCAGACCGCCGCCTGCAGCACCGCCACCAGATCGTCGGGCGACAGGGGCACCGGATTGCCCTTCATGGAGGAGGAAACCGCCGAAGCCTCGGCCACCGCCCGAAAATCGGTAGGGGCCAGACCAAGAGCGGTGATCCCCGGCAGACCCTGCTGTCGCGCCCAGAGGGTGAGCGTTTGCGGTGCCTCTGCCTGTTCGCCACCGAACAGCTGCGCAATGGTGGCGCAGACCCTGTCGATCCGGTCTGAAGGCGCACGGGCACGGTTCATCGCCAGCACAGGCCCCAGAAGCGTGCCGCAAATCGCACCATGGGCAGCACCCGTCAGCCCGCCGATCACCCCCGCCAGCCCATGCACCGCGCCCAGCCCCGCATTGGCCAGCGCAATCCCGCCCGTCAGCGATACATGGGCCAGGGCGTCGCGGGCTGCCGGATCTTCGCCCTGCATCAACCGGGCCAGCGCCTGCAATCCCTTGGCAATCGCCGGTTCTGTCAGCGCATCGGTGAAAGGATTGGCCTTGCAGGACAGATAGGGTTCGATCACCTGCGTCACCGCATCCAACCCCGATGCCAGCGTGGTGGCGCGCGGGCAATGATCGGTCAGCGCCGGATCGACAATGGCCAGCCGCGCCAGCATCCGGTCATCCCGCAAGCTGACCTTGCGGCCATGATCGGGCACGCCGATCACCGCGTTCTTGGTGGCTTCGGCCCCGGTTCCTGCCGTGCTGGGCAGGGCCACAAAGGGCAGGGGGGGCACGGTCAGCGGCAGGCCACGGCCCACCACTTCCAGATGATCCATCGGTCCGCCGGGGGCGGGGATCAGCGCGGCCAGCGCCTTTGCCATGTCCAGCACTGCGCCGCCGCCCAACCCCACCACGACCTGCGGCGCAAAGCCCCGTGTCTGCTGCAGCGCCGTTTCCAGCTGCGGGAGATCGGGTTCACCGGCGCAGGCCAGCGTTCGGGTTTCGCAGCCCTGCCCGCGCAAGCCCTGCAGCAGCCATTCGGCCCGTGCGGCATTGGCCCCGTGAACCAGCAAGACCCGCGCTCCAAATCCCGCGATCAGCGCAGGTGCCTTGGCCGCCTCACCCCGCCCGAACAGGATACGGGCGGGCATCGCAATCGCAAAGCGGGTCATACCGCCATCGTCGCGGCCACAGCGCGCCCCCAGCGGGCATACTTGGCCGCGCGCACCTCTTCGGCCATGGCCGGGTCAAAGCGCCGTTGCAGCGCCCAGCCCTTGGAAAACTCGGCCGGGGGCGGATAGACACCGGCTTGCAGCCCCGCCAGATAGGCGGCCCCAAGCGCGGTGGTTTCGGTCACCACCGGGCGATCCACCGGCGCTCCCAGAATATCGGCCAGGAACTGCATGGCCCAATCGCTGGCCACCATGCCGCCATCCACCCGCAAGACCCCATCCGCCGCCGCGCCCCAATCGGCGCGCATCGCCTCCAGCAGATCGCGGGTCTGATAGCCCACGCTTTCCAGCGCAGCCCGGGCCAGTTCCGCCGGGCCGGAATTGCGCGTCAGCCCATAGACGGCACCACGGCAATCGGGCCGCCAATAGGGCGCGCCAAGGCCGGTGAAGGCGGGCACCAGCACCACCTCTTGCGCAGGATCGGCCGCTTCGGCCAAGGGCTGGGTTTCCTTTGCTTCGCGGATGATCTTCAAGCCGTCACGCAGCCATTGCACCACAGCACCCGCGATGAAGATCGAACCCTCCAGCGCATAGGTCGGTTGGCCGTTCAACTGATAGGCGATGGTGGTCAGCAGGCGGTTCTTTGACGGCACGCGGTCTGCCCCGGTATTCAGCAGCGCAAAACAGCCCGTGCCATAGGTGGATTTCATCATGCCCGGCGCGAAACAGGCCTGGCCCACCGTGGCGGCCTGCTGATCGCCCGCGACGCCGGCAATCGGAATTTCCCGTCCGAACAGATCGGCCCGGGTCGTGCCGTAATCCGCCGCGCAATCCTTCACCTCGGGCAAGATCGCCATGGGCACGCCCAGAAGCGCGCAAAGCTCGGCATCCCACCGCCCTTCGGCGATATTGTACAACATGGTGCGCGAGGCATTGGTGGCATCGGTCGCATGAACCCGTCCGCCGGTCAGCTTCCAGATCAGAAAGCAATCGACAGTGCCAAAGGCCAGCTCGCCCGCTTCGGCCCGGTCACGCGCACCGGGAATGTGATCCAGCAGCCATTTCACCTTGGTGCCGCTGAAATAGGGGTCCAGCAACAGGCCGGTGCGTGCGGTGACCATGGCTTCGTGCCCGGCATCGCGCAGCGCGGTGCAGGTATCGGCGGTGCGGCGATCCTGCCAGACAATCGCATTATGGATGGGCTGGCCCGTCGCCCGATCCCAGATCAGCGTGGTTTCGCGCTGATTGGTGATGCCGATGGCCGCAATCATTGCCACATCCACCCCGGCCTTTTCGATCACCGCCCGCGCGGTACCCGCCACGGTGGACCACAGATCAGCCGGATCGTGCTCCACCCAGCCGGGCCGGGGATAGTGCTGCGGAAACTCTTCTTGCGCGACAGCTACCACATGGCGGTCGGCGTCGAACAGGATGGCGCGGCTGGATGTGGTGCCCTGATCAATGGCAAGGATATGGGTCATGGAGAGCCTTTTCGTCGGTCGGGCCGGGGCAGGACGCGGGTCCGGCCCGGGGCAGCTACAGCGCCGGCAATGGACCGGCGCCGGATGGTGCGTCGGGATCAGGTCTTGCGGATGGCCTGCATCACGGCCACCAGAACGATGCCGTACAGGACATGGCCCACCAGCGCGACCCAGGTGATCCCGGTGAAATTCAGAAACAGCGGCAGGCCTGCGATCGCCGTGATGCCACCGATGGCAAAGACCCACAGGCCGAACCCATAGATCGTGGCGGGCAGCAGCCAATGGGTCGGTCCGATCACGCGGCGCCAGATCGGCGCGAAGATGAAGCTCCAGCCCACCGGATAGCCGATCAGCCCCACCAGATAGAAATGCACGAAATAGCCGGCAAAATCACCGTTCGGCAGGCCAAGGGCCGCAAGCAGGCTGCGCGCCAGGCCATGGGGCGACAAATTGGCAAACCCAAGCGCCGGGCTGATGACCTGCCCCCAGAGATCAAAGGCATTGCTGGCGAAAAACCCCGCGACAAACAGAAAACCAAGCGTTTGTGCATTGATTGCCGGGAGGGTGCCAAAAGCGTCAGCCGAGATACGGGTGGCCATAGTGTCAGTCCTTCGCATGAGGATGGATATCGGGGATCATGACGGCATCCCGGACCGATCCTGTCAACCAAAGCCCGGAATTGCTTCGGTCAGAACACGATGGGTTTACGAATTGCTACAAAGGGCCGGTTTGGCGCGGTTGGTGTGCGGGCGGGGAACCCCCCGCCCGCACCGCAGATCAGTTCTGCCAGGACTTGATCAGCTCGTCATAGGAAATCGTTTCGCCCGCGGGCTTTTCGTTTTCCAGCTTTGCCACCGGCGCACCGGGGGCATCAAGCCATTCCTGGGCATCCTTCGGCTCGTTCATCTTCGGGCCGATATCCCCCTGCACGCCTGCGCGTTCCAGACGTTCCAGCACCTTTTCCTGCTCTTCGCAGAGCGCATCCAGGGCTTCCTGCGGCGATTTAGCGCCCGACATGGCGTCGCCGATGTTCTGCCACCACAGCTGTGCCAGCTTCGGATAGTCAGGCACGTTGGTGCCGGTGGGCGACCACTGCACGCGGGCGGGGCTGCGGTAGAATTCCACCAGACCGCCAAGCTGCGGCGCACGATCGGTGAACGACTGGTGCTGGATGGTGGATTCGCGGATGAAGGTCAGGCCAACGTGGCTTTTCTTCACGTCCACGGTCTTGGAGGTGACGAACTGGGCATAGAGCCATGCAGCCTGCGCCCGATCCACCGGGGTGGATTTCATCAGTGTCCACGACCCGGCATCCTGATAGCCGACCTTCTGGCCATTCTGCCAATAGGCGCCATGCGGGCTGGGGGCCATCCGCCATTTCGGCGTGCCGTCCTCGTTCATCACCGGGCCCGGCTTGACCATGTCGGCGGTGAAGGCGGTGTACCAGAACATCTGCTGGGCGATATTGCCCTGTGCAGGCACCGGGCCGGCTTCGCCGAAGGTCATGCCCTGGGCTTCCGGCGGGCTGTATTTCTGCAGCCATTCGATCGCCTTGGTCACGGCATAGACGGCGGCCGCATCGTTGGTCGCGCCACCGCGCGCCACGCAGGAGCCGACGGGACGGCTGTTTTCGTCCACGCGGATGCCCCATTCATCGACCGGCAGACCGTTCGGTTCGCCCACATCGCCCATGCCGGCCATCGACATCCAGGCATCGGTATAGCGCCAGCCCAGCGAGGGGTCCTTCTTGCCGTAATCCATGTTGCCATAGACGCCGGAAGCCGGGCCGCCCGCATAGGACATGTCGCGGCCGGTGAAGAATTCCGCGATATCCTCATAGGCCGACCAGTTCACCGGAACGCCCAGATCATAGCCATACTTGGCCTTGAAGTCGTCCTTGGTCTTCTGATCGTTGAACCAGTCGTAGCGGAACCAGTAAAGGTTGGCGAATTGCTGGTCGGGCAGCTGATACAGCTTGCCGTCCGGCGCGGTGACGAACTTGGCCCCGATGAAATCGGCCACGTCCAGATTGGGGTTGGTGACGGCCTTGCCTTCGCCTTCCATCCAGTCCGACAGGATACGGGCCTGCTGATAGCGCCAATGGGTGCCGATCAGGTCGCTGTCGTTGATATAGGCGTCATAGATGTTCTCGCCCGACTGCATCTGCGTCTGCAGCTTTTCAACCACATCGCCTTCGCCGATCAGGTCATGGGTGACCTTGATGCCGGTAATGGCGGTGAAGGCCGGGGCCAGAACCTTGGCCTCGTATTCGTGGGTGGTGATGGTTTCCGAAACCACCTTGATTTCCATGCCGGCGAAAGGTTTCGCAGCATCCACGAACCACTGCATTTCCGCTTCCTGATCGGCGCGGGACAGGGTGGACAGCTCGCCGACTTCGGCATCGAGGAAGACCTTGGCGGCCTCCATATCGGCCCATGCCGGGGCCGCACCCATGGCCATCAGCGCAAGCGCCATGGCGGTGGTGGTTTGACGCAATCTCATGTAATCCTCCCAGATGTTATTGAGATGTCGTTGATTTCTCAGTCTGCACCAGGCCGGGCGGGCCGCCCCGATGCGGGTCGTATCAGGCCCGGGTCACACCCAGCGGAACACCGCTGCGGCATAACCCAGGCAGATCGCCAGCGCCCACCAGAGCGGGCCGCCGAAGAAGAACAGCCAGATCAGGCAGATGAAGCCCGACCCCAGCAGGGAAATGAACAGCCGGTCGCCCCTTGTGGTTTCGATCCGCAACACGCCCAGACGCGGCGTTTCGGGGAAGCGGATGGCCAGAAGGGTGAACAGGATCAGCAGGCCCGCAATGGTCATGAAGAACAGGGCGACTGGCAGGCTCCATGCCATCCAGCCACCGGGGATGATCTGCCCGGTCCAGTCGATGGCACCGTCGCGGCGCGGGGCAGCGGCCATCAGCCCTGCCAGGGCGGCCAGCCAGATCCCCCCGGCCACGGCATAGATCAGGCCCCAGTTCACTCGGGTTACAGGGGTTGCGGACATCACACCCTCCCCAGGGCGAAGCCCTTGGCGATGTAGTTGCGGACAAAGTAGATCACCAGCGCGCCCGGGATGATGGTCAGCACCCCTGCCGCCGCCAGCACGCCCCAATCCATGCCGCTGGCCGAAACGGTCCGGGTCATGGTGGCGGCGATGGGCTTGGCATTTACCGAGGTCAGCGTGCGCGACAGCAGCAGTTCCACCCAGGAGAACATGAAGCAGAAGAAGGCGGCCACCCCGATCCCGCTTGCGATCAGCGGCATGAAGATCTTCACGAAGAAGCGGCCAAAGCTGTAGCCGTCGATATAGGCCGTCTCGTCGATTTCCTTCGGCACGCCGCGCATGAAACCTTCCAGGATCCAGACTGCCAGCGGCACGTTGAACAGGCAATGCGCCAGGGCAACGGCGATATGGGTGTCGAACAGGCCCACGCTGGAATAAAGCTGGAAGAAGGGCAGGGCAAAGACGGCAGGCGGTGCCATGCGGTTGGTCAGCAGCCAGAAGAACAGATGCTTGTCGCCCATGAAGCTGTAGCGCGAAAAGGCATAGGCTGCGGGCAGGGCGACGGTGATCGAAATCACGGTGTTCATCGCCACATAGATCAGGCTGTTCACATAGCCCATGTACCAGCTGGGATCGGTCAGGATCACCGCATAGTTGCGCAAGGTGAAATCATGCGGGAACAAGGTGAAGGCCGAGGTGATTTCGGTATTGGTCTTGAAGCTCATGTTGGCCAGCCAATAGATCGGCACCAGCAGGAACAGCAGGTAAACCGTCATCACGATGGCGGAAGGTTTCACACGCATCACTGGCCCTCCGCCTTGTCGAGATTGGTCATCACGGTATAGAACACCCAGCTTACCAGCAGGATCACAAGGAAATACATGATCGAGAAGGCCGCCGCCGGGCCCAGGTCGAACTGACCGATGGCCATCTTGACCAGGTCGATCGACAGGAAGGTGGTCGAATTGCCGGGGCCGCCGCCTGTCACCACGAAGGGTTCGGTGTAGATCATGAAACTGTCCATGAAGCGCAGCAGCACGGCAATCAGCAGCACGCCCTGCATCTTGGGCAGTTCGATATAGCGGAACACGGCCCAGCGGCTGGCCTGATCGATCTTCGCGGCCTGATAATAGGCCTGCGGGATGGATTGCAGCCCGGCATAGCACAGCAGCGCGACAAGCGATGTCCAGTGCCAGACATCCATCACGATCACCGTGACCCAGGCATCCAGCGGATCATTGGTATAGTTGTAGTCGATCCCGATGGCCGCCAGCGTATGGCCAAGAAGGCCGATATCCACCCGACCAAAGATCTGCCAGATCGTGCCCACCACGTTGAACGGGATCAGCAGCGGCAGCGCCATCAGAACCAGCACCACGCTGGCCCAGAAACCCTTTTTCGGCATGTTCAGCGCGATATAGATGCCCAGCGGCACTTCGATCGCCAGAATGATCCCCGAAAACAGCACCTGACGGCCCAAGGCCTCGTGCAGGCGCGACGAGGTCACCATTTCCTCGAACCATTCAAGGCCGGCCCAGAAGAATTGGTTGTTCCCGAAGGTGTCGTTCAGCGAATAGTTCACCACCGTCATCAGCGGGATGACCGCCGAAAAGGCCACCAGAACCAGAACCGGCAGCACAAGGAACCAGGCCTTGTTGTTGATCGTCTTGTCCATCAGGCGGCCCTCCCTTCGGCCAGGCGGGGCGCGACGCGCCAGTCATCGGCATAGACACCCACCTTGCCCGGCGCGAAGGTGACGCGGGTCATGTCGGGGGTGATCGCCATGCCTTCGGGCGCGATCAGGTTGAAGGCCGCGCCGAACAGGTCGGCCCGGATGATCCGGTGGCGGCCCACATCCTCGACCCGGCGAATGGTCAGCGGCAGGCCCGCCTCATCGGTCAGCAGGGCATGTTCGGGGCGGATGCCGATCTGGGTGCGGCCCGTCATTGGCCCATAGGCCGCACCCAGTTCGACGACCGCGCCCCCTTGCACAAGGGCGCGGGTGCCTTCGATCTTCGCGTCGAGGAAATTCATCCCGGGCGAGCCGATGAAATAGCCGACAAAGGTATGGGCGGGGGCCTCGAACAGCTCTTCCGGCGTGCCCATCTGCACCACGCGACCGTCATACATCACCACCACCTTGTCGGCGAAGGTCAGCGCCTCGGTCTGGTCATGCGTGACATAGATCATGGTATGGCCGAATTCGCGGTGCAGCTGCTTCAACTGCGTCCGCAATTCCCATTTCATATGCGGGTCGATCACCGTCAGCGGTTCATCGAACAGGATCGCGTTCACATCCTCGCGCACCATGCCGCGGCCAAGGCTGATCTTCTGCTTGGCGTCTGCCGTCAGGCCGCGCGCCTTGCGGTTCAGCATCTCTTCCATGCCGATCATGGCGGCGATCTGATCCACGCGCGCCTTGATATAGTCGGCAGCCATGCCGCGATTGCGCAGCGGGAAGGCCAGATTGTCGCGCACCGTCATCGTGTCATACACGACCGGAAACTGGAACACCTGCGCAATGTTACGCGCCGCCGTTTCGGCATCGGTCACATCACGGTCGCCAAACAGCACCCGGCCATGGCTGGGGCGCAGCAGGCCCGAGATGATGTTCAGAAGGGTGGTCTTGCCACAACCGGATGATCCCAGCAGCGCATAGGCCCCGCCATCCTGCCAGACGTGATCCATTTCCTTCAGTGCGTAATCCTTGTCGGATTGCGGATTGGGATAGTAGCTGTGCGCGAGGTTCTTCAGGGTGATCTGTGCCATGGTTCCCCCCTCAGGCCGCAAGCGCATAGGCGGCGGGAGCAACCAGATGCCCGGCCCCGTCGAACAGATAGACATGCGCCGGATCAAGCCAGACCGAAATCTGCGATCCGGGCGCCAGATCATGCACGCCATGCACCAGACCGACCCATTTGTCTGCGCCATGGGTCAGGTGGACAAAGGTTTCCGATCCGGTGATCTCGGTCACGCCAAGCGTGCAGCGCAATTCGACTGCCTGCCCGGAATGGCGGTTCAATTCCAGATGGTTGGCGCGGAAACCGGCCAGATAGCGGCCATCGGCCAGTGCGGCAAACGGGCCTTCGGCGGGCGCGTTGGCCGTATCGCCGAAATTGATCCGATGGCCCTGCTTGAAACAGGACAGGAAGTTCATCGGCGGATCGCTGAACACCCGCGCGGTCGTGGCATCTGCCGGTTGGCGATAGACGGTCGGGGTCGGGCCGAACTGGGTCACCCGGCCTTCCCACAGGCAGGCCGTATGCCCGCCCAGAAGCAGTGCCTCTTCGGGTTCGGTGGTGGCATAGACGAAGATCGCGCCCGAGGCTTCGAAAATGCGGGGAATTTCGATCCGCAATTCCTCGCGCAGCTTGTAGTCCAGATTGGCCAGCGGTTCATCCAGCAGCACCAGCCCTGCACCCTTGACCAGCGCCCGCGCCAGTGCGCAGCGCTGCTGTTGGCCGCCCGAAAGCTCCAGCGGTTTGCGCGACAGCATCGGCGTCAGTTTCAGCATGTCGGCGGTTTCGCGCACGGCACGGTCGATTTCGGCGGCGGATTTGCCCATCAGCCGCAGCGGCGAGGCGATGTTGTCGAACACGCTCATTGCGGGATAGTTGATGAATTGCTGATAGACCATGGCCACGCGGCGATCCTGAACGCGCATTCCGGTGACATCCTGCCCGTCCCAGAAAATGCGCCCGGTTGTCGGCGCATCCAGCCCCGCCATCAGCCGCATGAGCGAGGTTTTCCCCGCCAATGTGGGGCCCAGAAGCACGTTCATCGTGCCCTTCTGCAGCGTCAGGTCAGTGGGGTGGATATGAACCTTCCCCCCGACGCTGCGCGACACCCCCCTCAGTTCCAGTGTCATGCCTTTCCCCTCACTCGGCGGCTGGGGCGGTTTTCACCGCCTCTGCCGCCGCCATATATGCCGCCAGCCGCGCCACCTGATCGGCGTTCAGCCGCAGGCCCAGCTTGCTGCGGCGCCAGATCACGTCATCGGCCCCGCGCGCGAATTCGCGCGCCCGCAGCCAGTCTACCTCGCGCGCGGTCAATGTCGCGCCGAAATCCTCGCCCAGATCGGCCGCGCTTTTGGCGTCGCCCAGCAGTTCGGGCACCTGCGCCCCATAGGCCCGGACCAGCCGCGCGGCCCAGAAATCGGTCAGGAAGCCGTAGCGGGCCTTGATCCGGTCGGTCAGCGCCGCCACTCCGTCATGCGGGAAATTGCCACCCGGCAGCGGCACCCGCGCCGTCCATTTGTCTTTCAGCCCAGGGAAATGCGGGGCCAGACGGTCCATCGCGCTTTCGGCCAGACGGCGATAGGTGGTGATCTTGCCGCCGAACACGTTCAGCAGCGGCGCACCATTGGCATCCACGCTCAGCACATAGTCCCGCGTGGCCGCCGTGGCCGATTTCGCCCCGTCATTATAGAGCGGGCGCACGCCCGAATAGGTCCAGACCACATCGGCTGCGGTCACGGGGCGGGCAAAGTACTTGGACGCGAAGGCGCAGAGATAATCGCGTTCCTCATCCGTGCAACGGGCGGCGGCCGGGGCGTCCTGGTGATCCTTGTCGGTGGTGCCGATCAGGGTGAAATCCTGCTCGTAGGGAATGGCAAAGATGATCCGGCCATCTTCGCCCTGAAAGAAATAGCACCGGTCGTCGTCATAGAGTTTGCGGGTCACGATATGGCTGCCGCGCACCAGCCGCACGCCTTCGCTGGAATTGATCCGCGCGACATTGCGGATCACATCCTCGACCCACGGCCCACCCGCATTCACCAGGGCGCGGGCGCTGTGGATGACCTGACCATCAGGGCCGTCGGTGACAACGCGCCACAAGCCATCGGCGCGTTCTGCGCTGACAACGCGGGTCCGGGTCAGGATCGTGGCACCCCGGTCGGCAGCATCGCGGGCATTCAGGGCGACCAGACGCGAATCCTCCACCCAGCAATCGCTGTATTCCCAGGCCTTGCGGAAATGCGGTCGCAGCGGCTTGCCTGCCGGATCGCGGGTCAGATCGATGGTGCGGGTGGCGGGCAGGATCTTCCGTCCACCCAGGGTATCATACAGGAACAGCCCCAGCCGAATCAGCCAACCCGGGCGCCGCCCCTTCATCCAGGGCATGACCAGCCCCAGAAGGCGCGAGGTCGGGGTATCGCTGTCAAAGCGCATGTCGGGCGAGTAGGGCAGCACAAAGCGCATGGGCCAGCTGATATGCGGCATGGCCACCAGAAGGGTTTCGCGTTCCTCCAGCGCCTCGCGGACCAGGCGAAATTCGAAGTATTCGAGATAACGCAACCCGCCATGGAACAATTTTGTCGATGCCGATGAGGTGCCCTGCGCCAGATCCCCCTGTTCGGCAAGGGTGACTGACAGGCCACGGCCGGTGGCATCGCGGGCAATGCCGCAGCCATTGATGCCGCCACCAATGATGAACAGATCGACCGTCTGCAGCCCAGCGTCAACTCCCACGCCGATGCCCTCCCCCCGTGATTGCACGAACCCTGTCGCCAGAGCGGCAGTAGGTCAAGGACTATTTTCGTTTTGCTGCGAAAAAGAACATAACGAACATTGTTTGTGCTGCGATGCCGCATTTACCTGTGAAAGCGCGCAAAATCGCACGGCCTCGCAGCGGGGTTGTGGCGGACAGGGGTATGTAGACCCAAGGATGTGGAAGTGACGTGCGACCCTGTTCGCGCGGCCCCGCCGCATGTCGACTGACCTTCGGCGATCAGATCAGTTCGGCGTCAGGATCGGGGGTATTGGGGCGGGAATGTGCGTTCCAAGCCAAACACAACCAATTAAACGAATATCAAGATTTCTGACGCTATCCCCAAAAAGAACCAAATGGGGAAGACCGTGATGTTTCAGGCGCTGTTTGCGAAGGCACACCACAAGATCGGCCAGGCGACCCGGATGATGTTGGCAATGTCGGTTGTTGCCGCCCTGCTTGCTGGCGCGGCGGCGGTAGCCCTGGGCCATATCGGCAGCCTTGTCAGAGATGCCTGGGCGGAACGATACCACTCCTATCTTCTGGCAGATGAACTTCGTCAGTCGAGCGATGATCTGACCCGGTTGGCGCGCACCTATGTGCTGACCGCTGATCCCGCATACGAGGAACAATACATGGCCATTCTGGCGATCCGGGATGGCAAACAGGAACGTCCCGCCAACTACAACCGGATCTACTGGGATTTTGTTGCTGCAGGACGGCCAGCTTCTGCTGGCAGCGGATTGCAGAAACCCTTGCATGAGTTGATGCAGGATGCAGGCTTTACCGAAGAGGAATTCGCGCTTCTGTCCAAAGCGCAAGCCAATTCCGATGGTCTTGTGAACCTTGAAGTTCGGGCAATGAATGCTGTGAAAGGCCTGTTTGCCGATGCTGCAGGGAATTACACGGTCAAAGGAAATCCAGATATGGCATTGGCTGCAAAGCTGCTGCATTCCCCGGAATATCATGGGTTCAAGGCGGATATCATGGAGCCTGTGGATCAGTTCCTTGCCAAAATGGAAAGCCGGTTTGACAGCCGGATCGCCGGGCTGGAACTGCTGGCCACGATTGCAAAGATTGTCCTGTATGTCCTTGTTGTGCTGTTGGCGGCTGCAATGACCTATCTGACGCGCGGCATCAGCAAGCTGGTCCTCACACCGATTGCAAATCTCACGGAAACCATGCAGCGGGTTGAGCATGGTGAACGGTTGACCGTCGTGCCTCACATTGAAAATGATGATGAATTCGGCATGATGGCGCGGCAGATATCTGTGGCTCTGGCCGCCAATCAGGCCAATATGAAAATGGTGGCAGAAGTATCAGAACTGGTCCATGCGACGACAAACGGGATCTTCAGTCACCGGCTCGCGCTTGACAGCGACAAGCAAGAGCTGCGCGATATCGCGAATGGCCTGAACAAGATGATGGATTCGCTTGAAAAGGCATTCGAGATCATCGTCAGGGCGATGTCTGCCTTTGCGGCTGGTGATCTGTCGCAGTCCCTGGACAGGAATGTGCTTCCCGGGAAGTATTCAGAAGTTCTGGCAAATGCGGAACAAGCCCGGGCAAATCTTTCCAGCATCATTCATCAGACGCGCCAGACAACCCGCAGCCTGTCGGACCGTATCCATACATTGGCAAGCGCAATTCAGAAACTCCAGACAAGAACCGAAGGGTCTGCCGCTGCGATTGAACAAACCGCAGCCTCATTGGCCGGGCTGACGGATTCCGCCGGGAAAGCGAGCGATCGGGCTCTCAAGGCGGATGGAATTGTTGAAAAGGCTCGCCAGACGGCGGATCGTGGCCTGACCATCATGAATGACGTGACAAAGGCAATGGCGGGAATTTCGCAGTCTTCCAGCGAGGTCAACCAGATTGTCGATCTGATCGACTCCATTGCCTTCCAGACCAATCTGCTTGCGCTGAATGCACGGGTCGAGGCCGCGCGCGCCGGTGAAGCAGGTCGTGGGTTTGCGGTTGTTGCATCCGAAGTCAGCGCCTTGTCGATGCGGGCCACCGAGGCAACGGCATCTATCGGCCAACTTATCAGAAATTCGGGTGAACAGGTCGCCTCGGGGTCAAAACTCATCGACATTGCCGCCAGCACCATCGAAGAGATCGGACAATCTGTCGCGAATATCAGCGCGCTTGCGGCAGATATTGCCACGGCGATGCGCGAGCAATCGACAGGTCTGTCAGAGATTTCTCATGCTGTCAGTGAACTGGACAACACAACGCAGCAGAATGCCGCGATGGTGGCCTCGACCACCTCTGATACCGAAGCCCTGACCCAATGGGCGGAAGAACTGTCCTTGTCGGTGGACAAGTTCAATCTGGGGCAGATCCCCAGTCTGGAGTACCGCCGGAGCACTGCGGCTTGAAACAACCGGACCGCGCCACCTGGCGCAGCCCGCAGACCTGCGAAATGACGTCGAATCTTCAAGGTTGCTGCGCCGTGGTGATGCTTGCGACCGATGAAGTCTCGGGTCGATGGCACCACGGCGCTTCGCCTTATACCCCGTAGGGCATCCAGATGGTCTTGACCTGCGTCGCGCGGGTCAGAAATTCCATGCCCAGACCCTGGGCCGGATCGAGCCAGTCCCGCAAACCGGCCTCGGCCCAGACAGGTTTCAGGTTGCCTGCGCTGGCGCTTTCCACGGCGGCCACGCCATTTGCCGCGCCGAAATACCACAGCGCCGCCACATCATCATGATCGGCCAGGGTTTTCGCCAGCGAATCGCTGTCGCCCGTCAACAGGTTCACAGCGCCTGCCGGAATGTCCGAAGTTTCGAACACCTGATACAGCCGCGCGGCAATCAGGGGCTGGCTTTGGCTGGCCACGGCAACAACCCGGTTGCCCATCGCCAGCGCGGGCAGGATCAACGACATCAGGCCCAGCAGCGGTGCCTCATCCGGCGCGACGATACCCAGTGTGCCGAAGGGTTCATTCACCGTCAGCGTCACATGGCTGGATTTGGTCGCGGTGACCCGGCCATCGAACTTGTCGGCCCAAGCGGCATACCAGAAGGCGCGGCGGATCGTGGCTTGCACCTCGGCCTGGGGCTTGGGCGTGCCAGCCTGCGTCAGGGCAGCGGTGAACTCTGTCTCGCGCTGCGCCAGATTTTCGGCCATAAAATACAGTACCTGCGCGCGGTTATGCGCTGTGACCCCACCCCAGCCGGTGGCCTTTCCTGCCGCCTCGACTGCGTTGCGCACATCCTTGCGCCCGGCCAGGGCCGCCTGTCCGATGACACCTGCCTTGCCCGTCACGCTGTAGCTTTGCCCGCCATCGGCCCGGGCCTGCTTGCCACCGATATAAAGCTTGGCGGTCACGTCAATCGGGCTGCGCTCGGCCTTGCCCAAGGCGGGGCTGACCGGGGCCAGCGGCGCGGGGGCAGCGCGCAGCGCGCCGGATTTGGCCTTGGGCGCCACATAATCCAGCATCCCGGCACGCCCGCCTTCGCGGCCAAAGCCGCTTTCGCGCATGCCGCCAAAGGGGGCCGCCGCGTCGAAGAAATTTGTGCCGTTGATCCAGATCACCCCGGCCTTCACGCGGTTGGCCAGATCAATGGCCCGGTTCAGGTTTTCCGACCAGATCGAGGCTGCAAGACCATAGCGGGTGTCATTGGCCAGAAGTGCTGCCTCGTCCGGGGTGCGGAAGGTCAGCGTGGTGGCGATGGGGCCAAAGATTTCTGTCTGGCTGACGGTCTGGGCCGGGGCGGTGCCGGTGAAGAAGCCGGGGGCCACATAGCTGCCCTTGGCAGGCAGGGGGCAGGGCGCGCGGTGCAGCGTGGCCCCTTCGGCCTCGCCCGCGGCGAGCAGCGCTTCGATCCTCTGGCGCTGACGGTGCGAAATCACCGCGCCCATATCCATCGTCTTGTCCAGCGGATCGCCCAGCCGCAGCTTGGCCATGCGCGCGGTCATCTTGGCCAGGAAACGCTCTGCCACGCTTTCCTGCACCAGGATGCGCGACCCGGCACAGCAGACTTCGCCCTGATTGAACCAGATCGCATCGACCACACCTTCCACCGCCGCATCCAGATCGGCGTCGTCAAACACGATGAAGGGCGATTTGCCACCCAGTTCCAACGTCAGCTTCTTGCCCGATCCGGCGGTCTGGCGGCGCAGGATGCGGCCCACTTCGGTCGATCCGGTGAAGGCCAGCTTGGCAATGCCGGGGTGCCCAGCCAGCGCGGCCCCGGTGCTGCCATCGCCATTCACGATGTTCACCACGCCCGGCGGCAGGCCGATCTCGACGCAAAGTTGGGCAAAGGCATAGGCGGTCAGCGGGGTCAGATCGGCGGGTTTCAGCACCACGGTATTGCCCGCCGCCAGGGCGGGCGCGATCTTCCAGGCCAGCATCAGCAGCGGAAAGTTCCACGGGATGATCTGGCCGCAGACCCCCAAAGGCGTGTGGCCCGGGAATTCATCGGCCAGCAGTTCCGCCCAGCCCGCATGGTGATAGAAATGCCGTGCGGCCAGCGGCACGTCGATGTCGCGGGTTTCGCGGATGGTCTTGCCATTGTCCAGCACCTCCAGTACCGCGAACAGCCGCTCGCGCTTTTGCAGGTGGCGTGCCATGGCATAAAGATAGCGCGCCCGGTCATGCCCCGGCAGCGCGGCCCATTTGGCCTGCGCGGTGCGGGCGGCCTTCACGGCGGCATCCACTTCGGCTTCGGTCCCGATGGCCACCTGCGCCAGCACCGCATCGGTCGCCGGGTTCACGACATCGACCGTTGCCCCTTCGGGGGCCACGAAGCGGCCATTGATGAAATGACCCAGCACCGGATGGGCGGCGATCCAGGTCTGGGCATCGGTCGCGCTTTCGGGGGCGGGGCCGTAATCCATGGTCTGCATGATTTCCTTGATCGACATGGGGGTCTCCTCAGGCCAGCGCGTGGCGGTTGGCGGCCGAGTAGCGGCCCGTGACATGGTGTTCCAACTGGCGTTCGATATCGCCCAGCATGGACGAGGCACCGATGCGGAACAGATCGGGCATCATCCAGCGGGTGCCCAGTTCCTCTTTCATCAGGATCAGCCAGTTCATCGCGTCCTTTGCAGTTTTCAAACCTCCGGCGGGTTTGAAACCGACCCATTGGCCGGTCTGGTCGTGAAAATCACGCAAGGCGCGCAGCATGGTCAGGGATACGGGCAGGGTGGCGTTGACCTCTTCCTTGCCGGTTGAGGTCTTGATGAAATCGCTGCCCGCCTGCATGGCCACCATGCTGGCCTTGTAGACATTGGTCAGGGTTTTCAGATCGCCCGTGGCCAGAATGGCCTTCATATGCGCAGCACCGCAGGCTTCGCGCATCTGGGCGATTTCGTCATACAGCGCCTGCCATTGCCCGGTCAGCGCCAGTTCACGGGTGATGACGATGTCGATTTCCGCCGCGCCCTGATCCACCGCATAGCGGATTTCGGCCAGACGCAGCGGCAGCGGCGTCAGCCCGGCCGGAAAGCCGGTGGCGACCGAGGCGACCGGAATGCCGCTGCCCTCCAGCGCCTTGACCGCATGGGGCACCATGGTCGGGTAGACACAGACCGCGCCAACCGTCAGATGGTCAAGCCCAAGCGCCGCCATCAGATCGGCGCGCAGAGGTTGCCGTGCCTTGGCACAAAGCCGTTGCACCCGCCCGGCCGTGTCATCGCCCGCAAGGGTCGTCAGGTCGATGCAGGTGATGGCGCGGGCCAGCCATGCGGCCTGCCAGTCTTTCTTCACCGTGCGGCGCGCGGTCAGGCTGGCAGTGCGGCGGTCGGCGGCGGGTGTGTTCACCGTGATGTTTTCGAACCAGGCAGGGGTGAAGCTTGTGCCGGTCATCCGGGGAAAGGTGTGGTTTTCAGACATTCGGGCGCTCCAAAAGGAAATCGGCAGTTGCGGCATCGGTGACCAGCACCGAAATCAGACCCGCGCGCAGCGCGGCGGCCGTGATGGCATGTTTGGCGGCGCCGGACACCAAGCACAGCGTCCGTTTGCCCTGCAGTGCGGCCAGCGGCAGGCCAAGGGTGCGGGCATCCAGCGCGGGATCGGCGATGCGGCCATCGGCGGTCAGGAACCGGCCCAGCAGATCGCCCACCGCGCCATGTGCCTGCAGCGTATCCAGTTCCGCCCGCGACAGATAGCCGGACGTGTGCAGCACTGAACCATGGCCGATCGCCCCCAGACCAAAGGCCAGCAAGGGCGCGGCAGCGGCGCGGGCCAGTACGCGGGCGATCACCGGATCGCTTTCCAGCGCGGCACGGGTCGCGGGCTGGCCCAGAATGGCCGGCACGGGTAGCAGGCTGGCCTGACCACCCGCCCGTGCTGCGATGTCCTCGGCGACCGAAGAAATGCGCGGATCGGTCACCTGCAAGGCCGCAGCGCCATTGACCAGCACCACCTCCAGCCCCGGGGCCCATCCCTGCGGCAGGGCGCGGGCCAGCGCCGCCATGCTGCGCCCCCAGCTGACCCCGATCAGCGCGGGTTTGGGCGTCAGCGCCGCCAGCCATTGGGCAGCGGCCTGTGCCACGCCTTCGGCCAGCGTCGCGTCATCCACAGCCGCGCCCATCGGCACAACGATGGCCTCTTCCAGCCCGAACCGCGCAGCCAGCGCGACCTCGGCCCGTGGATCGCGGCGGGTGCGTGGGGTGATTTCGATGCGAACCACGCCTTCCGACCGCGCCTCTGACAAGAGCCGCGCAACCTGCCAGCGGGTCAGGCCCAGATCGGCGGCAATCTCGGCCTGCGTCCGGTCCAGTTCGAAATAGGATTTCGCCACCTGCAGCATCAGGTGGTCGCGGCTGGCATCCGCAGGCAGGCGGGCCGAATAGGGGCTGCGATCCTTCATACTCACCTTTGTAGCATTTTATCACTTATGTTGCAATCTGCGCCGCACATTTTCGCGTGATCGCGGGTTTTCCCGTCAGGGTCATGGGGTTAGAGTGGGATATGGATGTCATTTTGCTTGTCACCGCTGTTGCGCTGCTCCTGATCATCATCGCGCTGGCCGAACCGCTGGCCGAACGTGCCCGCCTGCCTTACTCGGTGGCGCTTGCGGTGGTGGGGGCGCTGCTGGGGGCAGGGGCCGTGCTGCTACGCACCAGCTTTGCCGACAGTCTGTCGCCCGAGATGGTTGAACTGCTGTCGCTGCCGATCCGGTCCAGCGTCTTCATGTATGTCTTTCTGCCCACGCTGGTGTTTCAGGTGGCACTTGGGCTTGATCTGCGGCGCATGCTGGATGACTGGGTGCCGATCCTTGTGATGGCGGTACTGGCGGTTCTGGTGGCCACGGTATTTGTTGGCGGCGCGCTGATCCCCTTCAGCAATATGGGTGTGCTGGCCTGTTTCCTGCTGGGGGCGATCGTTTCGACCACCGATCCTTCGGCGGTGGTCAGCATCTTTCGCGGCCTTGCCGCGCCCCAGCGGCTGGCACGGATCGTCGAAGGCGAAAGCCTGCTGAATGATGCGGCGGCCATTGCGCTGTTCGGGTTCTTTCTGACCTTCGTCATGGCAGGCATTCCGAACCCGACGCTGCAGGATGCGTTCTTCGGCCTGCCGCTGACCATTCTGGGCGGGGTTGGCCTTGGCTGGTTTCTGGCGCGGCTGGCGCTGTTGGTCATGCTGGCGCTGGCGGCCTGGCCCTTGGCGCAACTGACCTTGTCGCTGGCGCTGCCCTATCTGGCCTATGTGCTGGCCGATCATGTGCTGGGCGTTTCAGGCGTGGTCGCGGTGGTTGTGGCCGGGATGACGCTGAACTGGGTCGGCCCGGGTCGGCTGGCGCCTGCGGCATGGACCAATCTGCGCGAGGTCTGGGACCTGCTGGCGCATTGGGCCGGGGCGCTGATCTTCGTCATGGCCAGCCTGATGATCCCGCGCATGCTGGCCAGCGCGCGGTGGAGCGATCTGGCGTTGGTGCTGGTGGTGGCCATTGCGGCCACGGCTGCGCGGATGGTCATGCTGTGGGGCGTGTTGCCGCTGCTTAGCCGGTTGCGCCTGTCGCCGGTGGTGGAACGACCCTATCGCGTGGCGATCCTGTGGGGGGGCTTGCGTGGTGCGGTGACGCTGGCGCTGGCGCTTTCGGTGGCCGAAAACTTCCGCGTGCCGGCCGATATCCGCCGCGAGGTGGGCATCCTTGCAACCGGCTATACCCTGTTCACCCTGTTCGTGCAGGGCACCACCCTGAGGCATTTGATCCGGCGGCTGGGGCTGGCGAAACTGTCGCCGCTTGATCTGGCGCTGTCGCGGCAGGTGCTGGCCGTCGCACTGCAGAATGTGCGCGAAGCCGTGGCGGTCGCGGTCAAGGATCGCGGGCTGGACCATGATGTGATCCGGTCCGAGGCCAAGCAGTTTGGCAAACGGCTGGATCAGGCTGTGGCCCTGGCCGAAAGCGGCACGGGCATCAAGCAGCGTGACCGCATGACGCTGGGGCTGCTGGCACTGGCGGGGCGTGAACGCGATATGGTGCTGGAAGCGTTTCACGACCAGCAGATAGCCAGTGGCCGGGCCGAACAGATGCTGTACGAGGTGGATCGGCTGATCGAAGGCACGCGGGCCGCCGGGCGCACCGGCTATCGCCGGGCGGCGCGGCGGTCGCTGGGCTATGGGCGGCGGCACCGGCTGGCCGTTCTGTTGCACAACCGGCTACGCCTGTCGCGGTTTCTGGCCCAGATCACCGCCGACCGGTTCGAGGTGCTGTTGAACCAGCGGCTGATCCTGCGCGACCTGCATGGCTATATCGACAGCAAGATCCGCCGCATCCATGGCCGCCGTCTGGCCGAATTGCTGCATCAGGTTCTGACCCAACGCGCCGAAGATCTGGAACAGACCCTGCAAGGCATGCGTCTGCAATATCCCGGCTATGCCGAAGAAATGGAGCGCCGCTTCATCCGCCGCATGGCGTTGCGGCTGGAGGAACGCGAATATGACCAGTTGCTGAAAGACGGGTTGATCGGGCGCGAACTGCACCTGACGCTGATGCAGACCCAGGCCGAGGAACGCGCCCGTCTGGATCGCCGCCCCCGGCTGGACCTTGCCGCGCAAAAGGGCGAAATGCTGCGGCAGATGCATGCGCTGGCCGGGCTGGATGCTGCGCAACTGCGCATGGTGCAGCGCCGGGTGGCCACGGTATACGCCCAGCCGGGCGATGTGCTGATCCAGAAAGGCGATCCGGCCCGGCATGTGTTCTTCATCGCCTCGGGCGCGGTTGAGGTGGAATTCGCCGGGCACAAGCAGCGGCTGGGCCGGGGCGAGATGTTCGGCCAATTGGGCATCCTGACCCGCCGCCCGCGCCGGGCCGAGGTGACGGCGATCACCCACTGCACCCTGTTGCGGCTGGATGAGGCGCGGTTTCTGGACCTGTTGTCGCGCGATGCCACGCTGCGCGCGGCGGTCAACGAAACCAGCCGCAAGCGCGGCCAGATGGAGGCGGGCATGTCCGCCCCCCTGGTGGAAGAGCCGGTCCGCTAGGCGCGGATCAGATTTCCTCCACCATCACCACCCCGCCCAGCGATTTGATCGCCCCCTTGATCTGCGGCGTCACCGGCCAGTTACCCGGCAATTCAAGATCGATTTCGCGGCCCTTGTCATCGGCGATGGTCAGGATGATCTGGCCCTTGCTGCGCCCGGCCTCGACCCGGGCAAACAGCGCGGCCACGGCGGCGACGGCCTCGGCCCGATCCAGATGGATGCGCAGGTTGGCCCCGCCCGCTTCGGCCGCAACGGTGTCGATGGGCTGGGCGGAACGCGCCAGAAGCTTCAGCGTTTCGCCTTCCAGATTGGCCTCGACCATCAGCACGACATTCTTGCCCGGTTCCAGATGATCGCGGCATTGTTCCAAAGTGTCAGAAAACACCGTGACTTCATACAGGCCAGTGGGATCGGAAAGTTGCACAAATGCAAAGCGGTTGCCCTTGGCCGATTTGCGTTCCTGCCGCGAACTGACCGAACCGGCCAGCTTCGCCACCACTGGCCCGCGTTCGGCCTGCAAGGTCAGATCGGCCAGCGTGATCACATTCTTGCGCTTCAGCGGCCCCATGTAATCATCCAGCGGATGGCCCGACAGGTAAAAGCCGATCGCCTGATGTTCCTGAGCCAGACGTTCCACCGGCAACCAGTCATTGCGGCTGCCCAGCCGGGGTTCGGGAATATCGGACCCGGCCTCGCCAAACAGGCTGACCTGATTGGAGCTTTTCGCCTCGTGGATGGCGGCGGAATAGGCCACCAGCCCGTCCAGCGCCTCGAACACCCGGGCGCGATTGGGGTCGATCTGGTCAAATGCGCCGGCGCGGGCCAGCATTTCCAGCGGGCGCTTGCCCACCCGTTTCAGATCCACCCGGCGGGCGAAATCGAACAGCGTGGCAAAGGGCCTGGCCCCCCGTGCCGCCACAATCAGCCCCATGGCATCGACGCCCACATTCTTGAGCGCCCCAAGCGCATAGACGACCCGGCCCTGATCCACGCTGAAGGTGGCAAGGCTGCGGTTCACGCAGGGCGGCACCACGGGGATCGACAGCTTGTCCAGCTCGCGTTTGTAGACGGCCAGCTTGTCGGTCAGATGAATATCGCAATTCATCACACCGGCCATGAATTCGACCGGGTGATTGGCCTTCAGCCAGCCGGTCTGATAGCTGACCACGGCATAGGCGGCAGCGTGGGATTTGTTGAAACCGTAATTGGCGAATTTCTCCAGCAGGTCAAAGACTTCGCCCGCCTTCTTGGCGTCGATGTTGTGGGTGGCCTTGGCGCCTTCGATGAATTTCGGGCGTTCCTTGGCCATTTCCTCGGCGATTTTCTTACCCATCGCGCGGCGCAGAAGGTCGGCACCGCCAAGGCTATAGCCCGCCATGACCTGCGCGATCTGCATCACCTGTTCCTGATAGACGATGATGCCCTGGGTTTCGGCCAGGATCGGGTCGATGGTCGGGTGCAGCGATTCCAGCGGGCGCAGCCCGTGCTTCACCTCGCAATAGACCGGGATATTCTCCATCGGGCCAGGACGATAGAGCGCCACCAGCGCCACGATATCCTCGATACAGGTGGGTTTCATGCGCCGCAGCGCATCCATCATCCCTGAACTTTCCACCTGAAACACCGCGACCGTCTTGGCCTGCGCGTAAAGATCATAGGTCGCCTTGTCGTCCAGCGGGATATGGCCGATGTCATTTTCGGCCCCCGGCTTGGGGTCATAGAGCCGGGTGCCGTCGGCGGCGATATGCAGCGGGCGGCCCGTGCCGCGGATCAGATCAATGGCATTCTGGATCACGGTCAGGGTTTTCAGACCGAGAAAGTCGAACTTCACCAGACCCGCCGCTTCGACCCATTTCATGTTGAACTGGGTGGCGGGCATGTCCGACCGGGGGTCCTGATACAGCGGCACCAGCGCATCCAGCGGGCGGTCGCCGATCACCACCCCGGCCGCGTGGGTGGAGGCGTTGCGCAACAAGCCTTCGATCTGCATGCCGTAATTCAGCAGGCGGTCCACCACCTCTTCGGCCTTGGCGGCTTCGCGCAGGCGCGGTTCGTCGGCCAGGGCCTTCACGATGCTGACGGGCTTCACCCCTTCGACCGGGATCATCTTCGACAGCCGGTCCACCTGCCCATAGGGCAATTGCAAAACCCGCCCCACATCGCGCACGGCGGCCTTGGACAAAAGCGCGCCGAAGGTGATGATCTGCCCCACCTTTTCGCGGCCATAGCGCATCTGCACATAGCGGATCACCTCTTCGCGGCGATCCATACAGAAGTCGATGTCGAAGTCGGGCATCGACACCCGTTCCGGGTTCAGGAAGCGTTCGAACAGCAGCGCATAGCGCAGCGGATCAAGGTCGGTGATGGTCAGCGCATAGGCCACCAGACTGCCCGCACCCGACCCCCGGCCCGGCCCGACCGGAATGTCATGCGCCTTGGCCCATTTGATGAAATCGGCCACGATCAGGAAATAGCCGGGGAACCCCATCTTTTCGATGATGTCGAGTTCGAATTGCAGGCGGGATTCATATTCCGCCACGGGGGCTGCATGCGGGATCACGTCAAGCCTGCGCTTCAGCCCTTCCCAGGCCTGACGGCGCAGTTCTTCCACCTCGTCATCGGCAAAACGCGGCAGGATCGGCGCGCGCTTGGCGGCCTTGTAGGCGCAGCGCCGCGCAATCTCGACCGTGTTCTCCAGCGCCTCGGGCAGATCGGCGAACAGCGCGCACATTTCGGATTCGGATTTGAAATAGTGCTGCGGGGACAGGCGGCGGCGGGGTTGTGGCTGATCGACATAGGCCCCTTCGGCAATGCAGATCAGCGCATCATGCGCCTCGTACATGTCGGATTTCGGGAAATAGACATCATTGGTGGCGACCAGCGGCAGCGCCTTTTCATAGGCGATTTCGACGAATCCGCGTTCGGTTTGGGCCTCGGCCTCCATCAGGCGGCCACCTTCGCCAGGATGGCGCTGCAATTCGATGTAGAGCCGCCCCGGATAGATGCCCGCCAGCCGTTCGACCAACGCCTCGGCCTTGGCGCGATTGCCCATCTGCAGGAATTTGCCCACCGGGCCTTCGGCCCCGCCGGTCAGGCAGATCAGCCCTTCGGCATGGGTGGAAAGATCCTCGACCGTCACCTGTGGCAGTTGCCCGTCACTGTCGAGATAGAGACAGGAATTCAGCTTCATCAGGTTCATGTAGCCGGCCTCTGACTGGGCCAGCAGCACGATCGGCGCAGGGGCACGCGGCTTTTCGCCCGGCGCGGCGGGGTCGTAGGTCAGGCTGATCTGGCAGCCCAGAATGGGCTGCACACCGGCCCCGCTGGCGATGGTGGAAAATTCCAGCGCCGCGAACATGTTGTTCGTGTCGGTCACCGCGACGGCGGGCATGGATTGCGCGCTGCACAGGCCGACCAGCTTCTTCACCGGAACCGCGCCTTCCAGCAGCGAATATTCGGTATGGGTGCGCAGATGAATGAATCGGACAGGGTTTGACATGGCCCGACCCTAGCCTGACCGCGCGGCCTGCGGAAGTGCCAGGGTCAGCCCAGATAGCCCTTCTGATTGGCCCATGCGAGCGCAGCTGCTGCCGCCAGCGCCAGCGCGATGGCAAAGGCGATCTTCCACGCGCTCCAGGGCCTTTCGCCTTGCACCTTGCCAGTCTGGCCATTCACCACAAAGCGATAGCTTTTGCCGTTATATTTGTAGGCGGCCATCCAGATCGGCAGCAGGATGTGTTTGAAGGTTTCGGCGGAATAATCGGTATCGACACTGTCCACCCGCTGATCATCGCCGCCGATGTCGCGCCGCACGTCCTGATGAATGACACCGGCCATCACTTGTTGCGCCCGCGCCCAGCCTTCCTCAAGCCCCACCGTGTAGCCTTCGGCGGTGAAGCCTGCCAGGTAATCCTCGCGATAGGGGGTCAGTTGCCCCAGATCCCAGGGGGCCAGCGCATCGGTATATTGGCGCGGCAGGGATTGGCTGGCCAGCACCAGCACATCGTCGAAGAAGCGCCGCACCCGGCCCCTTGCCGCATACCAGCGTGTTTTCTGCACGCGTTCCTGCCGCTGCTTGCCATCAACCGTGACAGTGCGGGTTTCGTAATAATGCTCGCCGCGTTGGCCGGTATACCGGCTGTCGGTCTGGGCGTCGAAGGTCCAGTAAGGCACATAGAGCCCGTTCAGCGCCCGGCCCTTGCGGGCATATTCCACCAGCCCGTTCGGGGCGAACCACAACCCACCCAGCCATGAGACCATCGCCGCCCTTGCCGTGCGTTCATCCAGTTGGAAGGGCAGAACGGCCTGCGGCTTGATCTGGCGATTGGTGCCGGTGCCCACCACCACAGGCGTGGCGCAGAACGGGCATTCGGTGGCGTGGTCGGCCCCCTGAAATTCGACCAGCGATCCGCAGCCGGGGCAGCGTGTGGTGCGCACCTCTTCCATCGCGCCAGGGGGCAGGCTGTCCTTCAGGGCGTGATGCAAATGCAATTCGCCCAGGGCCCGCGTCTTGAGGGGCGCGGCATCTTCCACAATCGCCTGTTCATGGCCGCAATGATCGCAGCGCAGCCGGGTCTGGCCGGGGGCAAAGCGCAGATCGGCACCACAGGCTTCGCAGGGGAAATGGCGTTCGCTGGCTGTCACTTGGGCCATCCTGAAACAGTTGAGGGCGAACGGCCCGGAATACCACGCAAGACAGGGCAGGGCGTAGGCGCCCCGCCCGAATTCCAGCTATCAAAGGCCGGGCGGCGGCGGCGGGGGCACCATGGCAAACAGGCGCGACAATTCGGTGTCAGCCGCGGGTTTCCAGCCCTCCATCCCGGCTGACCAGACCATGCTGGCCCGGGTCAGCCCGCCCGATTGCACCATGGTAGCCAGATCCGCTTCGCCAAACGGCCCTTTGGTCGCGCCGTTTTCCGCCACATGCCACTGCTTTGCAGCCGGCGGTGGCGGGGGCGGGGGGGCCATCGGCGCGGCAGCCGCAGGTGCCGCCGGGGCCGCGCCCCAGGGGCCAAGGTTCTGCCCCATGGCTGCACCCATGCCCGCGGCCATCCCGGCCCCCATCATCGCGCCCATGCCATTGCCTGGCTGGCCCATGGCTTCGGCGGCGTTGAACTGCATGTATTTGTTCAGATCGCCTGCAATCCCCATCGAGGTGCGCTTGTCCAGAACCTTTTCAACCTCTTCGGGCAGGCTGATGTTTTCAATGTAGAATTCCGGCAGAACCAGCCCGTATTCGGCAATCTTCGGCGCGATGGCGGTGGCGATCAGCCGTGCCAGATCGGCGGTATTGGCGGCCATGTCCAGCACCGGGATGCCGGAACCGGCCAGCACCCGGCTCATTTCCTGGGTGATCACATTGCGGATCTGGTTGGAGATTTCATCGGCGGTGAACTCGCCATCCGTGCCGACGATTTCCTTGAGGAACATGCCCGGATCGGAGACGCGCATCGAATAGGTCCCGAAGGCGCGCAGGCGCACCGGGCCGAATTCAGGATCGCGGCACATGATCGGGTTCTTGGTGCCCCATTTCAGATCGTTGAAGCGGGTGGTGTTGACGAAATAGACTTCGGATTTGAAGGGCGAATTGAAGCCATGATCCCAATGTTGCAGGGTGGTCATGATCGGCATGTTGTTGGTTTCCAGCATGTAGAGGCCGGGGCCGAATACATCGGCCAACTGCCCTTCATGCACGAAAACCGCTGCCTGCCCTTCGCGCACAGTCAGCTTGGCGCCATATTTGATCGCCTGGCCACGGCGTTCGAACCGCCAGACCATCGTGTCGCGCGTGTCATCCAGCCAGGAGATGACATCGACGAATTCGCCCTTCAGGAAATCGAAAACCATGGCGCAGGCCTTTCAGATGCAGGGCGCAGGGATGCGCCCGGGACAGCAATAACATAGCCAAGCCCGCGCCGGTTTGAAGCCCCTTTGAAGGGGGAAAAACCGGCTCAGCTTGCCCCGCCCAGCAGCCGTGCCGCAATGGCGCGCACCACGGGCCGGGCTTCTTGCGCGGTCATGCCGGGCTGAAGTGCGGGGTCATACAGGATTTTCAGCATCAATTCGTCCTGCCGCGTCAGCAGCGCGAATTCTTCGTCATCATTGAAAATCGACGGTCGGGCCAGCGGGCTGTCATTGGCCAGACCCAGGCCTTGTGCGATTTCCTCATGCATGCAGGACAGGCGCAGCAGATCGGGATGTTCGGCCCGTACCACGGCAAAGGCCCGGGTATAGGTCGATGAGACCCCCTCTGACAGCGCATAGACGATGCAATAGGTGGATCGGGGCAGGTTGGTCAGCCCGGCCACCTCGGGCGTTGACAGATCGGGCAGGGTGCTGCGGATCACCGGGCCAAGCGCGCGGCGTTCGTCTTCGTTCACCACATGCAGGTGGAAGTTGGCGCCCTGATCGGCCAAAGCTATGGGGTGGCCGGTGATCTGGCTCAGCCGGGCCAGATAACTGCCGATGCGGGCGCGGTCGGTCGCGCGGCGGGATTGCGGAACCGAGGCCCCGAAATGCACCTGCAGCCGGACAGGTTCGGCCCAACGGCGCAACCGGCTGGCGGTTTCCTGCGCCAGCAGCCCGCCCGAGGTGCGGCGATATTCGTCGAACAATGCGATGCGGATGAAATTCTCGGTCAGCATCGTGTCGGTGAAGGGCGCATCCTTTGGCTGGCCATCAGTGCGCAGCAGGCCCTGTGACAGAAGATCGGCCTGCACCCGTGCGTAATAGGCCGTCAGGGCCAGGCTTTCGGATGATGGTTCGGGCAGGGCCGGGGCCGGGGCGGGCCGCGGCACTGCCACCGGTGCAGGTGGAGGTGGTGCCACGGCGCAACCGAACAGCACGCCAAGGGCCAGCGCAGCGCAACCGCGCCGCAGAACGAGGCTGCGCCGGCCTGTCGTCACATCACACCGCCGTTCCTGTCGCCGTTCCCAGACCGTCGCGCCGCGCCTTGGCCGAGGCCAGCGTGTCGCGCAGTTCGATTTCCATCTTCTGCAGGTCGGCTTCGGCTGCGGCGCGCTTGGCCTTGCCTTCATCGGCGATGGCCAGGCTTTCGTTGATCGTGGCGATCAGCGTCGCATTGGCCTGCTTCACCGCCTCGATGTCGAAGACACCGCGTTCCATCTCGGTCCGCACGATGCGGTTGGTTTCCTGCAGGTTCTTGGCGTTCGAGGTCAGCAGTTCATTCGTCAGGTCATTGGCCGACTTGATCGACGTGGCCGCTTCGCGCGACCGCTGGATCGTCACCGCCTGGGCCAGCTGGGTTTCCCACAGTGGCACGGTGTTCACCAGCGTCGAGTTGATCTTGGTCACCAGCGACTTGTCGTTTTCCTGCACCAGCCGGATCGAGGGCAGCGACTGCATCGTCACCTGCCGCGTCAGTTTCAGGTCATGCACCCGGCGTTCCAGATCGTCGCGGGCGGCACGCAGGTCACGCAGTTCCTGCGCCTTCATCACCTGATCATTTTCGGGGGCTGCGGCGACTTGGGCCTCTTTGGCCGGGATGTCCTTGGCGTCCAGTTCGGCCAGCTTGGCTTCGCCCGCCGCGATGTAAAGCGCCAGTTCGTTGTAGAAATCCAGCGTCTTGGCATAGAGCAGGTCAAGCGACTTGATGTCTTTCAACAGCTTGTGTTCATGCTCCAGCAGGTTCTGGGTCACCCGGTCGATCTGTTCCTGCACCTCTTCGTATTTCGCGACGAATTTGGCGAAGGGGGCTGCGCGGCCCAGCAGGCGTTCCCACCAGGACCGTTCCCGGCGCACGTCCAGTTCCGAGACCGAAAAGCCGCGCAGGGTGGACACCATGTTGCGCAGACCCTCGGACGCGGGGCCGACATCCTTGTTCTTCACATCGGCCAGCATGGCCTGGCTGATGACCTGCAGTTCAGACTGCGCGGCCGAGCCGAACGAGATGATCGACTGGGTGTTGCCCATGTCCAGTTCGGCCATGCGCCGACGGATCTCTTCGGCCTGCGGCGCGGGTGCGGCTTCCAGCGGAACGATCTCCTTGCCCGGTTCGGGCAGGATCACGGCGGTGATCTGTTCTGCCTCGGCCAGGGCGGCGGTGGCTTGGGCGCGGGTGGTGTTGGTCATGGCGTCACTCGTCGGTTTGGCGCGGCGGGGCGCGGGAAACGGGTACTGCGCTGCGCAATAGCAGCCAGTGCGGGAATTCTCAATCCGGCTTGCTGGGGGCGGTTTCGAATTGCAGCCGGTCGCGCAACACCTGAATTTCAACATCAAGTGCCGCGCTGTCATTGGACAACAGCGCCTGTGACCGGTCGGCGAAGGTGGTTTCCAGATCGGTCAGCAGGGTTTCGTAATCGGCGCGTGCCCGGGCATCGCGGGTCTGGCCATAAAGGTCGGCGAACTTGATCGTCGCATCGCGGGCCCCCATCAGATAGACCGACAGATACTTGCGTGCGGCGGTCAGATCGCGAGGGTCGCTTTCCACCCGGCGGAACAGCGCGCGCGCGGCTGCGGCGAAACGGTCCACCCGGGCTTCCAGGCTGCGATCGCGGGCACGCAGGATGGCGTCGCGCATGGCGGCCAGATGGGCCTCGGCCTCGTCCACCGCGCGGGCCACACGGTCGGCCTGAAAGTCATCCACCCCTTCGGCGCCCTTGTCGCGCAAGGGATCAAGGCCAAAGGACATCAGGTGCAGGCCACTGCCCAGCAGGCCCAGCAGAGCGGCGGTCAGCGGTTGGCCAAAGCTGGCCATCCCGGCCAGCGCAATGCCGGCCCCGGTCAACACGGCACCAAAGATCTTGCGCGGAAAGGCGGGGCGCTTGGCCACTTTGCGCAGGTCATAGGCGGCCTGCGCCTGCAGCCCTTCGCGGGTCAGCCAACTGCCCCCCAAAAGCAGAACCGTGCCGCCAATGCCGAAGGCCAGCCCGGCAGGATTGCCGGTCAACCCCTTGATCGCGGGCAACAGTGCCAGAAGGAACAGCAGGTTCAGGCGCGCGCCGCCCGAGGCCGGGCGCTTGCCGTCAAACAGGTTCGGGGGCTGCGGCGGGGAAGTGCGCGGGTCCGATCCGGCACCCGAGGGCGAATATTTGCCGCCAAAGCGTTGTGCCATGATCAGGCCCCGCCGCCGAAGGTGACATAAAGGATCAGGCCAGCCAGCAGGGCAAAGCCGATCATGGGCAGGGCGGATGCGGGCATCGGGCCTCCGGTCAGGTCAGGCTGGAGCAGTTGAAAAGCCCAGCCTTTTGACTATAGGCGAGGCCCGGCTGCCATGCCAGCCTTGCCGCGGGGAAAATCTATGGGGCCTTCCCCCCCTTGCGGGTGCGCAGTCGCGGCCAGATCAGCGTTTGCGCGGGCCGGGCTTGGCGGGCGGTTTCGGGCGCGGGCCGCCTGCGCTGTCGGGGGCCGGTTTGCGCGGTGCGGGCTTTGCCGCCCGCGAGGGCGCGCGGGGCGCATCGGGATCGCGCGCCGCGCTGCGCCGTGTTGGGCTGGCGGGTTTGCTGCTGCGCGGTGCGTCCTCGTCGCGGGCGGGGGCGCTGCGGCGGGCAGATGTTGCACTGCGCCCGCCGGGTTTGGCCGCATCTTCATCCCGTGCCGAGGCGATGCGGCGCGCGGTGCCAAAGGTCTTGCCGCTGCGCGCGGCCTCCCCATCCCTTGCCGGAGCGGCGGGGCGCGGTGTCGTCTTGCGCGCAGCATCGGCTTTGGGGGCCGCAGGGCGCGGGGCGGTCTTGCTGCGTGGACGCTCGGCCCCGTCTGCCGCATCGGCCTTGCGCGCCGGGCGCCCCTTTTCGATGCTTTCCAGAAACCGGTCGGCCGAGCGGGCAAGGGCGGCACCCGCACTGGCGCTGCCGGTCTTGGGCGTGCGCGGCGCTCGGCTGCGGGTGGGTTTGGCCTCGCTGCGCGGGGCGGGCACTTCGTCGCTGTCTGGATCAAATCCAAGCTGATCGCGCAGGATGCGGCCCTTCACCTCGACCACCTCGCCCGGTTCCAGATCGTTCAGCCGGAAGGGGCCATAAGACACCCGGATCAGCCGGTTCACGATCAGCCCGATGGCCGACATGGCCCGGCGGATTTCGCGGTTCTTGCCTTCGCGCAGGCCGACCGTGGCCCAGGCATTCGACCCCTGAATCCGGTCCAGCACCACCTGCATGGGCTGGAACCTTTCGCCATCCACCTCGATCCCGCGGCGCAGCGGTTCGAAATCCGGGTCGGTCGGGTTGCCATGGATGCGCACGCGGTACTTGCGCAGCCAGCCGGTCGAGGGCAGTTCCAGCCGCCGCTTCAGCGCGCCGTCGTTGGTCAGCAGCAACAGGCCTTCGGAATTGAGGTCAAGCCGCCCGATCGTCATCACCCGGGGCAGGTCTTCCGGCAGATGATCAAAGATCGTGTCGCGGCCCTTTTCATCGGCATTGGTGGTGACCAGCCCGTCGGGCTTGTAATACAGCCAGAGCCGGGCCGGTTCGCGTTCGGCCAGCGGCTGGCCGTTCACGGTGATGCGGTCCTTTGCGGTGACATTCAGCGCCGGTGACGTGATCACCTTGCCATTCACCTTGACCTCGCCCAGTTCGATCATCCGCTCCGCCTCGCGGCGCGAGGCGACACCGGCGCGTGACAGCACCTTGGCGATCCGTTCGCCTTCGGGCGCTGCGGGCGCGGGGGATTTGGGTTTTGCTTGTTCGGCCATGGGTTTCCCGGCATGTTGCGGGATGTTGCGGGCGGAGGCCCCCGGGGGCTGTCTGCCCCCGGACCCCCGAGGATAGTTGTTCAACGGACAAGGATACGGGTTCGGGGCGGAAAGGGCAATCGGTGAGCGGATTCCGGTCATTCATGCAGGTGGCGCTGGCCGAGGCGCGGGCGGCAGCCGCGCGCGGCGAGGTGCCGGTGGGCGCTGTCGTGGTGGCTCCGGGGGGGCGGGTGGTTGCGCAGGCGGGCAATCGCACGCGCGAATTGAACGACCCCACAGCCCATGCCGAAATGCTGGCGATCCGTGCCGCCTGCCGCCTGTTGGGTCAGGAACGGCTGACCGGCCATGATCTCTATGTGACGCTGGAACCCTGCCCGATGTGCGCAGGGGCTATTGCGGCGGCGCGCATTGCCCGGCTGTACTATGGGGCGGCGGACTTGAAATCGGGTGGTGTCGCAGTCGGCGCGCGGGTCTTTTCCCACCCGCAATGCCATCATGTGCCGGAAGTCTACGATGGTCTGGCCGAACAGGAGGCATCGGACCTGCTGGTGGAGTTTTTCGCGCCGAGGCGTGGCGGTTAGGGTGCGGGGTTGACGAATCCGGCGGCGGATCGCTTGATGCAGGCACCACTTCAAGAGGATATCCGTCATGCGCCCCGCGCTGATCCTGCTTCCTGTTCTGGCCCTGATCGCGGGCTGCGGCACCCCCGAATACCGGGCCGAACGGTCGATCTGCGAAGCCGAATGGCTGCAGAAGATCCCGCCGCGCTATGAACGGCAGCTGGTGGAACGGGTGCGCTATATCCAGGTGCCGACTGGCCGGACCACCTGCACCACCAACGGCAATGTTCAGAATTGCGTGGCCGAAATGCGGACACAGGAAATTCCCTATACCACGGTTGAAACGGTGGATGTGAATTCCAGCCGGCGCAATGTGCAGATCGAAAGCTGCGCTGCGCGCGCCTGTTCGGCTAAATATGGCAACAGCGCCTGCAAGACCGGCAGCTAGAACCGCATCACCTAGGCCTGCAGCGTGAAGCCCCGGGCGATATGGTCGCGCACCAGCCAGATCATCGCGATCCCGGGCAGCAGCGACAGGCAGGTCATGGCCATGACCTGGCCCATATCGGTCTGAAAACTGAACATGGCTTGAATGGCCATGGTGATCGGCTTGCCTGCCGTAACCGTCAGGATACGGGCAAAGACCACCTCGACCCAGGAAAAGATGAAGCAGAAGAAGGCCGCCACCCCAAGACCGGGCGCAATCTGCGGCAACAGGTGCCGCAGGAAGAAGGACAGGCCCGAATGGCCATCCAGAAAGGCGGTTTCATCAAATTCCGGGGGAACGGCGCGGATGAAGCTTTCCAGAATCCAGATCGTGACCGGCAGGTTGAAAAGCGCATGGACCAACGCAATGCCCAGCGGACTGTTCACCAGCCCAAGATGCGAAAACAGGATGAAGATCGGCAGCGAGAGCACGACCGGCGGGGTTACCCGAAACACCAGCAGCGCCAGCAGCAAATGGCGGTCGCCCACAAAGCGGAACCGCGCCAGAGCATAGGCCGCAGGCAGGCCCGCCCCAAGACACAGCGCCACATTCATCAGCACATAGGCCGCCGAATTGACCATGGCTGCGCGCAATTCGGGGGCGGCCAGAACGGCACGGTAATTCATCAGGCCAAGCGTGCCTTCGGCCAGCCCGTCGCGCGGCAATGTCGCGGTAAAGCTGAGCAGCACCGCCTGCGCCAGTGGGGCAAGGATGAAAGCGGCCAAGGCCAGCAGGGCTATGGCGGTCAGCGCGCGTGTCATGCGGGTCTTTCGGGGCGGCGGCTGGCCAGGACAAAGGCCCAGACCACAGCCAGAACGATCAGGAAATACAGGGTCGCCCGTGCCGCAGCCTGACCATAGGAGAAACCCTTGATCTCTTCACCCAGTTCCAGCGACAGGAAGCGGGTGGCATCCTGCGGCCCCCCGGCATTGATTGCGAAAGCCTCGGTATAGATCATGAACGTGTCCACAAAGCGCAGCAGCAGCACGATGGACAGCGCACCAGACAGGCGCGGCAGTTCGATATGCCGAAAGACGGCCCAGTGCGAGGCGCCATCAATGGCTGCGGCCTGCCGATAGGCAGGGGGGATTGCGGCCAGACCGGCATAGGCCAGCACGACCACCAGGCCCAGCCAATGCCAGGTGTCCATCACCAGCAGCAGCGCCCAAGTGTGGATTGCCGTGAACTTGGGGTCAAAGCCAAGGCTGGCAAGCCCGGGGCCGATCAACCCGCCCTGCGGATCAATCAGGCCCAGCCATAGCATCGGGATCATGTTCCAGGGCACCACCAGCGGCAGGGCGCATAGCATCAGCCCCCAGATCGCCCCGCGCTGCAGGCCAACCAGCAGCCGTGCCACAGAAATGCCCAGCGGCACCTGAATCGCAAGGGCGAGCGTTGAAAACAGCAGGCTGCGCCCGAGCGAGGCGAGGAACCGGTCTGACTGCAGGATGGTCGTGAACCATTCCAGCCCCACCCAATGCACATCGCGCAGGGTAAAGATGTCATGGAAGCCATAGTTGATGACCGCCAGCAGCGGCAATGCGCCCACGATGGCCAGAATGGCCAGCGCCGGCAGCATCAGCCACCAGGCGCGGTTGTCATGGGGTCTCATGTCTTTGCTGTGTCCCAAGGCCTGCCGTCATGGACAGGGTGCCTGTCGTCAGGCAGGGCTGCAAGGACGAAAACGCGTCAGAACCGGATGGGTTCCAGCACCTGCGGTTCGATCACCTCGACATTCGGGGGCAGGCCCGCCCGCATTTCCGACGCGTCCTGCGCCAGAATCGGGAAGGTGCGGTAATGGCAGGGAATGACCGTGGTGAAGTTGAAATACTTGCGCGCGGCAAAGGCGGCACGCTTCATGTCCATCGTGAAATGGCCACCCGCCGACAAGATGCCGATATCGGGCTGATGATATTCGGCCATCCATTCCATATCGGCCATGATATCGGTATCGCCCGACACATAGATCGTATGCCCTTCGCCCGAAATCATGAAACCGGCCTCGCCCCCGGCATAGACCGGGCCATGCTGGCCGGGGATGGATGACGAATGGGTCGCGTTGACCATCGTTACCCGCGCCCCACCCAGGGTGACCGTGCCGCCCTTGTTGAAGCCGATGCCCTGCACGGCGGCCTCGGTTTCCCAGAAGGAAATCATGTCATAGCTGCCCACCAGCGGGATGCCACATTCCTTGGCAATCGCCAGGGCCGAGCCGGAATGATCGCCATGGCCGTGGGTCAGCAGCACATGGGTTGCGCCCGCCAGCGCCGCTGCGCGGCCTTCGGCGGGAAACAGCGGATTGCCATCGAGCCAGGGGTCGATCAGCAGGACGGCCTGTTCGATTTCGATGCGGAAGCCGGAATGGCCAAGCCAGGTGATGTTCATCGGATATCCTTTCCTGTGCCTTCTGCGCCGGACTTTAGGGGGTTTGACGTCTTTAACCAGCTTTTTTGCCGCGGTGCGGCGGAAAACTGGGCTTGCCGCGAAGGCAGGTGCAGAATAATGTTATGATATAACATTAATTGAGGCCGCCGTGACCGACCATATCCCCCTGACCCTGCTGACCGGCGCACTCGGGGCCGGCAAGACCACGCTGCTCAACCGGATTCTTGCCGGCGGGGCAGGGGGGCGTATTGCGGTGATCGTGAATGAATTTGGCGAAATGGGGCTGGATCACGATCTGATCATCGGCACGGTTGAGGATATGGTCCTGCTGGCCTCGGGCTGCCTGTGCTGCACCCTGCGCGGCGATCTGATCACGGCCTTGACCGACCTGCTGGCAAAGCGCGCGGCGGGTCAGCTGACCTTTGATCGGCTGGTGGTCGAGACCACCGGGCTGGCCGATCCCGCGCCTGTGTTGCACACGCTGATGGTGGAACCGGCACTGGCGCAGACCATCCGGCTGGATGGTGTGGTGACAGTCTGCGATGCGGCCCTGGGGGCTGCGGGGCTGGACCGGGTGCCCGAGGCGCTCGCACAGGTTGCCATGGCCGATGTGCTGGTGATCAGCAAGGCTGATCGGGTCACGCCGCTGGCCTTGGGCGCTTTTCAGGCGCGGCTTGCGCGGTTGGCCCCCTTGGCCCGGCAGAATGTTGCGGGGCCGCAGATGGATCTGGCGGCGTTGTTTGGCCATGGCGTCCCGGATGCAGCCATCGGGGCGGAAGACTGGCTTCTTTCCGCGCCTGCCTTGCCCCTGCGCCCCTTTGCTGCCGCGCCAGAGACCGGCCTGCTGGGAGCCGCCTTTGCCCCACCCCTGCCGCGCCATGACGGAACGGTAACCGCCGTTTCGGCAAGGATCGACACGCCGGTACATCCGATGATGCTGGAGTTCTTTCTGGATACCCTGTTGGCACTGCGCGGCCCCGATATCCTGCGGATGAAGGCATTGCTCTGGGTGCAGGGCCATGACGCCCCCTTTGCGCTGCACGCCGTGCAACATATCGTCGATCCGCCCATCCGGTTGGAGGGCTGGCGCGGAACCGATCGCACCAGCCGGATCGTGGTGATTGGCCGCAACATGACTGAGGATGATCTGCAGGCCGCGCTGGGCCTTCTGCGCGCCCCGGCCTGATCCGAACGGCTTGACCAACGGGTGCTGCGTGCTGCGCGCTTGCAATGGGCAGGCCCGGGGCGCAAACTTCACAGGCGAAAAGGAGTCGCCCCATGCTAGAAATCAGCCCGGCCAAGGTCGTTCACATCATCTATCAGACCCGCGAAGGGCGCATGGCCGAAGAGGAATTGCGGGCCTTCATTGCCGGTCTGAATGAAGATGAACAGGCGCATCTGGTGGCGCTGGCCTGGGTCGGGCGCGGCGCATTCGAACCCGAGGATTTCGAAGATGCGGTCGATACGGCCTGGGCGGAGCGCAGCACCCCGACCGAGGTCTATCTGACCGGCATGCCGCATCTGGCCGAAAATCTGGAGGCCGGGTTGGAGGCGATGGGGGTGGATGTCACCGAAGTTGAGGCCGATTTCCTTGACGGCGACCGGTAACCTCTCGCCCTGCAGTCCGTAATGCGCGCATGCGGGGAAAGGGTGAGAGGCTGACAACGACCCAAGCGGGGCTCGTTACGGCTGCTTCCTTCCGGACCTGACCGGGTTGGCGAGGCGCTCGCCCGCGCCAACCTCTCGAGGCCCAGATAAGCGAAGGGCCGGGGCATTGCAAGGGGTTTGCCCGGCCCGGCGATCGGGGCTGCGGCATCGCGCTGCCCCTGCGCAGGGCAGAAACCACCTGACGCTGCCTGATTGTTCGGCATGCCTTGAAACTGCTTTCGGCTTTGGCAGAAAGGTAATGCTTGCCATGGCGCCCCGGCCCGCGTCTTCTGTAAGAAAGACAAGAACAGGGCGTCTGGCCGCTTTACGCCGCATCGGGCGGGCAGACATCAGCCGAATGGGGAGAAGGCGGCGGGTTGAGACATGACCGAGATCGCGTTTCTTTTGAACGGAACGCCGATCCGCGTGTCGGGCGAAGCGCCCACGCGGACATTGCTGGATTACCTGCGCGAAACGCGCGGCCTGACCGGCACCAAGGAAGGCTGCAACGAAGGTGATTGCGGGGCCTGCACGGTGATGGTGACCGATGCGGCCGGGCCGCGCGCTCTCAATGCCTGCATCCTGTTCCTGCCGCAGTTGCAGGGCAAGGCGGTGCGGACGGTGGAAGGGATCGCAGGCCCGGAGGGGCAGTTGCACCCGGTTCAGCAGGCCATGATCGACCATCACGGCAGCCAATGCGGATTCTGCACGCCGGGCTTCATCACCTCGATGGCCACGGCCCATGCGCAGGGGCGGCACGATCATGACGTGGTGCTGGCGGGGAACCTGTGCCGCTGCACCGGCTATGCCCCGATCATCCGCGCCGCCGAGGCTGCCGCGGGCGCAGCCGTCCCTGACTGGATTGCCGCCGATGCCGATCCTGACGCAGGCCAGACCTTGGCAGATGCGGCGCATCACCCGACCACCAGTGACGATCTGGCCCGGATTTATGCCGCCCATCCCGAAGCAACCCTGATCGCGGGGGCGACCGATGTGGGGCTTTGGGTGACCAAACAGCTGCGCGATCTGCCGATGCCGATTTTCCTGAATGGCATTGCCGATCTGAAACAGATCAACCGACAGGGCGATCAGCTGCGCATCGGCGCGGGCGTCACACTGACCGATCTGCGCACAGCCCTTGCCGAAAGCCACCCCCATTTCTCGGCCATGCTGACCCGCTTTGCCAGCGAACAGGTGCGCAATGCTGCGACCATCGGCGGCAACATCGCCAATGGTTCGCCCATCGGGGATGGGCCGCCGGCATTGATCGCGCTCGGGGCCGTGCTGCATTTGCGGCAAGGCGATGCCCGCCGCAGCATGGCGCTGGAGGAGTTCTTTCTGGATTACCGCAAGCAGGACCGCCGCCCCGGTGAATTTGTCGAAGCGGTGACCATCCCCGCCCATGCGCCGGTGCTGCGCATCTACAAACTGTCGAAGCGGTTCGATCAGGATATCTCGGCGGTGCTGGGGGCCTTCAACCTGACGTTTGACGAGGGGCGCGTCATCACAGCCCGGATCGCCTTTGGCGGCATGGCCGGGGTGCCCAAACGCGCCCGCGCAGTTGAGGCGGCGCTGTTGGGCCAGAACCTGAAGGCAGCCCTGCCCGCCGCCCGCGCGGCTTTTGCCGAAGATTTCACCCCGTTGTCCGACATGCGCGCCAGCGCCGATTACCGGCTGGAGGCCGCGCGCAACATGCTGATCCGCTACGCCGCCGATCTGGCGGGGGATGCCGTTTCGGTTCAGGAGGTGCGGGCATGACCATTGGCCAATCCCTGCCGCATGACGCAGCCGCCCTGCATGTGACCGGACAGGCACGCTATACCGATGATATCCCGCTGCCAGCCAATACGGCGCATCTGGCCTTTGGCCTTTCGGCCTGCGCGCATGGCGATATCACCGCAATCGACCTGTCTGCCGTTCGTGCGGCCCCCGGCGTGATCGCGGTCTTTTCGGCGCAAGACTGGCCCGACATGCCGGATTGTTCGCCCTCGGCCCAGGATGAACCGCTGCTGGCGGTGGGGCGGGTGCATTATGTGGGCCAGCCGGTGTTTCTGGTCGTGGCCGAAACCCATCTGGCCGCCCGGCGCGCGGCCCGGCTGGGGCGCGTCACCTATGCCGAGTTGCCCGCGATCCTGACGGTGGATCAGGCGCTGGCCGCCAACAGCCGCTTTGAGCAGGGTCCGGTGATCTGGGCCCGGGGCGATGCCGATGCTGCGATTGCCACTGCCCCGCATGTGGTGGAAGGGGAGTTTTCGGTCGGCGGACAGGAACATTTCTATCTGGAAGGCCAGATCGCCGCCGCCCTGCCGCAAGAGGGCGGGGATATGGTCATCTATTCCTCGACCCAGCACCCGACCGAAATCCAGCACAAGGTCGCCCATGCCCTGCATCTGCCCATGAGTGCAGTCCGTGTCGAGGTGCGGCGCATGGGCGGCGGGTTTGGCGGCAAGGAAAGCCAGGGCAATGCGCTGGCCATCGCCTGTGCAATGGCCGCCCGCGCAACGGGCCGCCCCTGCAAGATGCGTTATGATCGCGACGACGACATGATGATCACCGGCAAACGGCATGATCTGGTGATCCGTTACCGCGTCGGGTTCGATGCGCAGGGGGTGATTAAGGGCGTCGAGTACCAGCATCTGTTCCGCTGCGGCTGGAGCCAGGATCTGAGCCTGCCGGTGGCCGATCGCGCGATGCTGCATGCCGACAATGCCTATCATCTGGAACATGTGCGGATCGAAAGCCACCGCCTGAAGACCCATACGCAAAGCGCCACCGCCTATCGCGGGTTCGGTGGCCCGCAAGGGGTGATCGGGGCAGAACGGGTGGTGGATCATATCGCCCATGTGCTGCGGCTGGACCCCGTGCTGGTGCGGCGGCGGAATTTCTATGCGGAGATGCCGCAGGGGGGGCTTTCCGCCCCCCCCATCCCCCCCGAGGATATTTTTGAACAGATGAAGGCGGGGACGTTCAAGGCAGAGGCGCCGGGGACGGGGCATCGGTTCGGCGGGGCGTTCTCGCCCAGGCCGGCGGTGCAGACCACGCATTACGGGATGCCGGTGGTCGATTTCGTGCTGCGCGACCTGCTGGACGATCTGGAGCGGCGTTCGGACTATGCTGCACGTCGGGCCGAGATTGCGCGCTGGAATGCCGCCTCGCCCATCCTGAAGCGCGGGATTGCGCTGACGCCCGTGAAGTTCGGGATTTCCTTCACGCTGACCTGGCTCAATCAGGCAGGGGCCTTGGTGCATGTCTATCAGGATGGTTCGATCCGACTGAACCATGGCGGCACCGAGATGGGGCAGGGCCTGTTCCAGAAGGTGGCGCAGGTTGCGGCGGGGGTGTTCGGGGTGGCGATGGATCGGGTGAAGATCACCGCCACCGATACCTCGAAGGTGCCCAATACCTCGGCCACCGCGGCCTCCAGCGGGGCGGACCTGAATGGCAAGGCGACCGAGGCGGCCTGCCTGACCCTGCGCGCGCGTCTGGCCGATTTCATCGCGGGCAAGCATCAGGCCGATGCGGCAAGCGTGCGGTTCGCAGAGGGCCGGGTTTGGGTGGCGGGCGCGGATTACGCCTTTGAACAGGTGGTGGCCTGGGCTTATCAGGCGCGGATCTCGCTCTCGGCCACCGGGTTCTATGCCACGCCCGAGATCAGCTGGGATCGGACGAAGGGGCAGGGGCGGCCCTTCTATTACTTCGCCTATGGCGCGGCGGTGACCGAGGTGGTGATCGACACGCTGACCGGCGAAAACCGCATCCTGCGCGCCGATCTGTTGCATGACACCGGCACGAGCCTGAACCCCGCGCTGGATATCGGGCAGGTGGAGGGGGCCTATGTGCAGGGGGCGGGCTGGCTGACCACTGAAGAACTGGTCTGGGATGGCAAGGGCCGTCTGGCGACCCATGCGCCCAGCACCTACAAGATTCCTGCCTGTTCCGATCGGCCGCCGGTGTTCAATGTGGCCCTGTGGAACAAGGCCAATCCGGCCGATGCGGTGGGCAAATCCAAGGCCGTGGGCGAGCCGCCCTTCATGCTGGGCATTTCCGCCTTTCTGGCCCTATCGGATGCCATCGCCGCCTGTGGCGACGGATCGGTCTATCCGGCGCTGGATGCGCCCGCGACGGCCGAGCGGGTCTTGTGGGCCGTGCAAAGGCAACGCCATGGCTGAGCCGGGATTTGATCGCGCCGGTCTGCTGGCCGCACTGGCCCGGCATGGCCGCGTGGTGCGGGTGGTTCTGGCCGAAGTGCAGGGATCATCGCCGCGCGGGGTCGGGGCAGCGATGCTGGTCTGGGCCGAGGGGCAGGAGGGCACCATCGGGGGCGGCGCTTTGGAGCATATGGCGGTGACCCGGGCGCGGGACATGCTGGCCGATGGCATGGCGCGACGTCTGGACCGGGTGCCGCTGGGTCCGGGCATCGGGCAATGCTGCGGCGGGGCCGTCGTGCTGCTGTCCGAACTGTTCGTCGCAGGGGCGGCCCTGCCCGAGGATGTGGTGGCGCGGGCGGTAGAAGATCGCCCGATGCCGCTGGCGGTGAAACGCTTGCTGGATCGCGCCCGGGCGCGGGGCGAACGGCCTGTGGCGCAACTGGTTCAGGGCTGGATGGTAGAGCCGGTGGCGCAGCCCATGCGCCATGTCTGGGTCTGGGGGGCGGGCCATGTGGGCCGGGCCCTGGTGGGGGTGCTGGCACCGCTGCCTGATCTGGCGATCACCTGGGTCGATACCGCCCCTGACCGCTTTCCCGATACGCCGCCCGACGGGGTGATTGTGGTGCCTGCTGCCGATCCGGCGCGGTTGGTGTCGCACGCGCCGGTGACGGCGGAACATCTGGTGCTGACCTGGTCGCATGCGCTGGATCTTGACCTCTGCCACCGGATCATGGCGCGCGGCCATGCCGGGCTGGGGGTGATCGGATCGGATACGAAAGCGGCGCGGTTTCGGGCAAGGTTGCGTGATCTGGGGCATTCCAACGCTGAAATTTCGCGCCTGCGTTGCCCGATTGGCGACAAGGGTTTGGGCAAGCACCCGCAGGCGATTGCCCTCGGGGTTGCTCTGGCGCTACTGCAAGAACGCAAGTCCATAACAAGCCACGGGGAACGGGCGGTATGACAAACGGGGGCGAATTGCTGCGCATCGAGGGGGTCACCAAGGCCTATCCCGGTGTCGTGGCCAATAGTGACGTGTCCTTCACCATCAGGGAAGGCGAGGTTCATGCCCTGTTGGGCGAAAACGGTGCCGGAAAATCGACGCTGGTGAAGATGATCTACGGGTTGGTGAAACCCGATCAGGGCCATATGCGCTGGCGCGGGGCCGATTATGCGCCGACCCAGCCCTCTGAAGCGCGGCGGGCCGGCGTGGGCATGGTGTTTCAGCATTTCAGCCTGTTCGAGGCGCTGGATGTGGCCGAGAACGTGGCGCTTGGCATGGAAACCCCGCCGCCAATGCGCGAGTTGGCGGCCCGCATCCGCGCGGTCAGCGAAGAATATGGCCTGCCGCTGGACCCGGGCCGCATGGTCGGCGATCTGTCGGCAGGCGAACGGCAAAGGGTGGAAATCATCCGCTGCCTGCTGCAATCGCCCAAGCTGTTGATCATGGACGAGCCCACCAGCGTTTTGACGCCGCAGGAAGTGGAAATCCTGTTCCAGACCCTGCGGCAGCTGAAGGCCGAGGGCACCTCGATCCTCTATATCAGCCACAAGCTGGAAGAGATTCGCAGTCTGTGTGACGAGGCGACGATCCTGCGCCGGGGCAAGGTGGTGGCAACCTGCACGCCGCGCGAAAAGACTGCTCGTGAACTGGCCGAGATGATGGTGGGCGCGACCCTGACGCCGCCGGAACGGCGGCCCGGCGCCAAGGGAGCGGTGGCTTTGGGGGTCAGCGATCTGTCGGTGGACAGCCCGATCCCCTTTGGCACAAGCCTGAAGGACATCAGCTTTACCGTCGCCAAGGGCGAAGTGCTGGGGATTGCCGGGGTTGCGGGCAATGGTCAGGATGAATTGCTGCTGGCCTTGTCGGGCGAGATCCGCACCGCGCCCGACCGGGTGCGCATCGACAGCCGACCCGTGGGCGATCTGGGACCGCAAGACCGGCGCCGCGCCGGGCTGGTGGCCGCGCCCGAGGAACGTCTGGGCCATGCTGCCGCGCCGAACATGAGCCTCACCGAAAATGCCCTTCTGTCGGGCGCGGTGCGGCAGGGGCTGGTTGCGCGTGGGTTTGTGGACTGGAGCAAGACCGAAGCCTTTGCCAAGGCGATCATCGAGCGCTTTGACGTGCGGACGCCCGGCGCGCATGTCGCCGCGCGGGCGCTGTCGGGGGGCAATCTGCAGAAATTCGTGGTGGGGCGCGAATTGATGCAGAACCCCGGCGTGATTGTGATCAACCAGCCCACATGGGGGGTGGATGCAGCGGCTGCGGCGGCGATCCGGCAGGCCATCCTGGATTGCGCGGCTGCCGGGGCTGCGGTCGTGGTGATCAGCCAGGATCTGGATGAATTGCTGGAAATTGCCGACAGCTTTGCCGCGCTGAATGGCGGGCGGCTGACCAGACCACGCCCGGTGGAGGGGCTGACGGTGGACGAGATCGGCCTGATGATGGGCGGGGCACATGGGATGGAGGTGGCGCATCATGCAGGCTGAGGCGCATTTGACACAGGCCGGGGGGCCGTCTGCTCCCCGGACACCCCGAGGATATTTGGGCCAGGATAAAGGCCAAACGGGGGGAGATGCATGCTGAGGTTGGAAAAACGCCCCTCGCCTTCGGTGTTCTGGGAACGCATGACGCCGGTGCTCGCGGTGGTGCTGACCATGCTGGCGGGCGGGTTGATGTTTGCGGCCCTGGGCAAGGACCCTTTGGTGGCGATCCGGACGATCTTCTGGGACCCGCTGTTTGGCGAATTTGCCTGGTATTTGCGCGGGCAATTGCTGGTGAAGGCGGGGCCGCTGATCCTGATTGCTTTGGGGTTGAGCCTTGGGTTCCGGGCGGGGATCTGGAACATCGGCGCAGAAGGCCAGTATATCATGGGGGCGATCTGCGGTGCGGCGGTCGGGCTTGCGGCCTTTCCGACGGAAAGCCGGCTGATCTTTCCGGTGATGGTGGTGGCCGGGGCTTTGGGCGGCTGGGCCTGGGCGATGATCCCGGCCATCCTGAAGACGCGTTTCAATACCAATGAAATTCTGGTTTCGCTGATGCTGGTCTATGTGGCGCAGACGATACTGGCCATGGCCTCGACCGGGTTTCTGAAGAACCCCGAGGGCATGGGCTTTCCCGGCAGCCGCAATTTCAGCAGCTATCCTGCGGCGGCCAATCCCGAGTTGATTGCGGGCAGCGGTTTGCATTGGGGGGGCGTGACGGCGCTGGCGGCTGTGGTGGCGGCCTATGTGCTGCTCAAGCGCCATATCCTTGGATTTCAGATCGAAGTGGCAGGGCAGGCGCCGCGCGCCGCGCGCTTTGCCGGTGTCATCCCCGAGCGGCTGGTCGTGCTGTGCATGGGCATAGCGGGCGCGCTGGCCGGGCTGGCGGGTCTGTTCGAGGTGACGGGCCCAGCTGGGCAGATCAGCATCGATTTCAATGTGGGCTACGGATTCACCGCGATCATCGTGGCCTTTCTGGGGCGGCTCAATCCGCTGGGTATTCTGCTGGCGGGGTTCCTGATGGCCCTGACCTATATCGGCGGCGAGATGGCCTCGACCAATTTGGGTCTGCCTTCAGCGGCGATTCAGGCCTTTCAGGGAATGTTGCTGTTCTTCCTGCTGGCCTGTGATGTTCTGACCAATTTCCGAATCCGTCTGACGCAAGGGGGGCATGCGTGATGTTCGGTGGCATTGATCCGACGCTGCTGATCGCGTCGTTGCTGGTGGCTTCGGTGTCGATCACCCTGGCCGCGGTGGGCGAATTGGTGGTGGAAAAGGCCGGGGTGCTGAACCTTGGGGTCGAGGGCATGATGATTATGGGGGCAGTGCTGGGCTTCATCACCGCCGTGGAAACCGGCAGCCCGACCCTGGGCTTCCTGGGCGGTGCGGTTGGTGGCGCGTTACTCAGCCTCGTCTTTGCGGTGTTGACACAGTATCTGCTGGCCAATCAGGTTGCGGCGGGGCTTGCGCTGACGCTGTTCGGTCTTGGCCTGTCATCGCTGCTGGGACAGGGCTATGTGGGCATCAAGCCCCCGGTGATGGGGGATGTGCCCTTTGGTCCGCTGGCCGATCTGCCGGTTCTGGGTACCGTGCTGTTTTCGCATGATCCGCTTGTCTATCTGTCGGTGCTGATCGTGGCGGGGATATGGCTTGCCCTGCGGCGCACACGCGCCGGGCTGATCCTGCGGGCCGTGGGCGAAAGCCATGACGCCGCCCATGCGCTTGGCTACAAGGTGCGGCGCATCCGCGTGATGGCCATTCTGTTCGGCGGGGCGTTGGCGGGGCTGGGCGGGGCCTATGTCAGCCTGATCCGCGTGCCGCAATGGACCGATGGCATCACCGCCGGCGCGGGCTGGATCGCACTGGCCATCGTGGTCTTTGCCAGTTGGCGGCCGTGGCGGGTCTTGCTGGGTGCCTGGCTTTTCGGCGGCATATCGGTGCTGCAGCTCAATCTGCAGGCGGCGGGGTCGGCCATCCCGGTGGAGTACTTGTCGATGTCGCCTTATCTGATAACCATTCTGGTACTGGTCATCATGTCGTCAGGCCGGGGGCGGGCGGCGCTCAATGCCCCGGCCTGTCTGGGACAGAACTTTCATGCCGCCCGCTGAGCGGGCGCGGGACTGCAACAGGGCGCAAGGCCCAACAGGGAGTAAACGAATGAAACGCAGACATCTTCTGGCCTCGGCGGCCCTTGGCCTGTCGATGGCTTTCTCCGGTGCGGCGGCGCTGGCCCAGGACAAGACCAAGGCCTGCTTCGTCTATGTCGGGCCGATCGGCGATGGCGGCTGGACCTTCCAGCATCATCAGGGCGCGCTGGATGTGCAGAAGGCCTTTGGTGACAAGGTCGAAATCCAGTGGCAGGAAAACGTGCCGGAAGGCGCTGATGCGGAACGCGTGCTGACCCAGATGGCGCTTGGCGGCTGTGACATCATCTTCACCACCTCTTTCGGTTACATGGACCCGACCAATGCGGTTGCGGCCAAGTTCCCCGATGTGAAGTTCGAACATGCCACCGGTTTCAAACGCGAACATCCCAATGTCAGCACCTATAATGCGCGCTTCTATGAAGGCCGGGCGGTGCAGGGCCATATCGCGGGCAAGATGACCAAATCCAACAAGATCGGTTACATCGGGTCCTTCCCGATCCCCGAGGTGGTGATGGGCATCAACAGCTATTACCTGCATGCCAAGAAGGTGAACCCGAATGTCGAACTGAGCGTCGTCTGGGCCTTCACCTGGTTCGATCCGGCGAAAGAGGCCGATGCGGCCAAGGCGCTGATCGATCAGGGCGTGGATGTGATCGCCAGCCATACCGACAGCACCGCCCCGCTGGCCGAAGCGGCCAAGACCAATGGCGCCGTGATCGGCTTTGGTCAGGCATCGGACATGGCCGATTACAAGCCCAGCCCGCGCGTGTCGTCGATCATCGACAATTGGGGTCCCTATTACGTCAAGCGTGTGGGCGCGCTGCTGGATGGCACCTATGCACAGGCGGATGCCTGGGAAGGCATCAAGGGCGGCGAAGTGCTGATCGGTGAAATCACCGATGCCGTGCCCGCCGATGTGAAGGCCGAGGCCGAGGCGATGCGCGACGCCATCGCGGCGGGCACCTATCACCCCTTCACCGGGCCGATCAACAAACAGGATGGCAGCCCCTGGCTGGCCGAAGGCGCCACCGCGCCGGATGGCGATCTGCTGGGCATGAACTTCTACGTCGAAGGCATCACCGGCGACATTCCGAAGTGATGCGCCTGACATGACCGGACAAGGCCCGCCTGAACAGGCGGGCCTTGTTGTTCGGGAGCGCATTTGGGGAAGGCACCTGCCGAATTCCGGGCCTCTCGTTTAAAGGGTTTCTTACTTTGCCTGAGCGGCGGCGGATCGACACGATGCGCCACATTAGCTTTTGCAGCGAGTCGTAGAAACGTTGAAATTCTGGAACGACCGGCCTTTCATGTCTGACGTTGGTATTCTTGTGCCAGCACCCCCAATGCCGCTTTCAAGGTCGGGTCTGATGGCAGGGTATCCCGATCTTTTTATATGACGAAAGCGTGCTGGGCCCCTTTTCTGCGCCGTCGCGGCGTGCCACGCTGCGCGGCATGACACAGGATTTTCTGATAATCGGGGCGGGCATTGCCGGCCTGTCTGCCGCCGCCGAGCTGGCGCAACTGGGGTCTGTCACCGTGCTGGAGGCCGAGGCGCATCCGGCGCATCATGCCTCGGGCCGCTCTGCCGCGCTGTATGAGCCGCGCTATGGCCTGCCGCCGGTGGTCGAACTGTCGCTGGCCTCTGAGGCGGCGTTCCGTGCCATGCCGGGCATCCTGTCCGACAGGGGGCTGATGGTGCTGGCCGGGGCCGATCAGGCGGCAGAGTTTGATCGCGATGTGACCGGCTTTCATCTCGACCGCATCCCCTTTGCGCAGGCGCAGGCCATGGTGCCGATCCTGAACCCCTACACGGTGGCGCAGGTGGCCTATGGCGTGCATGCCTGGGATATCGACACCGATCTGTTGCTGCAGACCCACCAAAAGCGGCTGCGGGCTGCGGGGGGCGCGCTGCTGACCCGGGCAAGGGTTCGGGCGATCACGCGAGAGGCCGGGCATTGGCGGGTGGTGCATGAACAGGGCGAGGTGACGGGCCGCACCCTGATCAATGCCGCCGGGGCATGGGTTGACGAGATCGCGCAGATGGCCGGTATCTCGCCGCTGGGCTTTACCCCTTATCGGCGGTCGATGGCCCGCATTCCGGCGCCGGGTGGCCATGATGTCAGCCGCTGGCCGATGATCTTTGGCTGCGGGGAAAGCTGGTATGCCAAGCCCGATGCCGGTGCCCTGATCGTCAGCCCGGCCGAGGAAGACCCGCAGGCCCCGCATGATGCCTGGGCCGATGACATGGTACTGGCCGAGGGTCTCGCCCGCTATGAAGAACGCGTGACCGAACCCGTGACCCGGCTGATTGCCAATTGGGCGGGGTTGCGCACCTTCGCGCCCGACCGGGTGCCGGTGGTAGGCCGCGATCTACGGCAGCCCGATTTCTTCTGGCTGGCGGGGCAGGGTGGCTATGGGTTCCAGACCTCGCCCGCCATGGCCGGGCTGGTGGTCGATCTGCTGGCGGGGCGCCCGCCCGGCGTGGGGGTGGCCCTGGCTGATCGGCTTTCGCCGGAGCGTTTTGCATGACACTCACCCTGCCCGACAGCGGGGCGCAGCCCGGGCCGGATGGCCGGATCACCGCCGCCTCGGCCAGCCGCAATGCAGGGCCGATCCTTGATCTGCTGCGCGCAACCCTGCCCGCCGAGGGTCGCATGCTGGAGATTGCGTCCGGCACTGGCCAACATGCCCGCGCCTTTGCCGATGCGCTGCCGGGCTGGACATGGCAACCCACGGATGTGACGGCGGAACGCTTTGCTTCAATCACCGCATGGGCCACTGGGCAGGACCGGGTTCTTTCGCCGCGCCTGCTTGATGCCGGGCAGCCGGGCTGGGCAGGCGGTTGGGGGCAGTGGGATGCGGTGCTGCTGGTGAACCTGTTGCATCTGATCCCCGAACCCGCCTGCACCGCTGCGCTGAACGGGATCGCCGCCGTTCTGGCCCCGCAGGGGCGGGCCCTGGTCTATGGGCCATTTCTGCGCGATGGCCTTGCCACCAGCCCGGGTGACGCGGCCCTTGATGCCAGCTTGCGGGCGCAAGACCCGGCCATCGGGTACAAGGATCAGGCCTGGATCACCGCGCGGCTTGAAGCACAGGGCTGCGGCGTGGATTGGCACCAGATGCCCGCCAACAATCTTGCTGCAGTCATATTCAAGATTTGACATACATCAATGCCGCATCCCTGATGCCATGCCACCCCTCTGCGGTCAGAGAACGGAGGGCAGGATGGCCTACAAGGACAAGATCACCGAAATGCGCAACGAATTGCGCGTGATGAACAAGCTGATCCCCGAGGCGATGGCGGGCTTTGGCGCGCTGTCCAAGGCGGCCAAAGATAATGGCCCGCTGGATGTGAAGCAGAAAGAGTTTATCGCCCTTGGCATGGCCATCGTGCTGCGCTGCGAACCTTGCATCAATTTCCATGTCGAGGCGTTGATGAAGGCGGGCGGCTCGCGCGAGGAACTGGGCGATGTTCTGGCCATGGCGGTGCAGATGGGCGGTGGCCCGGCGGTCATGTATGCCGGTCATGCGCTGGCCTGCTGGGATGAGCTGGCGGGCTGACTTCAACTGTCGTTATCCCGGTGACAATCGGCCTTGGATCGGCAAGTATGGCGGCAATTGTTTCGCATTCACTTGAGGTTGTCATGCGCTTGCCCCTAGCTGTCCTGCTGTCGCTTTCCCTTCTGGCGGGCTGTGGCGGGGGCGGTGGGCGCTCTGCTCCTGTTGCGCCCGTGGCCCCGTCCGCGGTGGTGGCCCCGAATTTCGGGGATGCCGACCCGCATCCTGAAACTGCAATCGCGCGCAACCGCCATCCTGTTCATGGCATTGATGTCGCGCGGTTCCAGAAATCGGTGGATTGGGCCACGGCGCGGGCCAACGGGGTGAACTTCGCCTTCATCAAGGCGACCGAGGGCGGCGACCGGGTGGACGAAATGTTCGACAGCCATTGGCGCGGCGCGGGCCGGGCGGGCGTGCGGCGCGGGGCCTATCACTTCTTCTATCATTGCCGGGCGCCGGAAGAGCAGGCGGCGTGGTTCTTCCGCAATGTGCCGCGCCGGTCGGGTGATCTGCCCCCGGTGATCGACATGGAATGGACACCCGACAGCCCGACCTGCACCATCCGCCGCCCGGCGGCGGAAATTCGCGCCGACGCCGAGGTGCTGATCCGCCTGTTCACCCGCCATTACGGCACGGCGCCGATCCTGTATACCACGGTGGATTTCTACGAAGACAACCAGATGTGGAAGTTGCGGGGCACTGACTTCTGGCTGCGGTCGGTCGCGGCGCATCCGTCGGATCGCTATCCCGGTCAGCATTGGGCCTTTTGGCAATACACCTCAACCGGCCTGATCCCGGGCATTGCGGGCGAGGTCGATATCAACGTCTTTGCCGGAAATCAGGGGGAATGGGCCGATTGGTTGGCCCGCCGCGCCCAGCCCTGAAACCATAGGTGCGCGCAAAAGGCGTGAACGGCGTATCAGCGCCGTTCATAGGCCAGTTCATCCTGGCAGACCGGGCCTGCCAGAGCGAACCCCGCCTTTTCCAGAACCCGGCGCGATCCGGTATTGGCTGTGGCCACTTCGGCACGCAGCAGATCAAAGCCGAGCCAGGTCAGGGCCTGATCGGCCAATGCCCTTGCCCCTTCGCTGCCCAACCCCTGCCCCCAGAAGGCGCGGTGCAGGCGATAGCCCAGTTCGCCCTGACGCAGCCCTTTGACCACGCCGTCGTCAAACAGCGCGAACCAGCCGATGAACGCCCCATCCGTGCGCAAGCGCGCTGCCAGAACCTCGGGTTCAGTGCCGCGCGGTTTCAGGTAATCGCCCCCAGCCAGATGGCGCATCACTTCGGGGTCAGTTTCCAGCCCGGCCAACTCTGCCTCATCCGCCGGGGTGACGGGTATCAGGGTCAGGCGCGCGGTGGTCAGTTGGGGCAGGGGGTACATGCACACAGGATGCGGCACCGTGCGGTAAGGTGCAATCCACCAAAGTAAAAGGCGCGCCGGGGAGGGCGCGCCTTTCCATTCGGTCAGGGCCGTTAGCCGTTGACGCGGATGCGCTCGTTCTTGGGGTCGAAGGGGCTGTCTTCCACCACCACGGCATCCCATTCCTGGCGCAGCATCTTTACCTTCAGCTTGGTGCCGACCTCGGCCAGTTCGGGGCTGACATAGCCCATGCCGATCTGCTTGTTGAAGGCGACCGACCAGCCGCCGGAGGTGAGGCGGCCCACCTTGACGCCATCTTTCAGGATGGCCTCTTTGCCCCACGGATCGGCATCTGCCGGGCCGTCGATCAGCACGGTGACGCATTTGAAGCGCACGCCGGTGTCGAGCATGGCCTGCTTGCCACGGAAGTCTTTCGACAGGTCCACGAAGCGGTCGAGGGCTGCTTCCAGCGGGGTCGCGTCACGGCCGAGCTCGTTGCCGAAGGCGCGGTAAGATTTCTCCTGACGCAGCCAGTTCTGGGCGCGCGCACCCACGCCCTTGAGGCCGTGCTTTTCGCCCACCGACCAGATCAGATCCCACAGGTAGCGGCCAAACTCGATCGGGTAGTGCAGTTCCCAACCCAGCTCGCCCGTATAGGCCACGCGCACCGCGCGGACCGGGCACATGCCCAGTTCGATGTCGCGGTAGCTGAGCCAGGGGAAGCGCTTGTTCGACAACACGGTTTCCGGGTCGGCGTCCTTGACGATGTCCTTGAGCAGGGCGCGGGCATTCGGGCCTGCCAGCGCATAGACGCCCCATTGGGTCGTCACGTCATGGATATCGACATAGCCGCCGCCATTGCCCATGAAATCTTCCGCCGATTTCAGCAGGAAGTCGCTGTCATAGGAGGTCCAGGCACCGGCGGAGATGATGTAGTACTCATTCTCCTTCAGCCGCACGATGGTGTATTCGGTGCGGGTGGTGCCGTGATCGGTCAGCGCATAGGTCAGGTTGATGCGGCCAACGGTCGGCAGCTTGTTGCAGGTGAAGTGGTCGAGGAAGGCGGTCGCGCCGGGGCCACGCACCAGATGCTTGGTGAAGGCAGTGGCGTCGATGATGCCCACGGTCGAGCGCACGGCCTCGGCCTCGGCCTTGGCGAAGGGCCACCAGGTGCCACGGCGGAACGAGCGGCCGTCATGGTCGAAGGAGGCGGGTGCATCTTTCGGGCCATAGTAGTTCGGGCGTTCCCAGCCGTTCACCTGGCCGAATTGCGCGCCCATGTCCTTTTGGCGGTCATAGGCAGGCGCGGTGCGCAGCGGGCGGCAAGCCTCGCGCTCCTCATCGGGGTGGTGCAGGATGAAGACGTGCTCATAGCATTCCTCATTCTTGCGCGCGGCATATTCGGTGGTCATCCACTGGCCATAGCGGCGCGGATCGAGCGAGGCCATGTCGATCTCGGCTTCGCCATTCACCATCATCTGGGCGAGGTAATACCCGGTGCCGCCTGCGGCGGTGATGCCGAAGCTGAAGCCTTCCGCGATCCACATGTTGCGCAGGCCGGGAACCGGACCCACGAGCGGGTTGCCATCGGGGGTGTAGCAGATCGGGCCGTTGAAATCGTCTTTCAGACCCACGGTTTCCGACGAGGGCAGGCGGTGGATCATCGACATGTATTCCGTCTCGATCCGTTCCAGATCGAGCGGGAACAGGTCGGCGCGGAACGATTCCGGCACGTCATAGAGGAAGCGGGCGGGCGCGCCGGCCTCATAGGGGCCAAGGATCCAGCCGCCGCGCTCTTCGCGGACATACCATTTGGCATCGGCGTCGCGCAGAACCGGGTGTTCGGGGTTGTTCTTGCGGAACTCTTGCAGCATCGGATCGGGCTCGGTCACGATGAACTGGTGTTCCACCGGAATGGCCGGGATCTTCACGCCCAGAAGGCGCGCAGTGCGCTGTGCGTGGTTGCCGGTGGCGGTGACCACGTGTTCGGCCACGATCTCGAACTTTTCTTCGCCCGGGATCAGCATGCCGCCCTTTTCGATCATGCGGGTGCAGGAAACGACCCATTCCGAGCCGGTCCAGCGGTAGCCATCCACCTGCACCTTGCGCTCGATGGTGGCGCCGTGCTGACGCGCGCCCTTTGCCATGGCCTGGGTCACGTCGGCCGGGTTGATATAGCCGTCTTGCGGGTGATAGAGCGCGCCGATCAGGTCTTCGGTGTTCAGAAGCGGCCAGCGGTCTTTCATTTCCTTGGGCGACAGGAATTCGTGATACACACCGGCGGTTTCGGCGACCGAGGAGTAGAGCATGTATTCATCCATGCGCTCCTGACGCTGCGCCATGCGCAGGTTGCCCACCACGGCGAAACCGGCATTCAGGCCGGTCTCGGCCTCGAGCGATTTGTAGAAATCGACCGAGTATTTGTGGATATGGGTGGTGGCATAGGACATGTTGAACAGCGGCAGCAGGCCCGCTGCGTGCCAGGTCGAGCCGGAGGTCAGCTCGTCACGTTCCACCAGCATCGTGTCCCATCCGGCCTTGGCGAGGTGATAGGCGATGCCGTTCCCGACGGCGCCACCGCCGACGACAAGGGCTTTGACATGGGTTTTCATGGGCGACTCCGTGCGCGCTGAAGAATTTTCCCATGAATGCCACGGAAGCGGCGCGATAACCCATGCTGACCGACCCGAATTGGCCAAAAACGACATGCCTGTCAGAGGGCGACGTTTTCACCCGGTCCGGAAATCCCGATCACGGCCCCTATGGGTTCAGACCGCGCTGGCCGTCAACCAGACACCACCTTCGGGCCGCAGTGTCAGGATCATGACCGGCCGAGGATCACGCCCCGGAACGGGCGCAAAGCGGAACCGCTGCAGCAGCGACGCGAGGATGATCACCGCCTCTTGCATGGCGAAATTCGCGCCGATGCAGATGCGTGGTCCGTCGCCGAAGGGCAACCAAGTGTAGCGTTCGGGGCGTTTGTCCAGAAAGCGGGTCGGATCAAAGCGGTCGGGGTCGGGCCAATGGGCATGGTGGCGATGCACCGCATAGACCGGCAGCATCACCGTATCGCCGCGCCGCACCTCGCGCCCGCACAGCCTGTCAGCCACCCGCGCCGTGCGCGCCAGAAAGCCCGCAGGCGGGTAAAGTCGCAGCGTTTCTTCAATGACAGCACGGGTGTAGGGCAGATGGGCCACATCCGCAGCCGTAGCGACCCGGCCTTGCAGTTGCGCCTGCGCCTCGGCACGCAGCAGGTCTTGCACGCCGGGATCGAAGGCGCACAGATACAGCGCCCAGGACAGGGTCAGCGCCGTTGTTTCATGCCCGGCCACGATGAAGGTCAGCAGATTGTCGCGCAATTCCGCGGTGGTCATCTGTCGCCCGCTCTCCGGGTCTGATCCGGCCATCAGCAGGTCCAGCAGGTCGGGCGGCAGATGCGCGCCCGTCAAGCGCCGCCCCTAGATCGCGCGGTCTGCCACACGCTTCATGTCGGCAAGCGAGGACCGGGCCAGCAAGCGGCCCGGGCGCGGCACCCAGGCGGGCAGGCCCAGAATATCGAACAGCGACAGTCGCGCCGTGCCGGAAATGTAATGTTCGATGGCGCGATGCACTTCGTCGCGGGCAAAACCTTCGCCCCCGGCAAAGGTCACGTCGGAGATCACCTCGAAGGTGGTGGTGACCATTTCGTCGAACAGGTTCACCGCCCTGGGGCCTGCTGCGGCAATACGGGCTAGCGCCCGTTCTGCGGCGGCCGTCATCACCGGGCCAAGCGCGGCCATGTGGCGATGGGCAAAGACCGGCGCGGCCGTGCGGCGCTGCCAGAGCCAGCTTTGCCCTTCGGCGATGAACAGGCTGTCACCGATGCCCGGCTCCAGGATCAGCTTGGTGACCACGCTTTTGGGGTAATCCTCCACCCGGTCGCGCAGCACCTGTTTCAGCGCTTCGGGGTCCATCACCATATGCCAGCGGCGCGGGGTTGCCCCGGACAGGATCGGAGCATGGGTGGCGATTTCGGGGATCAGTTCCAGCACATTGCGCCGTCCGGCCCAAAAGGACCCAAGGATACCCAAGGGCGCACTGTGCAGGGGCACCCGCACGGGCACACCAATAGGCAGCCGTTCGGGCGGACGGTCCGGCAGCGGGGGCAGGCGTGTCTCGGCTGTCATCGGGCACCTCTGACCCTATGATATAGGCGGCCCGGCGCAGCTGTCCAATGCGGCCCGTTGCGCGGCGCGCAGCAAGCGGCTATGCCAACCCGGCACCCCGGATGGAGACCCCGATGCGCCGCTTTGCCCTGACTGCCGCCCTGTGCCTGCTGGCCGCCTGCGCACGCAACGATCTGGCCGAACCGCCGGTCGATCTGGGGAATTTCGTTCTGGGCCACAATATCGTGGTGGCCGACAAGGTGCAGAAGGTGCCGATTTCGCGCGCGGCCACGCCCGAAGAATGGGAAGCCGCCATGAAAAAGGCCGTGGCGGATCGCTTTGGCCGGTACGAAGGCACCAAGGTGTATAACATCGGCATCGCAGTCGAAGCCTATGCGCTTGCCCCGCCCGGAATCCCGGTGGTTGCGGCGCCGAAATCGGTGCTGGTGGTGACGGCGAATGTCTGGGATGACGCTGCCGGCAAGAAGCTGAACGCCGAAGGCAAGCAGCTCACGATTTTCGAAAGCTTCGACGGCGACAATGTGATCGGCACCGGCCTGACCAAGACGCGCGAACAGCAGATGGAAGCGCTGGCCTACAATGCCGCCAAGGCGGTTGAGGGCTGGTTCCTGGAAAACCCGGAATGGTTCGGCTTGCCACCGAAACCGGCGCGTCCCGGCACAAAGCCGACCGAGGTGGAGGCATCCAGGCCTGCGCCTGCCGAAACGCCCGCGCCTGCGGGGGAAACCCCGGCCCCCGCTGCCAAGTGAGGCTTGATTTTCCCCGCCATCATGGATAAGTCGCCCCCCGTGTAGATCGGGCCTTTTTCAGATGGGCCCCCCAATCCACGAGGGCCGCAATGGCAAAGGCAAAGTTTGAACGGACGAAACCGCACGTCAACATCGGCACGATCGGCCACGTTGACCACGGCAAAA